>CAZSJE010000001.1:0-6902 GCA_964606835.1 uncultured Sphingorhabdus sp.
CGGTCGCAAGGATCACTTCGCCTGCCCGAACATGCCAAAGCCTTTGTGCCACGCCATTGGTTGGCACTTGCCCCGGCTCCGCAATCCGCTGCGTGAGCGTGACCAGATCATGCTCCCAATAGCCCGATGCCGTGGTGCGCGTTAGGATGCGGCCACCAGCGGCGCGGATGCGGGCGGCAGTTGCTTCAATCCAGGCGCTGTCCAATTCTTGCGGGTCGCGGATCAGCGAGGGGCCGAGGATGCTGTCCTGCTCGACAAGTATAACGCGCTTGCCTGCTTCGGCGGCTTCCAACGCTGCGGAAAGTCCAGCCGGGCCTGCGCCCGCGACGAGCACATCGCAAAAGGCCGCACGCTGGCTATAATGGTCGGGGTCGGCAAGCGTTGGCGCGTCACCCAGCCCAGCAGCCTTCCGGATAAACCGCTCATAGACCATCCAGCGTTTGGCCGAGCCGAAAAAGGTCTTGTAGTAAAAGCCTGCCGAGAAAACCGGCGCGGCAAGTCCCAGCACCGCGCCGACGTCGAAACCGAGAGAGGGCCAACGGTTCTGGCTGCGCGCGACGAGGCCTTCATAGACGAATATATCGGTTGCGCGCGTATTGGGTTCGGCACGTCCGCCTTCACCAACGGTGACCAGCGCATTGGGTTCTTCGACGCCAGCGGTCATAATCCCGCGCGGGCGGTGGTATTTGAAAGAGCGGCCGATCAAGCCGATGCCGTTGCGCAGCAAGGCGGCGGCGAGTGTGTCGCCTTCCTGCGCCTGATAGGCTTTGCCATCGAAGCGGAAGTTGATCACGGAAGCGCCTCCGGGCCAACCGCCCGGATGGCGCTGATTTCGTTGGTCACGCGATGGCGGCTGATGACCATCCAGGCGCGGCAGCCATAAGTGTGCCGCCAGATTTCCTCATCGACCCCGCGCGGGTTGGTGCGCGTGAAGAGCGTCTTCATGGCCTCTTCGGGTGCTGCGTCCAGCGGCACGACCGAATCGACGGTGCGTTCATAGGTGAACTCGGCCTGCGCGCGCGGGCCGCAATGGGGGCAGGCGACAAACATCATCCTAGCGACTGTTCGGCATCGGGCCGCTCCCCGTTTCATCGATTGTCGCGCCGCGTTCGAAGCGGTCAAGCGCGAAGGGCGCGTTCAGTGCGTGCGGCTTGCCAGTCGCCAGCGTGTGCGCATAGGTCCAGCCCGAAGCAGGCGTCGCTTTGAAGCCGCCATAGCACCAGCCTCCATTGAGATAGAGGTTCCTGACCGGTGTTTCGCTGATGATCGGGGAGCCATCGAAGCTCATATCGGTGACGCCCGACCAGGTGCGGACCATGCGCAGGCGCGACAAGGCAGGGACCAGAGCCAGCCCCTGCGCGATGGCCCGTTCCATGATCATCGGATCGCCGCGCTGGGCATAGCTCGGCCAATTGTCCGGATCGCCGCCAAAGACGATCCCCCCCTTGTCCGACTGGCTGATGTAGCAATGCAGCGATTGCGTCTGAATGACGCAGTTGATCATCGGCTTGACGCCTTCGGTCACCATCGCCTGCAAGGTTTGCGATTCAATCGGCAGTTTCAGACCCGCAAGCCCCGCGACATGGCCGCTATGTCCCGCGACGCAAATGCCGACCCGGCCTGCGCCAATCCGCCCGCGTGTGGTTTCGACCCCGACCGCTGCATCGCCATCCCGGACGACGCCCGTGACTTCGCATTTCTGGATGATATCGACGCCCAGGCTGTCGGCACCGCGTGCATAGCCCCATGCGACGGCATCATGGCGGGCGGTGCCACCGCGCCCTTGCAGCAGCGCGCCCTCTATGGGGAAACGCGCGTCGCGCGACATATCCAGCAGCGGCTCCATCTTTGCGACCTGATTGCGACTGAGCAATTCTGCGTCGATCCCGCTGCATCGCATCGCATCGCCGCGCTGCGCCAACACCGTCATGTCGGCGTCGCTATGCCCCAATGTCAGCGATCCGCGCGGGGAAAACATGACGTTGTAATTCAGCTCGTCGGAGAGATGCTCCCACATCTTCAAACCGAACTCGAACAGGTTGTGAAGCGCGGGCTGGCGATAATTGGAGCGGACGATGGTGGTATTTCGCCCGGTGTTGCCGCCACCAATCCAGCCCTTTTCCAGCACCGCGATATTCTTCAGCCCGTGCACCTTTGCGAGATAATAGGCGGTCGCCAGGCCATGCCCGCCGCCGCCAATGACGATGAAGTCATAATGCGGCTTGGGATCGGGATCGCGCCATGCGGGCTGCCAATGCTTTTGCCCGTTAAGGGCTCCGCGCAGCAGGCTGAACGCCGAATATCGCCCCATCAGAGCGGCACCCAGCCAAGCTGTTCGCGCCAATCGGCGGCTATCGCGTCAAAGCGTGACAGGGATAGCTTGTCGATATCGGTGAAGGTGCAATGCCCATCGATCACCAGATCGTGCACCGCATGGCCCGACGCTGGCGACAGGCCAAAGCCCACGCCGGACATGGTGCAGAAAGTCACATTCTCCCGCCGGTCGATGATCGGGCGGCCATCAGGCGTCATTTCGATTATTCCGGCCCAGCTGCGGATGACGTTCAAATGCGCGGCATTGGGGAAAAGCTCGACTACCCGGCGCGCGAGATTGCGGGTGAGGGGGGTTGCGGGATGCTTGCCGGGGCCATCCATTCCGAATTCGACCCACTCATGCGGCCCGCCGCCATAGGCAAGATTGCCGCGCAAGGTCTGGCGGCCATAGAGCCCATTGCCGTCCACGCCGCCCAGCTTCATCATCGGCGCGGGCTCGGTAACGATCATCTCGGCGCGCGCGACGGTCAGTGGCATGTCGATGCCGAGCTGCGCCAACAGCTTGTCGGTCTGCGGGCCAGCGGCGATCACCACTGCGTCGCATTCATGGATTCCTTTGTTACTCTCCACCGCTGTCACCTTGCCGCCTGCGGTCTGGAAACCGGTGACCGGCGTATGCTGCAAGATCCGCCCGCCCAGATCCTGAATCGCCCAGGCATAGGCCTGCACGCTGCGCTGCGGATTGGCATGGCCGCCGAAACGGTAATGGATGCCACCCAGGCAATTGTCGCCCGCCAGCGGCACTGCCTCGCGCACCTGCTGGGCGTCGAGCATGTCGACTTGGTGGCCCAGCCGGTTATTCATCTGCGCAATATAATGATATTGCTTCAGCTGTTTTTCAGTCACCGCCATGACGATGCGTTCGGGTGAAAATTCGGTCGGATAGCCGAGCAGCTCGTCCATCTGCGGCCACATGCGCTGCTCTTCCTTGAACAAAGGACTTTGATAGTGCGAACAGCCGCCGCCATTGCGGCCAGAGGCTTCCCAGCCGATGATCCCCTTGTCGAGCACAGAGACATCCACCCCCGATCGCGCGAGCCACCACGCCGCACTCAGCCCGGTAACGCCTCCGCCAACGATGACGACCTTCTGCGCGCTCACAGCCGCATATTCCCGCCCAGCTCGCGCCGGTTTTCCTCCTCATAGGGTGTACCGATATCGGCATAGGGCACCCATTGGGTTGGAATGCCCATCCACACATCCCAGCCATCGCGCATTTCCTGCCCTTCGTCCCAATCGGCAATGATCTTGAGGGGAAGGGGGCGGACCGGCGCGCGGTGGGTCGCTAGCGGAAGTTCGGACAATTCGCTGCCCGCTTCCATCGCCAGCATCATCGCCACCTGATCGCGGCAGCGGCGGCCCTGGCACACGCCCATGCCCGAACGGGTGAGTCGCTTGATCTGGTCCTGGTTGACCGGGCCGTCGGGGAGCAGCGTCTTCAAAGACCGTGCCTGCATTGCGACTGGGCGATCCAGATAGCGCGGTGGCTGCACATTCAGCAGATCGGAAAGCGTCACCTCTTCGCACTGGCAGATGATCGTATCGCCGCCACAGGCCCCACCAAGCGCATTGAGCCAGTCGTAGCGATAGGCGATGTGGTCAAACCCGGTATCGGGCAGCCCAGCACATGTGCCGACCGCCGAGATCGCGCCATCCCCTAGCGGCACATGGCCGCCGCGTTTTGGATCGAAGGTCCTTTTGCTGCCCAGCGCATCGGCCAGCTCGATCATTGGCACCAGGCCGACCGCTATCACCACCGTGTCGCAAGCGATGGTCTCGCCGTTGGACAGGACGACTTGTTCCACCCCTTCAAGACCGCCTTTGGCCTCGACCGGATGCACGCCGCAATGGATCGCGATCTGGTGCGCTTCGACCTCAGCGATCAGCGCGGATGGTCCTTGCGGCGCATCGCGCACCTCGACCAGCCCTGCGACGTCCAGCCCTTTGCCATGCGCCAGCAGCGCCGTCTCCAGCGCTAGGTCACCCGAACCGGCAATCAATATCCGCTTGCCAGCAAAGGCATCGTAGCGCGTCAGCAGCATTTTCAGCGCAGCAGCGCCCATCACCCCTGGTTGGTTCCAACCCGGAAAGGCCATCGGCAAATCGCGGGCACCAGTTGCCAGCACCAGCCGTTCGAAGCCTACAAGCCAGGATCGCTCGCTATCGGCAAGTCCCGCGACTTGCGCCGGAAGGCTCGCCACCAATGGTCCGTTGCGATAGATGCCCCAGACACTGGTGCCGAGGAGCAACTCGACCCCCGCCTCAATGGCTTCTTCCAGCCCCGGGGTGTTCATGAACAACGTTTCGACCATCCGCTCGCTATTCTGCACGGCCGTCGTTGCGCGCGCGCCGAAATAATAGGGCACGTCATTGCCAATCTGGTGGCCGGGGACCGGATTTTCATCGACCAGAAGCACCGATTGGCCGTTTCGAGCCGCTGCCAGCGCCGCTGCTACACCGCTTGTGCCCGCGCCCACGACAATCATATCGAAGCATGCTGCGGGCGCGGGGAATTTACCATCGATTGCCGATTGTTGATGGACGCGCGCGCTCATACCGCCTCCAGCGCCTGTTCCAGATCGGCGATCAGATCATCCTTATGCTCCAGCCCCACCGACAACCGCATCGTGCCATCGGTGATCCCGCCTGCGAGACGCTGTTCGCGCGGCACGGCATAGTGTGTGGTGCTCGCCGAATGACAAATCAGCGTTTCGGACCCGCCAAGGCTGACCGCCAATTTCATCAGTTTGATCCTGTCGAGCATGCGAAACGCCTCCGCCTCGCCGCCGTGGAGGTGGAAGGAGAAGGTCGAACCCGCCGCCTTGCATTGCCGGTCATAGACATCGCGCTGGCGCGATCCTTCGGTCAGGAAGCCCAGATAGGTGACGCCCGCAACCTTGGGATGGTCGCGCAGCCATTCGGCCACCGCGCGGGCATTTTCCATCGCGCGCTCGCTGCGTACGGCGACCGACTCGAGCGAACGTAGCACCAGCCAAGAAGTGAAGGGATCGAGATGGCTGCCCCAGGTTACGCGCTGGAAACGGAGCTTCTCGATCAGCTCCGTCTGCCCGCTGACCCCGCCTGCAAGCAAATCGCTATGTCCCGCGCAATATTTGGTCAGAGAGGTCATGTTGAGGTCGACGCCCAGTTCGATCGGTCGCTGCGCGAACGGCCCAAGCAATGTGTTGTCGACCACAACCAAAGGTCGATGCCCTTGCCGTTCGCCAATTTCGTCAGCAAGGCGCACCATCAGCTCCAAATCGACAATAGCCGCCGTCGGGTTGGCAGGCGCTTCTGCAATGATCAGCTTTAACGGCCCTTTGGCCATCGCCGCGTCCGCCGCGCGGCGCACCTCCGACTCGTCGGTGCCATCGACATAGGCGTCGCTGTGCGTGCCAAAATCGGCGAGCACGGTGTTGTAGAGGATGTCGACGCCGCCATAGATCGGGCGGCCATGAATCATGCTGTCGCCTGGGCGCATGAAGGCGAGGGCAATTGCCGAATGCGCTGCCATACCGCTCGCAAAGGCCGCCGCCGCTTCAGCGCCGTCAATCGCAGCCAGCCGCGTTTCGAGGAAATCGAGCCCCGGATGCCCCAGCCGCGAGTAGATATGATGCGTTTCGCCCTTTAGTGGCCCGGTGCCGTCGAAAAAGGCCTCATGCACATCCTTGGCATATTGCGCCGAGGGATAGACGAAAGTGGAGGTCATGAAGATCGGCGGCTTGGCCGCCCACATCCCCATTTCCGGGTCATAGCCGTGCGCAACGGCCAGCGTTTCGGGACGAAGGCCCTCTTTTTTCTTATCCGCCATGGGCAGCAATATAGGCAGAGGCCTTGCTGCAATACCAGTCGGCAAATTGCAGCGCCAAGGTTTCGGCATCGGGCGAATAGGGGCCGGGCGTGTAGCCGGGGCTGAGCACGCCGCGATGGTTGTTTTCGGCAAGCTCACGGTCTTGCTGATTGGTCTTGAGCCAAACCTCTTTCAGGTCGTCGACAATATAATCGACGCCCTCGGCCGCATCCTTGTGGACATACCATTTGCTGTAGGCATGCGTTTCGGTGGCCGATACGGGCAGGAAGCTGCAGGTGAACACCTGGTCCGAGGTCGCATGCGCAAACAGGTGCGGATCAAGCGCCCATCGGAACGACCCGACGCTGCCGCCATTGCCCTCGACCAGCAGTTTTTTGACCAGATGCTGCCCGTCCATGCTGATGGTTTTGGCGCCTTCATTGAGGGCAAAGCGGCTCATTTGCCACCAGTCGCCCTGGATTGCCGCATGCGGAAGGCCCAGCGCGTCCATTTGCGCGGCATATTCCGACGCGCGCCTGTCTCCCTCGGCATCGAAAAAGCCGCTGAAGACGACAGGGAAGGATTTGGCGAGGTCGGGATGGCCGGTTGGGCAATGGTAGCATTCACGGGCATTGTCCATCACCAGCTTCCAATTGGCCTGCTCGACCATCACATCGGTTCCGGCAAGCTTCATGTCGGCGAAGTTCAGCGGCCCGGCATATTCTGCGAAGCGGTCGCCAAATTCATCGAAGGGCGGCGGATCGTCGGACAGGCAGAT
>CAZSJE010000001.1:7002-40493 GCA_964606835.1 uncultured Sphingorhabdus sp.
CTGCGAAGCGGTCGCCAAATTCATCGAAGGGCGGCGGATCGTCGGACAGGCAGATAAAGATCCCGCCTGCCACCACCTGAATGGCTATCGGTTTCAGCCCATGCGCGCTTTTCTCGAAATCGTCGGGCATGCGGGTCGCAGCGAAAAGCGATCCGTCGAGATTATAGGTCCAGCGGTGATAGGGGCAAACGAGTTTGGGTGCGCTGCCAAGCCCTGGTTGGCACAATATCGAACCGCGATGGCGGCAGCTATTGTGAAAGGCGCGGATTTCATCTTTGGTATCGCGAACGATCAGCACAGGCCATTGGCCGATATTGAACGCCATGTAGCTGCCCGATTTTGGCAGTTCGCACTCCATACCTGCCATCAGCCAGCTGTTTTTGAAGACCGCTTCCATGTCAAATGCGAAGGTGTCATCGCTGACGTAAAGCGCCTGCGGCAACGTATGGCCGGGTCGCCGTTCCCCCAGCAATCCAGAAAAAGCAGCAATATCCATATGGCCTATCCCCTCGAACGAGGAAAAGTCTGGACTAACAGCACCGTCAGGGAAAATCGCTTTTTTGCATGGCCCCATATCAAAATGTTGGGCTAAGGCTGTTTGCAGCCGTTTTGGCGTCAATGAAGGGCACGGACGATAGAAAATAAAGGCACCATCAATCGGAGATGGCTCCCGCTCAACGCGCTTCGCGCTTTTGAGGCGGTGGGGCAGCATCGAAGCTTTACCGGCGGCGCCTCCGCATTGTCGGTGTCGCAAAGCGCGGTAAGCCGGCATGTGATCGGGCTTGAAGAACTGCTTGGAAAGCCGTTGTTCGAACGCGAAACGAGCGGCCTTTCGCTTAGCGCCGCAGGCGAGGAGTTGCTGCCGATAGTTTCCAAAAGCCTCGACCGAATAGAGCAGACGCTAAACGCGATCCGCGACGACCGGCAGGCAAAGCGTGCGCTGCGTATCCACATTCCGCCATCGATGCTGCAACAACAGTTGTTGCCGCTGCTCCATGAATTCCGGACCGAGCATCCCGACATGCGGATCGATGTGTCAAGCACGACCGCAACCGGGCTCCCCTCAACCAGCATCGACATGGCGATCGTCTATGATCGGCCCAATGTCGATGATTTCGTCACTGACCTGTTGTGGATGGTCCGTGTCGCGCCGCTCTGTTCGCCAGAGACCGCCAAGGCCGCAGCGGGGCAGACTTGTGCGCAATTTCTGACCGGGCAGGAATTGCTGCACATAAAGCTGGAAGGGCAGCCGCGCGATCTGCTGTGGTCAAGCTATGCACGGCAGTGCGGGCTGGACATCGAAACAGGCGAGGGTCTCTCGTTCGACACAGCCATCGCTGCGGCACATTACGCAATGGGCGGCGGCGGCGTGACGCTGGCCGATATCGACATGTTTGCCCCGGAAATTGCCGAGGGCAAGCTGGTCATGCCCTATGATGCAGTGATCGAGGAAGGCTATGGCTATTATCTAAAGCTGCATGCCGACGATCTGGCCGATCCGGCCATTGCTCTGTTCAGAAGCTGGCTGATCGGCCGCTTCATGGAAATGCGGACAGCGCGGAATCCGGCCTCGCAAGGCTGACAAGGCGCAGGCCGTGCGCGGCGGCGGTCGTTGCCGCAAGATCGGTCGCTGCCGAAATCGTTACCAGCATCGGACAGTTCGCCAAAATCGCCTTTTGGACGAGCTCGAAACTGCACCGCGCGGTGAGCAAAAGGAAACCAGTCTGTGCGGTCTCTCCGGACCGGGCGATGGCCCCGATCAGCTTATCGAGCGCATTATGCCGCCCAACATCTTCGCGCACGATCTGGATTGCGCCATCGGACTTACAAAATGCCGCAGCGTGCGATGCCCCGGTTGCGGCGTTGAGCATCTGATGTTCGCGCAATGCCGAAAGTGCTGAAAAGATGGTTGCATCGGGAAAATCTACTTTTGCCGTCACGCGCGGCAATTCGCGCATCACCTCGTCCAGATTGTCCATCCCGCAAAGGCCGCAACTGCTTTCGGAAACGCGCTGCCGCGCGCGGGCATAGACTTTCTCGGCGCGTTCGGGAGGCAGCTGTATGCGAACGATCCAGCCTTTTTCGGACCTGTGACAGTCGATAGCCTCAATTTGTGCGGCATTATCGATCAAATGCTCAGACAGGCTGAAACCGACGGCAAAATCCTCCAAGTCAATGGGAGTAGCCATCATCACCGCATAGCCAATGCCGTTATATTCGATGGCAATGGGCGTTTCGGATATCAGCTGTCGCTGGACCGTTTCGATCCCTGCAGCTTTTGGCCGCAACACCGAAAAGTTGAAGCCAGTCGATCCGGTTTCAATCGGCATGCGTGTCTTCGAGCAAGGCGATGGCGGCAGCAGCGGTCGCGCTCAGGCCTTCGCCGCGATGCTCGCGGATGAGTCTTTTCATCCGCGGGTCCCAGTAGAGCCTGATATGTTGCGCCGTTGCCGCAGCGGGGTCGGGCTCGTGCATCCTGTTCGCGGCGATCTGGTTCGCCATCATCACCAGCTTCTCGATGCTGTTCACTCAGCGGGCTCCGCATGGACGATACGGCGCGATCGCTCGGCCTGTTCGCGGTAATCCTCCTGCCAGTCGGTCGGCCCGTTCGAAGCACTGATCTGCACGGCCGTAACCTTATATTCCGGGCAATTGGTCGCCCAGTCCGAATATTCGGTGGTCACGACATTGGCTTGGGTGTCGGGATGGTGGAAGGTCGTATAGACAACACCTGGCGCAACGCGATCAGTCACCTGGGCGCGAAGCGTCGTTTCGCCGGCGCGAGAGGCCAGCTTCACCCAGTCGCCGCTTTTCAACCCGCGATCCTCGGCATCGACCGGGTGGATTTCGAGCACATCTTCGGCATGCCAGGCGACATTGTCTGTGCGACGGGTCTGCGCGCCGACATTATACTGGCTGAGGGTCCGGCCAGTGGTCAGCAATAACGGGAAACGCGGCCCGGTTTTCTCGTCAGTCGGAACATAATCGGTGACGACAAATTTGCCCTTGCCGCGAACAAAGCCATCGATGTGCATGATTGGCGAGCCGGAAGGCGCAGCATCGTTGACCGGCCATTGCAGCGAGCCCTCGTGATCCAGCCGGTCGAAACTGACTCCGGCAAAGCTGGGCGTCAGCCGCGCGACCTCGTCCATGATCTCACGCGGGTGGCTGTAATTCCAGTCCAGCCCCATCGCCTGCGCCAGCCTCTGGGTGATTTCCCAATCCTCCAGCCCGTTCAGTGGTGTCATCACCTTGCGCACTGGTTGAATGCGGCGTTCGGCGTTGGTGAAGGTGCCGTTCTTTTCCAAAAAGGTCGAACCCGGTAAAAAGATATGCGCGTAATTGGCGGTTTCGTTGAGAAAGAGATCGTGGACGATTACGCATTCCATCGCCGCTAGCCCGGCCGAAACATGCGCGGTGTTAGGGTCGGACTGAAGTATGTCCTCGCCCTGCACATAAAGCGCCTTGAAAACGCCATCGGTCGCCGCATCAAGCATGTTGGGAATGCGCAGGCCGGGTTCGGGATCGAGGCTGACGCCCCAGTCGGCCTCAAACAGCCGCCGCGTCTCGCCATCGCTGATATGGCGATAGCCGGAAAGTTCGTGCGGGAAGCTGCCCATGTCGCAGGCTCCCTGCACATTATTCTGACCGCGCAAGGGGTTCACGCCCACGCCGCGCCGCCCGATATTGCCCGTCGCCATCGCCAGATTGGCGATTGCCATCACAGTTGAGCTGCCCTGGCTGTGCTCGGTGACGCCAAGGCCATAATAGATCGCGCCGTTGCGCTCGGTTGCAAAGATGCGCGCTGCCTGACGGATATCGGCTGCAGCAACCTGCGTTACCGCTTCCAGCGTTTCGGGCGAATTGCGCTCTTGGGCCACAAATTCCGCCCAATGGGTAAACTCATCCCAGTCGCAGCGTTCGCGCACAAAGGCTTGGTCAACCAGCCCTTCGGTCACAATGACATGCGCCATCGCGGTCAGCACCGCGACGTTGGTGCCAGGGCGCAGCGGCAAATGCACATCGGCCTGTATGTGCGGCGAACGGACGAGATCGGTGCGGCGCGGATCGACGACGATCAGCTTCGCACCCGGACGACCGTCCTGCCCGCGCAGTCGCCGCTTCATCCGGCTGGCAAAGACCGGATGGGCATCGGTCGGGTTCGCGCCGATCACCAAAATGACGTCGCTATCCTCAACCGAATCAAAATCCTGCGTCCCTGCACTGGTGCCGAATGTCGTCTTCAGGCCATAGCCGGTCGGCGAGTGGCAGACGCGGGCGCAGGTATCGACATTGTTATTGCCAAAGCCCGCACGAACCAGTTTCTGGACGAGGAAGGTTTCTTCATTGGTGCAACGGCTGGAAGTGATCCCGCCGAGCGAATGGCGGCCATATTTGTCGCTGATCCGCTTCAGTTCGGATGCGGCATAGGCAAAGGCCTCATCCCATTCTACTTCCCGCCATGGCTGGTCGATGCTCGCGCGGATCATGGGTTTCAGGATGCGTTCCTGGTGCTGGGCATAGCCCCAGGCAAAGCGGCCCTTGACGCAGCTATGACCGCGATTGGCCTTGCCGTCTTTCCATGGCACCATGCGGACCAGTTGCTCGCCGCGCATTTCAGCGCGGAAGGTGCATCCGACACCGCAATAGGCACAGGTTGTGACCACACTGCGCTCCGGCGTACCAACCTCGACCACCTTTTTTTCGATCAGCGTCGCCGTCGGGCAGGCCTGCACGCAAGCGCCGCACGAAACGCATTCGCTGTCGAGGAAATTGTCGCTGGCAAGCCCTGCCGAAATCTTCGAATCCCAGCCGCGCCCGTCCATCGTCAGCGCCAGCGTACCCTGCACCTCGTCGCAGGCGCGGATGCAGCGCGAACAGGCAATGCATTTGCTGGGGTCGAAATCGAAATAGGGGTTGGAATGGTCCTTTTCCTGCCCCAGATGCGTTGCCTCCACCGCATAGCGCACATCGCGCAGGCCAACTGCGCCTGCCTGATCCTGCAACTCGCAATCACCATTGGCGGCGCAGGTCAGGCAATCGAGCGGGTGATCGGAGATATAGAGTTCCATCACGCCCTTGCGCAGCTTTTGCAGCAAAGGCGTCTGCGTGTGAACGACCATGCCGACCTCGACCGGGGTGGTGCAGCTGGCGGGCGTGCCCTTGCGCCCTTCTATTTCGACAAGGCACAGGCGGCACGAACCGAAGCTCTTCATATTGTCGGTCGCACACAGCTTGGGGATGCTGGTGTCATTTTCCGCCGCCGCGCGCATCACACTGGTACCTGCCGGAACAGTCACCTTGCGACCGTCGATGACGCATTCGACCATCTCGCTTGATCGGCTCGCAGGCGTACCAAAATCCTTTTGCGGTTGGTAGGTCATGGTCCCGTCCTTACACCAAAATGCCTGATCGTGGGAGCGCAGGTTTCATCGCAGGCCATCCGCCAAAGCCTTGATGTGCTCCGGGCCGATCCCGCAGCATCCGCCGACCATGGTCGCGCCCGCCGCAACCCATTTGATTGCCCATTCCAGATAACGGGGTGGATCAAGATCGGCGCGAATGTTTCTGAGGCCCGCATTCGCATCGACTGCCTCATCATCATGCGCAAAGCCATTGGCATAAACGCCGATTTTGACTGGGTCGCTGCCCATTGCCGCTTTGGCTTGGATGACGGCATCTTCCATCGCTTCGGGTGCGCTGCAATTGAACAGCAGCGCTTCGGCTTTCAGTTTTTGCGCGACGGCAACGGCGGCCTCGATTGTCTCGCCAGAGCGCAGCAGGGCAGGGCCTTCATCGTTCAATGTGAAGGACAGCCATAGCGGGCGCGCATCTTCCACCAGCATCTGGCCAACCAGTTCGGCCTCGCCCAAAGTGCTGAGCGTCTCGGCAAGCCAGATGTCGGCATGGGGCGACAGTCCCTCAATCAACACCGACAATATACCCCGAGCTGCCTCTACTTCGAACAGGTCGGGCCGGTAGGAGCCAAGGACAGGGGGCAGAGAACCCGCGACCTGTACACCACTGCCATCCGCAACGTTACGCGCCAATGTGCCCGCAAGTCCGGCCAGTTCCAAACCATGGTCCTTGAACCGAGCCTCGCCAATGTGAAAAGGCACAACGGCATAGCTGTTGGTCGAAATGACATTCGCCCCGGCCCCCACAAATGCCTGATGGGCCTGGGTGACAAACTCTGGCCCTTCCATCAGCGCCAAAGCCGACCATTCAGGCTGCCGAAACGGTGCGCCCAGCCGCTGCAATTCGCGCCCCATACCGCCATCCAGGATCGTGATCATCGCCGGAAGTCCTCAGGGAAATGGGTGATTGCACTCATCACCGGATAGGGCGTGAAGCCCCCTAGTGCGCAGAGCGAGCCATATTTCATTGTTTCTGCGAGGTCGGCAATCAGTTCGAGATTCCTCTCGATATCCTTGCCTGCGATAATCTGGTCTAGCGTCTCCATGCCGCGCGTGCTGCCAAGACGGCAGGGCGTGCACTTGCCGCAGCTTTCGACTGCGCAAAATTCCATGGCAAAACGCGCCATTTGGGCCATATCGACACTGTCGTCGAATACTGTGATCCCGCCATGCCCGATCAGTGCATCGGCAGCGGTAAAGGCCTCATAATCGAACGGCAAATCGAATTGTGATGGCGGGATATAGGCCCCCAGCGGCCCACCGACCTGTACACAGCGTACCGGGCGTCCGCTGTCGGTACCGCCGCCAATGTCGTTCACCAACTCGCCCAATGTCATCCCGAAGCCGATTTCGAACAATCCGCCATGCTTGACATTGCCCGCCAGTTGCACCGGCATGGTTCCTTTGGACCGTCCCATGCCGAAAGCGGCATAGGCCTCTGCGCCATGCGTCATGATCCACGGCACCGCCGCGAGCGTCAGCACATTGTTTACGACTGTGGGCTTGCCGAAAAGTCCTTCCAGCGCAGGCAAGGGTGGCTTGGCGCGCACTTCGCCGCGTTTGCCCTCCAGGCTGTTAAGCAGCGAGGTCTCCTCGCCGCACACATAGGCACCAGCGCCGACGCGGACTTCCAGTTCGAAAGGCGCGATCAAAGGCGCGCAGGCCGCAATTGCCGCTTCCATCTTGGCAATGGCATGCGGATATTCGGAACGGATATAGACAAAGCCCTTGCTCGCCCCGACAGCAAAGCCCGCAATCGCCATGCCTTCGATCAGCATGAACGGATCGCCCTCCATCACCATACGGTCGGCAAAGGTAGCGCTGTCGCCTTCATCGGCATTGCAGACGATATATTTCTGGTCCGCAACAGCACTTGCAACCGTCTTCCATTTTATGCCTGCCGGAAAGCCCGCCCCGCCCCTTCCACGTAATCCCGAAGCCAGCACGGTTTCGACTGTCGCCTCCGGCCCGATCTCGCGTGCTTTGGCAAGACCCAGCCAGCCTTCGCTGGCGTAATAATTGTCGAGCGACGTTGGACGTGTCTTGCCTGCGCGGGCGAAGGTCAGCCGCGTTTGCCTGGCAATGAAGGGGTGGTCTTCGATACAACCGATTGATGGCGCGCTGCCATCGATGATCGAAGCGACTTGCTCAGGGCTGACACGACCGTAGCCGACCCCATCCACATCAACCAAAGGCTCCAGCCAATGCATACCCCAACTGGAAACGCGTTCGACCTCCACGCCCGCTCTTTCAAACGCCGCCGCCACCGCGTCCGCGCCGCACGCCAGCGCCAGGGCATCGTCGGAAATATGAACCTTCATGTGCTAGCCATCAATGCAGCGAAGCCTTCGGCATCAAGCCGCGCGTGGACGGTATCGCCAACCATTGCCGCTGGGCCAACCGAACAGAGACCAAGGCAATAGACTGCCTTAACCTTCACGCGGGTCTGCCCTTTGGCCAACGGCATCAACGCCTCGACGCCGCGAGCCTTGCAGGCCTCTGCCCGGCACAATTTGATAACTGGGCGGCTTTCGGGCTCTTTGCGGAAATCATGGTAGAAGCTGACAACTCCGTACACTTCGGCGCGCGTCAGGTTCAGCGCTGATGCAATCTCGCGGATGGAGTCTTCACTGATATGCCCGAACGCCTTTTGAACATCATGCAGGATGGGCAGCAACGGCCCCTCATATGTGCTATGCTCAGCAACGATCTCCTTGACGCTGGTCATCAAAAAACGACCACACTCCTAATGCTCTCGCCCGCGTGCATGAGGTCGAAGCCCTTGTTGATGTCTTCAAGGCCCAGCACATGGGTGATCATCGGGTCGATCTGGATCTGGCCATCCATATACATATCGACGATCTTCGGCACATCGGTGCGCCCCTTGGCGCCGCCAAAGGCCGTGCCGCGCCAGTTGCGGCCGGTGACGAGTTGGAACGGCCGGGTTGCGATTTCCTTGCCTGCCTCGGCAACGCCGATGATGATGCTGGTGCCCCAGCCGCGATGGCAGCATTCCAAAGCGGTGCGCATGACTTCAGTGTTGCCTGTCGCATCAAAGCTGTAATCCGCGCCGCCATCGGTCATTTCGACAATCTTTGCGACAATATCTTCGCGGCTCATGCCCTTGGTATTCAGAAAGTGCGTCATGCCAAACTTCCGGCCCCACTCTTCGCGGTCGGGGTTGATGTCGATGCCGAGAATGATGTTCGCGCCAGCGAGCTTGGCGCCCTGGATCACGTTGAGGCCAATGCCGCCAAGCCCGAAGACCACAACATTGTCGCCGGATTGCACATTGGCAGTTTTGGTCACCGCACCAACGCCGGTGGTGACGCCGCAGCCGATATAGCAGCTGGTCTTGAACGGCGCGTCTTCGCGGATTTTGGCAACGGCGATTTCGGGGAGTACGGTGAAGTTCGAAAAGGTGGAACAGCCCATATAATGGTAGATGGGCTGGCCGCGATAGCTGAACCGCGTCGTCCCATCGGGCATCAACCCCTTCCCCTGAGTCGCGCGGATCGCAGTGCACAGGTTGGACTTGCCCGACAGGCAGGTTTTGCACTTGCCGCATTCGGGGGTGTATAGCGGGATCGCATGATCGCCCGGCTTTACGCTGGTGACGCCAGCGCCAACCTCGCGCACGATTCCTGCGCCTTCATGACCGAGCACCGACGGGAAGATGCCTTCGCTGTCGAAGCCGTCGAGCGTATAGGCATCGGTATGGCAAATCCCGGTCGCCATGATCTCGACCAGAACCTCACCTTCCTTCGGTCCTTCCAGATCGAGTTCGACAATCTCCAGCGGCTTCTTCGCTTCAAAGGCTACGGCGGCGCGTGTTTTCATGGGCGTAAATCCTCCTAAAACTCAATTTTCTGGTGCGGGTAACTCGATGATCAGCGGAGCATGTGCATGCGCCGTCAAAAACGCAACCAGATTGGGCCCTGACAGACCAATGGTTGCAGTATTGCGCAAGGGATGCACATTGGCACAATCCGCACCGGCCAACCGCGCGTCGATAACAACCTTCACCTGACCCCCGTGGTCGTTAAAGGCAGCAAGCGGCGTTACCGAACCGGGGGAAATATCCAACAGCTGCTCCATCGCCTCGGCTTTGCCAAAGCTGAGTTTTTTGGAACCTATCGCTGCGGGCAAGGCTTTGAGATCCACGCGCGCGTCATGCGGTGCAGTGACCAGCCAATATTGGCCGACCGCATCTTTCAGGAACAGATTTTTGGTGTGTGCGCCCGCGATGGATGCATGCAGCTCGGCGCTGGCTTCGACGGTAAACACTGCCTCATGCTCGTGCATTGTCCATGATATAGCCAACTGGTCGAGCGCCTTCAGAAGTTCCTGCTCCCGGTTCATCCTGCCACCTATTTGAACACAACGGTGCGATTGCCGTTCAGCATCACCCGATGCTCCAGATGCAGCTTCACCGCGCGCGCGAGCACCCGGCTTTCGGTATCCTGCCCCTGTGCGATCAAATCCTCCACTGTGTCGGCATGATCGACGACCGAAACATCCTGCGTAATAATGGGCCCTTCGTCCAGATCGGGGGTCACATAATGTGCGGTTGCCCCAACCATTTTCACCCCGCGCTCATAGGCGCGATGATAGGGTTTGGCGCCTTTGAAGCCTGGCAGGAAACTGTGGTGGATGTTGATCACGCGGCCATCCAGCTTTCGACAAAGCTGATCGGACAAGACCTGCATATAGCGCGCCAGGATGATCAGATCGACCTGCTGTTCCTCCACCATGGTCAAAAGCTTGGCCTCTTGTTCGGGCTTGTTCTCCGGCGTGATTGGCAAATGATGGAATTCGATGCCTTCATGCTCTGCGCGGCGTTGCCACGTCATGTGATTGGAAACAATGCTGGTGACCTCCATCGGCAGGCGGTTGGTAGAGGTACGGTACAATAAATCGTTCAGACAGTGCCCGCCCTGGCTGACCATGATCATCGCGCGCATCTTCTGCCGCAAATCGTGAATGCGCCAATCCAATCGAAAGGCTGTCGCGACAGGCGTGAACGCTTCGGTGAACCCCTCAATCGTCAAACCTCCGGGCCCGCTCAGAGCAACGCGCATGAAAAACCGCCCTGACCGCTCGTCGCCATATTGAGCACTCTCAACGATGTTGCAGTCCTGACTGACCAGCGAATTGGCAACTGCCGCGACGATCCCTTTCCGGTCTTCGCTGGCAATCAACAGGACAAACCCGGCCCCAGTCGTCATCGATTTCCCCCTCGGTAACATGCTGCTGCGCCGCCTAGCGAGCGTCCGCAGCGGTTTCCAGTCGAGTGCACTTACATCAGCCGCTCTAATTTCAGCATGTAGAAGTTGTAATCGGCTGTGCAAAAAAATTTACCGGTACATAAAAATTGCTCATTTGCAGCATAGTACGCTAACAGACACGTTGAGTTTAGAGAAAACCACGGAAAATAGCGGATTTTGCGGAGGCGGATCGGTTTATTGGTGCGGTTAACGAGGGGAGAAAATCATTGAAAGCTAGTCTGAAACTGTCGGCTGCGGCATTCGTATTGGCATCGCTTGGAGCTGGAGCTGTACCAGCCTTCGCCCAGGATGAAGAAGCCCAGGCCGATGATGGCGGTGTCAAGGAAATCATCGTTACCGCAACGCGGCGCGATGAATCGGCCAATAAAATTCCTCTTGCGATCCAGGCACTTAGTGGGGACGCGCTCGGCGATCTCAACGTCACCAATTTCGACAAGCTGATCGAATATCTGCCCAATGTGCGCGCGGCGTCGCGCGGTCCTGGCGCATCCTCCATTTATATCCGCGGCCTGTCGTCGGGTACGCCGGGTTTGCAAATCGCGGGGACGGCCGGATCGCAGCCGACGGTTGCGCTTTACGTCAACGATGCGCCCGCTTCCCTGGTCGGTCGCAATCTCGATCTCTACACCGTCGACTTGCAGCGCGTCGAGGTATTGGCCGGTCCGCAGGGCACGCTTTTTGGCGCCAGTGCAATGGGAGGCGCGGTTCGCTACATCACGAACAAGCCGGACCTCAGCGAATTTCACACGGGTTTCAACGCAAGCTATGCCTTCACGAAAAAGGGCAAGGAAAGCGTCGCCGGTGACGCGTTTATCAACATTCCGATCATTACCGACCGCATCGGTTTCCGCGGCGTGATCTATGCTGACAAGCAGGGCGGCTATATCGACAATGTCGCGGCGACGTTCCAGATGCCGTTCAACGGCAATGTTGGTGTTGCGGGACGCTTGCCCACGGGCAACCCACTGCTCGTGATGCGCGCGATTCAGTCGTGCCAGAATGCGGCGGGTGCCATCCCCAACTGCACCGGTAGTTTGTACAATGCTCCGATCCGCCAGACCATCAACAATGATGCTTTTGTGGAAAAGGACTATAATGACGCGAACTATGTTGGCGGTCGCGCGGCACTGACGATAAAGTTGAGCGATGACTGGTCGGTCGATGTCATGCATGTCCGCCAGCAGCTCGATACCGACGGTGTGTTCGACTATGAGCCCGCCGTTGGCGATTTGAAGGTCACCAAGTTCAACGACAATAAGCTGGATGACAAGGTCGATCTGACGACGTTGACGATCAACGGCCGCCTTGGTGCCCTCGATTTGATCTACACCGGCTCCTATTTGAAGCATCGCGCCGATCAGACATCGGACTATGCGGGTTACTCGAACATCGGCCTTTATGTGCCTTATTACGAGTGCGATCGCGGCGTCTATTATACGGCTGCCTATAACGGCAATATCGGTAACACCTGCTACACGCCGAACAAAAGCTATCGGGTGCGGAACAAGACCAAGCGGTTCACGCAGGAATTCCGGATCACCACCCCGGCCGAAAACCGCCTGCGCGGCACGTTCGGGCTGTTTTACGATAACAACAAACTGTTCGATAACACCGACTGGTCCTATCTGCAGGCTGGGGCGGGCTTTATTTATCCGCGCGCGCCCAATCTGGGGCCGACAGCGTTTCCAACCAACCCTAACGATACCAGTGTTCGCCCCACAGCGGTCGGTTTCTTCAACGATGTCAAACGCGGCGACAAACAGTTTGCGGCGTACGGCGAAGCTTCGTTCGACATCATCCCGGACAAGCTGACCATCACCGGCGGGCTTCGTTATTATAACGAAAAGGCGTCGATCAACGGCTCTTCGCAGACCAGCTTTGCCACCGGCGGTCGCGGCATCTACAACCCGGCGACGGGCCGCTACACAGCGGCAGCGACGCCGCCGACCACTTATGGCATCAGCGCAAACCTGAACCAGCTCTATGCCGACGCGTCGCCGGCAAAATATACCGGCGTGCTGTTCAAGGGGAACCTGACCTATAAGTTCGGTGAAGGTTCATTAGTGTATGTGACCTACTCGGACGGCATCCGTCCGGGTGGCTTCAACCGCCGGCCGTGCCGCGTGCCGAGCGCGATCTGCCCGACCAATGCGGACTTTGTCCGTCTGGGTACTTATGTACCAGACAAGGTCCAGAATTATGAAATCGGCGGTAAATTTGCGCTGTTCGACCGGCGGATGCAGCTGAACCTGGCGGCATACCGGATCGACTGGAATAATCTGCAGGTCACTTTGTTCGACCAGAATATTTCGAACCAGACCTTCACGACCAACCTGGCCGATGCCCGCATCCAGGGGATCGAAGGCGACCTGACCTGGCGGTTTACGCCAGAGTTTACGCTGAACGGCGCATTCTCGTATAACGACACCGAACTGACCAAATATCGCAAGGCGACGCGCGTGCTGCGACCGATCGGATCGCCGCTGGCGAACAGTCCGAAATTCCAGTTCAACACCCGCTTGCACTGGGAAAAGGAGCTTTCGTCGGGATTGACCCCGTTTGCGATGGCCAGTTTCGCCTATGTCGGCAGTAGCTGGTCGGATATCGTCGACAATGTCAGCATCCGCTATCAGTCGTCCAACCCGACATTGGGATATGCGGCTGCGGTGCCGGTCAGATATAATGGGGTGCTCGTCAGCCCGGGTGATATCATTGCGCCGCTCCCTGTTGCCGTGCGACTCGATTCCTATATCAAGATCGGCGCGTCGGTGGGCGTTTCGAAAGACGATTGGCGCATCGAACTGTTCGGTGAAAACCTGACCGATGAGCGTCCGGAGATCTTCACCAGCCAGAATGACGGTGAATTCCGCACCACGACGTCACGTCCGCTAACCGTTGGTCTGCGCTTCTCCTACAAAATCTAGGAGTTGGCGAGCTTGCCCCTTGGGGGTCGCAGGGGTGGACCGGATCATAATGTGCCGGTCCACCTTCGCTTTCTGGCAGTGGGCATTATGGCAAGTTGCGGCTTACCATGTCGGCGAAATGCGCTATCGACCGATGTCGAATGAAACGGAGCGAAGGTGGGGATGTTGGCAGAGCCGCCGGTTAGCGAAGCGACGATAGCAGAGGCCCGGTCGCTGCTGCAGGCTGGGCGGCTCGCAGATGCCTCAACGCTATGCCTTTCGTTGCTGCAACGCGAACCCGAAAATGGTGATGCGATCTACATCATGGCCGTTGCCTGCAGGCTTCGGAAAAAATTCAACGATGCCTTGTCCTACAATCGCGCTTTCATTGCGCTCGATCCCTCCAACGGCCGTGCGCATCAGGAAATGGGGCATTGTCTGCGCGATATGGGGGACAGTAGCGCGGCGCTCGCAGCCTATCAAGAGGCGGTGGCGCGCAACAATGCGCTTGCGGCAAGCTGGCACATGCTCGAGCAGCTGCACGAGCAGGCCGGGCGCTATCAGGCAGCGGATTTCGCTGCGGCCCAGGCCGAATATCTGACCTCGCTGCCGCCGCAATTGCAAAGCGTTGCCAGTCTGATCCAGGAAGGCAAAATGTACAAGGCGGAACAGCTATGCCGCCACTTTCTGCAAGCCAACGGCCACCATGTTGAGGCGATGCGTTTCCTGGCACAAATCGGCATGAGCTTTAACGTGCATGACGAGGCGGAGTTCCTGCTCGAATCGGCTGTGATGATCGATCCGGAAAATACCCGCGCGCATTTCGACTATGTGGGAACATTGCAAAAACGGCAGAAATTTTCCGAGGCGCTCGAACAGGCGCGTCTGCTGCGCGATAAAGACCCCGAAGACCCGCAAATCGACATGCTCTATGCCAACCAGAATCTGGCAGTCGGCAATTTCGATGAAGCGCTGCGCATCTACCGCTCGCGCGCCGAGCAAACGCCGAACAATCCCGGAGTTCATCTGACGCTCGGTCATGCGCTAAAAACCACTGGCGAGCAGCAACCAGCGATCGAGGCTTATACCAAGGCCTACACGCTGAAACCCGATTATGGCGATGCTTATTGGAGCCTTGCCAACCTGAAAACCTACAAGTTCGACGAAGCCCAGATTGCCGCGATGCGCGAGCGCGAAGCAGCCCCGACGACGCAGTTGACCGACCGCTATCATCTGTGTTTTGCCCTCGGCAAGGCATTGGAAGATCATGGCCAATATCGGGAATCGTTCGATTATTATGAGCGCGGCAACCGGCTGAAACGCGAAGAAGTCGGCTATGACTGGCGACGGATTACAGCGGAGATCGACCGGCAGATCGAGCATTGCACGCCGGAACTGTTCGCCGAGAAAGCGGGGTCGGGATTTGACGCGAGCGACCCGATTTTCATCTTGGGTCTGCCGCGCGCGGGTTCAACATTGCTCGAACAAATCCTTGCGTCGCACAGCATGGTCGAGGGTACGATGGAACTGCCCAACATCCTTGCCCTTGCTCACAAGCTGGGCGGACGTCGGCGGATCGACGAGGAGCCGGAATATCCTGCCAATCTGGCCGAATTGTCGAAGGACGAGCTGACAGCCTTTGGCGAGGCGTTCATCAAAGACACGATGATCCAGCGCAAGCAGGGGACGCCTTTCTTCATCGACAAGATGCCGAACAATTTCCGGCACATCGGGCTGATCCACCTGATCCTGCCCAACGCCAAAATCATCGATGCGCGCAGGAGCGCAATGGGATGTTGCTTTTCCGGCTTCAAGCAACTGTTCGCCGAGGGGCAGGAGTTCACCTACGGCCTTGAGGAAATCGGCCATTATTACAGCGACTATGTGCGGCTGATGGACCATATGGACGCTGTGCTTCCCGGCAAAGTCTTGCGCGTGCGTTACGAAGAGGTGGTCGCCGACCTTGAAACGCAGGTCCGCCGCCTGCTCGATTTTTGCGCGCTACCGTTCGAAGAGGCGTGCCTGAATTTCCACCAGACCGAGCGTGCCGTGCGCACAGCCAGTTCGGAACAGGTGCGGCAACCAATTTACAAAAGCGGCATCGATCAGTGGGAGAATTATTCGCCCTGGCTGGACCCCTTGCGCAAGGCCTTGGGACCGGAATTGGTGAAAGCTTAGGAGGGGAGAGCAATGGCAACGCAGGCACCAAACATCATAGGGGACGACCGCTCGGCCGGCCAACGCTGGTATGTGCTGATCATCATGATGCTGGTCTATACGATCAGCATTGCCGACCGCTATGTGCTCTCCACCTTGCTTGGGCCAATCAGCAAGGAATTCGGCCTCACCGACACGCAGACCGCGTGGCTCGGCATTCCGCTGGCGCTGTTCTATGTTGGCATGGGCTTGCCGCTTGCATGGCTGTGCGATCGCACCAATCGGCGCAACCTGCTCGCTATTTCGGTCGCGGTTTGGTCGGCGATGACCGCGATTACCGGATTCACACGCGGCTATATTGACCTTTTGCTCGCGCGGATCGGTGTCGGCATCGGCGAAGCAGGGGGAACGCCCGCATGCAACGCGATCGTCGCCGATTATTTCCCGCCCGACCGGCGGTCGATGGCGATGACGATCTTTGCGCTGGGCGCGCCCTTGGGGGCGTGGCTCGGTTCGGACATTGCTGGTCTCGTCTCGGTAAACCACGGCTGGCGCTCGGCATTCTTGGTGCTCGGCATTCCCGGCATATTGCTTGCGCTGGTGATCTGGGTGACAATCAAGGAGCCACAGCGCGGACGACTTGACGCCGTAAGCGACGAGAAAACTCCGACCGTCGGCGAAACGCTGCGATTTCTCGCATCGCAAAAATCCGCCATTCACGCCGTTTGGGCAAGCGGGCTTTCGGCCTTTTGGGGTTGGGGTCTGATGTGGTTCACGCCGCTTTACCTGCAACGCATGTACGGCATGGACGAAGGCGAGGCCGGGCGCATGCTTGGCTGGATCTACCTGTTCGGCGGTATCGGAGCCTCGCTCATCACTGCGTGGATCGTCGCACGCCCGGCCTATGTCGACCCGCGCAAAATCGCCCGATTGCTTGCGGTGGTGACTGCGCTGGGAACTATCCCGTCCTTTCTCGCTTATTATACGCATGATCTGACCGTGGCGCACATCATGTGGTGGTTGTTCGTTCCGACTATTTATTTTTACATCGGTCCCGCCTTTGCGCTTTGCCAAAATCTGTCCTCGCCCAAGATGCGGGCGATGACCGTGGCCATCTCCCTGCTGGTAGCGAATGTGCTCAACCTGATCGTCGCGCCTGCCATTGTTGGCGGCTTGAGCGACTATTTCGCCGGACCCGGTGGAGCAGACGCAGAGTCGCTGCGGCTTGCGCAAATGATCCTCGCGCCCGCAGGGTTCTGGGCGGCATGGCACTATTGGCGCGCCGAGAAATATATCGTCGAAGACCAGAAGCGAGCCATCGGCTATGTTTGAAATGCCCCTGAAGTCCTACATCGATTGTGAATGGCGACTGCCCGCGACTTCGACCGCGACTATCGACGCGATCAATCCGGCGACGGAGGAAATCTGCGCGACGGTTGCGATTTGCGGGGCTGACGATGTCGAAGACGCGGTGCGTGCTGCGAGGGCGGCTTTCGATGGCTATGCGGCAATGACGCTCGATGAGCGCATTGCCCTGGTCGAAAAACTGATCGCCATTTTCGAGCGTCGCTATGGCGAGATGGTGACCGCAATCTCAACCGAAATGGGCGCGCCGTACGACCTGTCGCACGATGCGCAGGCGGAAAGCGGCCCCGGGCATTTGCGCGCAACGATCAAGGCTGCGCGCGAAATGATATGGGAGTATGATGTTGGCGTCGACGGCATCGTTGTGCACGAACCCATTGGCGTCTGCGTATTGATCACCCCGTGGAACTGGCCGATCAACCAGATCGTCTGCAAGGTCGGCCCAGCTCTGATCGCGGGGTGCACGATGGTATTGAAGCCAAGCGAAATTGCGCCACTGTCTGCGCAACTGTTCGCGGAAATGATCGATGAGGCGGGCTTCCCAAAGGGCGTGTTCAATATGGTGCATGGCACTGGCCCCGCCATTGGCGACGCGCTGACCAGCCATCCGGAGGTCGACATGATCTCCTTCACCGGCTCGACGCGGGCAGGGGTTCAGATTGCTAAAAACGCAGCCGATACCGTCAAGCGGGTGGCGCAGGAGCTGGGTGGAAAATCGGCTAACATTGTTTTTGCCGACAGCGATCTTGAAGCAGCGGTCACGCGCGGCGTAGCACATTGCTTCAACAATACTGGCCAATCCTGCAACGCGCCAACGCGTATGCTGGTCGAAGAGTCGGTTTACGATCAGGCCGTGGCGATTGCAGCGGAGGCGGCTAAGCAGACCCCGCTGGGCGACCCGATGGAAAAGGGCGACCACCTTGGGCCTGTGGTCAGCAAGGCGCATTATGACAAAATCCAGGGTTTGATCCAGGCCGGGATCGACGAAGGCGCACAGCTGGTTGCCGGAGGCACGGGCCGTGCGGATGGATTTGACTGCGGCTATTATGTGAAGCCCACCATCTTTGCAGGCGTCCACAACCAGATGCGGATCGCGCAAGAGGAAGTATTCGGCCCGGTTCTGGCGATGATCCCGTTCAAGGATGAGGCCGAAGCAATCGCCATCGCCAACGATTCTCCCTATGGCCTATACGCCTATGTGCAAACCGGCGACATGGCGCGCGCGCGCCGCATTTCCCGCTTGATGCGCGCTGGCGGGGTCAGCATCAACGGAACCAGTCAGGACTATATGGCCCCCTTCGGCGGCTATAAACAATCCGGCAATGGCCGCGAATATGGCGAGTTCGGACTGCGCGATTTCCTTGAGATCAAATCGATCAGCGGGTTCCGCACCCCATGAAGCTGACCGACATCGAAACTTTCGTCGTAGGCAATCCGCCGCCGCATTTCGGCGGGCGCTATTTCGTCTTTGTGAAAATCAGCACTGACACCGGCGTCTCAGGCATTGGCGAAGCCTATTGCGTGCCCTTTCAGCCGCATTTGGTCGCCAAGATGATCGAGGATGTCTTTGCCCGCTACGCCGTGGGACAAGACCCGCACGACATCGAAAATCTGTGGCGGCGGGTCTATTCCAGTGGCTTTACCCAGCATCCCGACTTGACGCTCATTGCTGTGCTCTCCGCGCTGGAAATGGCCTGTTGGGACATTATCGGCAAGGCAGCGGGCAAGCCCGTTTATAAGCTGCTCGGCGGGCAAGTGCATGAGCGGCTGCGCGCTTACACCTACATCTATCCGCGCCCCGGCGACCAAACCGACGTCTATCACGATCCCGACCTGGCAGCGCAAAGGGCGACGGAATATCTGGGCCACGGGTTCACAGCGCTGAAATTCGATCCGGCTGGTCCTTATTCGGCCTTTGACGGGCGGCAATTGTCATTGGAGGCGCTCGATCTGTGTGAGCGATTTGCCAGACAATTGCGTGAAGCCGTTGGCACCAAGGCCGACCTGCTCTTCGGTACGCACGGGCAGATGACTGCTGCTGGCGCAATCCGCCTTGCCAAACGACTGGAGCCTTATGATCCGCTATGGCTGGAAGAACCAGTCCCGCCCGATGCGCCCGAAGAAATGGCGAAAGTCGCAAGGGCAACCAGCATCCCCATTGCGACCGGTGAGCGGCTGACCACCAAATATGATTTTGCCCGGTTGCTGAAGGCTGGAGCGGCGGCAATTTTGCAAATGAATCTGGGCAGGGTCGGCGGCCTTTTGGAAGCAAAGAAAATTGCCGGAATGGCAGAGGTCCATCACACCCAAATCGCCCCGCATCTCTACTGCGGGCCTGTAGTCGGTGCGGCCAACATCCAGATCGCAACCTGCTCACCCAATTTCCTGATACTGGAGAGCATCGAAAATTGGGGCGGGTTCCATAGCGAGATTCTGAAAACACCGGTCCGTTTTGAGGATGGACATGTCATTCCGCCGACTGCACCCGGTCTGGGCGTCGAACTCAACGAAGAGGTGGCGCGCGCCAATCCCTACACCGGCACCATGTTGCATCTCGAAATGACGCAACACCCCGTCCAGTGAACGAAGAGTTCGACTATATCATTGTCGGCGCTGGAACCGCCGGTTGTGTGTTGGCCAATCGCCTGACTGCAGACGGAAAGAGTACAGTGTTGCTGCTCGAAGCAGGCGGCAGCGACTTGTCGATCTGGATTCAGGTACCGATCGGCTATGGCCGCACCTTTTTCGATCGTCGCATCAACTGGATGTACGATAGCGAACCGGTTGAAGCGCTGGGCGGAAGGCGCAGCTATTGGCCTCGCGGCAAGGTCGTGGGCGGTTCGGGCTCGATCAACGCCATGGTCTATGTGCGCGGCCAGCCGCACGATTTCGACGACTGGAAAACGGCCGGCAACATCGGTTGGGGTTGGGACGATGTCTTGCCCTATTTCAAAAAGTCGGAGGATTTCGATTGGCACAGCGCGCATCACGGGCGCGGCGGGCCCCAGCACGTCACCGATATTTCGCCTTTCGTCCATCCGGTGTGCCACAGCTTTATCGAAACCGCACGCGCACTGGGCCATCCGGTTAGCAGCGACCTGAACGGCCAGCAGCCCGAAGGCGTGGGTTTTTACCAGATCAATACACGTGGCGGCTGGCGGGCGTCGACCGCCAATGCCTTTCTGCATCCGGCGCGGAAACGCAAAAACCTGACCCTGAAAACCAACGCTTTTACCACGCGCATCCTGTTTGAAGGGCGGCGGGCGACGGGCGTCACCTACACAAGGCAGGGCAGGACTTTTGAGACGAAGGCACGCCGCGAGATAATTCTGTCCGGAGGGGCGGTAAACTCGCCGCAATTGCTGATGCTGTCGGGCATTGGCGATGCCGGACATCTCAAAGAACTTGGCATCGAGCCGCTGATCGACGTCAAGGCAGTCGGGCAGAATTTGCAGGACCATATAGCGGTCTCCTATTTCTACAAAGTCCGCACCGCGACGCTTAATGACCGGCTGCATCCCTTTTTCGGCAAGGTGCGCGCGGCGCTGCGCTATATGGCGGATCGTGCCGGGCCGCTATCGCTCAGCGTCAATCAGAGCGGTGGCTTTGTCCGAAGCGATCCTGCCAAGCCGCATGTCGACCTTCAGCTCTATTTCTCCCCCGTCAGCTATACGAAAACGCCGTTATCCGAACGCAAACTGCTCAATCCCGATCCTTTTTCGGCCTTCCTGCTGTCGCATAATCCCTGTCGCCCGACGAGCCGGGGGCATATCGCGCTTGCGTCTGCCGATCCGCATAAGCATCCAATGATTCATCCCAACTATCTGGCGACGCAGTCGGATATCGACGATGTGCTGGCTGGCAATCGACTGCTTCGCCAACTCTCCCGCACCCGGCCCTTGGCAGATATCATCACCCAGGAATTGTTTCCCGGTAGCGACTGCGAGGGCGACGAAGCCTTGCTCGCAGATTTTCGCGCGCGCGCCGACACCGTCTATCATCCGACGAGCACTTGCATGATGGGTCCTGATCCGGCGACCTCGGTCGTCGACGCAAGGCTGCGTGTCCACGGCATACAGGGCCTGCGGGTGATCGATGCATCGGTCTTCCCGACGATCACCTCTGGCAACACCAATGCTCCGACCGTGATGGTGGCGGAAAAAGGTGCGGACATGATCCTTGCGGACGCGCGGAGCGATATGTGAATTTTATTTACCGGATACTCGTTGAGCGTTAGGCTCCTCGGCAGAGGGGTGGAAAATGGCGCATAAGTTCGAAATGAAAAAGCTGCCGCCGCTTAAGGCGCTCAGGGGCTTTGAGGCGGCCACCCGGCATCAGAGCATAAGGGATGCCGCCGACGAATTGTGCCTCACCCATCCCGCAGTCAGTCATCAGGTGCAGTTGATTGAGGAGGCGCTTGGCGTTGCGATGTTCGCGCAAGAAGGGCGGCATATCGTCTCGACCGAAGAGGGGCGGACCCTCTACCCTTATGTGCGCAGCGCGTTCGAAAGCCTGCTTGAGGGCGTGGAGGCGGTACACCGTCATGCGCTCGACAAACCGCTGCGCGTCCAGACCTATGTCACCGCCTCGATCCGCTGGCTGGCGAAGCGCGTGCCCCATTTTTTGCACGACCATCCGGAAGTGAAGCTCACGCTCAGCACCTGCGCGGTGGAGTGGGAATTCGACGATGTCCATGCCGATGTCGGGCTGGTTTACTGCGAGACGGTTCCCGATCCCGGCAAATTTCACTGGGTGCCATTGTTCGAATATCCTCTTTTCCCGGTGTGCAGCCCCTCGTTGCTTGAGAAAATCGATCGACCGGTCACAATTCCGGCGATGATGCAACAGCCGCTGGTTGCGATCTACACAGAAGTGCAGAATTGGGAGACTTGGGTCGCTTCAGCGGGGCTGGAATTTCAGCCGACCGCACCCTTTTTGATGGTCGATACGCTGGCCGTGGCGCTCGAAATGGCGCTGGACGGCGAGGGCATCGCCCTGGTCAACGGTCCCTTTGCCGATCAGGATTTGGCCGATGGTCGACTGGTGCGACCGGTCGAGCATAAAGCCATTTGCCCTGGCAATTGGGGGCTGATCTGCCGCAAGGACATGCGCGAAAACCTTCGCATCAAAACCTTCATGGACTGGATTGCCGCGCATGTCGACGCGACAGCCAGCGCGCATTAACGCTTGGGCACAACCTCATAACCCGGCTCTTCCGGCTCATCATCGACCATCTGGTCGGGGAAGCCGGTCCCAAGCACCTTGAGGCCGAGCGGTTCCTCGTAGCGGCGGATGATGTTAGGCGAAAATTCGCGGGAGCCATAGGCCGCCTCGGCTTCCTTGAACAAGCGCACGATCAGCGGCGAAATCTCGACCGGGACGCCTGCCTCTTGCGCGATCTTGTCGAACAGGCCGATATCCTTTGACACCAGATCCATGGTGAAATTGATGTCACGGCTGCCGTTCAAAATGACCTGACTTTCAGTTTCATGGACGAAGCTGTTGCCCGACGAAATGCGGATCGCTTCATAGGTCGTATTCATGTCGAGACCGATCGCCTTGCATGTTGTCAACGCCTCGGCGAGCGCGACCAGGTGCACGGTGCAAAGATAGTTGGTCATTACCTTCAGCTGCGATGCCGTCCCCAAATCCCCGGTATGCAGGATGCGGCGCCCCATGGTGGTCAGCACAGGCAAAACCGCCTCGAACGCTGCGCGCGGGCCGCCAGCGAAAATCGCGATATTGCCGGTATCGGCGCGGTGGCATCCGCCCGACACCGGGCATTCCATAAACATCGCCCCACGCGCCTCGACCAGCGCGCCAAGCCGGATGATCTCGTTATAGTCCGTGGTGCTCATTTCGAGCCAAACCTGCCCGGGCCGCATTACCGGCAGGAATCCGTCTTCGCCTTCGGCAACCGCACTGCTTGCTGCCGGGGAAGGCAGGCAAGTGACAATGAGGTCGACTGCCTCGCCCAATTCCGCAGGAGACGAGGCGGATGTTGCGCCCCTCGATACATATTCGGCGACCAGCGCGGTATCCAGATCGCGCACCATCACATCATGGCCGTTGCGGATCAAACTGCCGGCAAGCTTTCCGCCGACATTGCCCAGACCGATAAAACCGATTTTCATAAGAGCCGAACGATCCATCCGCTAGCTGGAGGGCACTATTCCCGCCAGAATTCGTCGATTAAGCTCGCCGCGCACTCTCGCCACAATTGAAAAATTTGGCAAAAGCCGTCAAAATTTTTGTTTGAGGGTCGCGCAGCTAGTCCAGTGAAATCACTTTGACCGGTAGGCTTGCCGGGGGTTGTCCGATAAACTGCTCCGGCCAATGCTCGAATGGGCGAACCGCACCGTCTTTTCGCCATAGCGGGACTCGCTCAACGTCGATTTCCGAATAAAGCCAACAGCTTGCGCCTTCCGCACCCAAGGCGAGGACGCCATCGTCGGGGCTATCGCCATCGGGCGGGACGAACACGCCCGCTGCTCCGTAATTCTCATCGACCGCGACCGACCATGGGGCCATGCCGACGGTGGGCGCCTGAACGACAAAGCACTGGTTTTCCAGCGCCCGCGCCTGCGCGCCGATCCGTACGCGCCAATAGCCTTGCATCGTGTCGGTGCAGGACGGCGCGAGGATAATCTTGGCACCGGCCTCGGCCTGTGCGCGCGGGATCATTGGAAACTCGACATCGTAACAGACGGAAATGCCGATCGGGCCGATATGGGTTTGAAACAGGCACAATGCTTCCCCGCCGCTGATATCCCATTGTTCGCGTTCGAACCGGGTCATCATGATCTTGTCCTGATAGCCCGACCGGCCATCAGGGACGATCAGCTTAGCGCGGTTAACAACCCGGCCACCGTCAAGCAGCACGGGCATGGTGCCTGCCTGAATTGTTACGCCAAAGCGCATCGCAAGCGCCCTGTAGTGGGCAGTTGCCGCCTCCACAGATGCAATGACCGTGCGCAACGATCCCTTCAGATCGCGCGCCAAAGCCGGGTCGATTGCAGACAATTCCATTGCTGCATATTCCGGAAACAACAGCAGGTCTGCCTTTGCCGTTGCCGCCTCCTCGACCCAGCGACCGATCTTGCTTTGCCAGGTGGCGAAATCGGCGACTTGCTCGATGGGATATTGCGCAGCGGCAACTTTGATCGGGCCGGTCATAAAGCGCGTAACCAGAACTGCATCTGGTGGCCCGTTTCATCGGCCTGATCGATGTCTTTCCAATCGAAACTGCAGGTCATCCCCTCAACGGGCGCATATCCGCGTGACTCCCAGAATTGGGCCAGATCGCGCGGATTTGAGGGCCTCAGGGGATGGTCAACGGGACGAACGACGGCGCAAAAAGCCGTCATTGATGCCCCTGCGTCTCGCGCTGCGGCCTCTCGCGCGTCGAAAAATTCATGGCCGATGCCCATGCTGCGATAGGCGGGCAGCAAGACCGATTCGCCGAAATAGAAAAGCGAATTGACGTCCAAACCAAGCGCCTGCGCGGCATCCCGAAATTCTGATTTTTGCGAAGCCATGGGCGATGCGGTTGCTGCTCCGACAATCTGCCGATCATGCTCGGCGATAACGAGAACCGATCCGGACTCCTCGCCAAATTCGCGCAGATAGGCGGCTTCATATTCCACCGTGCCATCGTAAAGATAGGGCCAGTCGCGAAACACTTCTATTCGCAACGCCGCCAATTGGGGAATAGCGGCAAGTCTCTCTTCTTGCGTCAGCAGGCTGCGGACGATGGGCCTCATGAAACTTGCGAGATCCAGTCGGCGAGATTGTAATAGACCGAAACGCGCGCGATCAGTTCGCCGTCCAGTTCAAAAAATGCGCCTGCCGGAAGCTCGTAGCGCTGGCCATGCGCTGGCGGAAGACCTTCGTCGGCGGCCTTGTAGGTTCCATGAACGACAAATTCGGCGGCAGCACGCGTGCCGTCGTCATTGGCCAAGATGACAATATCACTCAGCTGCTCGGCATAGGCAGCATCCATGCGCTTCAGAAAGGCAGCAAATTCGGCTTTGCCTATTTCGCGGTCGCCCTGGTTGATGTCATGCGCGACGGTGTCGGTCAGGCAGCCCAAAATGCCATCATGGTCGCCAGCGTTAAACGCGGCATAATAACGCTCGATCAGTGCGATTGCGGCATCGCGCGGTGTTGGCATCGGAAATACTCCCTCCTTGATCGGCGCAGGCAAACGCGCGCCGGACTGACTGTCGGCAATCGCTTTAGGGAGTGGCTGCGGTCCTGCCCAGCCGATTTTTACGCCATTGCGGCAAGGATCAGCTTACGCGTCTCTGCGCAAACTTCCTTTCGGTCGGCGAGCAAAGCCGGGTCGAACGCTTCGAGGAAATGGACGTCGACGTCGTAACTGCCGGGCCGGGTAAAGGCGCGCCACGCGCTTTCCCATCCGGTCTCTTCGCCGATCCACGCAATATCCGGCCCTGCAGCCCCAAAATCGAGCAGCACCGGTTGCACCATCATTGATTTTGGCGGCGGTGCCAGCGTTGCAAAAAGCGACGGCTTGAATGGCAACAGCCCGGTTCCATCGGATGTTGTCCCTTCCGGGAAAAGCGCAACTGCCCAGTTCTGCGCAATCGCTTCGCGCAGTTCGGAGACCTGAGAGGCAACATTCTGTTTCTCGGTACGACTGACGAAAATAGTCTTGTTCAGGGTCGCAAGCCAGCCGATCACCGGCCATTCACGAACGCCATCCTGAGCAACAAAGGCGGTGCCTGTAAGTCCGCCCAGGATAGCAATGTCGTGCCATGATATGTGATTTGCGACAAAAAACACATCCCTGCGCAAGGGTTTGCCATGGACCCTGACTTTCATGCCCAACGCCCGTGCCGAGATGCGCAAAAAGAGCATTGCCCAAGGCGACGGCAGTTTCAACAAGTGCCACAGCAGGTGTAGCGGAAGGAGCAGCAGCAACGGCAGCCCGATCCACAACGCCCTCACGGCGCAAACGGCATAGCCCTTCGGCTCTGATGCTGGAAAGGGGATAGATAATGCTGCCATATATGCTCGCTTTGCTTCGGCCCGTACCGATTAGCAATGCTTCTTGCGTAAAATTTGTGACTGGGCCGTGACGGGGCAATAACGGCTTCGTCAACCTGCCGAGGCCAGCGTGAAGCAAATGATGCGCGACCTGAAAATTTTTTGAACCAATTGCGCGATAATCCCCATTTGTGCGCCGCCCGATATGAGGCCTAAGGTCGGCCATATCTCAAATTGGGGAGCGGGCGTAAATGCAAACTTCGGCGCAAGTGGTGATTATTGGCGGCGGGATCATGGGGGCTTCGCTGCTTTATCATCTCGCCGAGCTTGGCTCGACCGATTGCCTGCTGATTGAAAAGGACGAGCTGACTTCGGGGTCGACCTGGCATGCTGCGGGGCAGTGCCCGAATATCACTGGCAGCTTCAACCTTGCGAAGATGCACGCCTATTCCAACTGGCTCTATCCGCAGCTGGAGGGGCTGACCGGGCAATATGTCAGCTGGCACAAATCGGGCGGCATTCGCCTCGCCACCAACGAACGCGAGCTGGCGTGGATGCGCTACATATTGGGCTTTTCCAAGATTGTTGGCTTCCATATGGAGATCATCCCACCGGACGAGATATTGAAGCACAATCCGTTCATGACGCTGGACGGGGTGATAGCGGGCGCGCGGACGACCGATGATGGCCATGCCGATCCCTCCGGCATCTGCAATGCGCTTGCCATTGGTGCCAAAAATATGGGCGCGAAGATCGTCCGCAAGAACCGCGTCACGGGCCTGAACCAGCTCCCCTCTGGCGAGTGGGATGTGGCGACCGAGCAGGGAACCGTCCGCGCCGGGATCGTTGTGAATGCGGCGGGCTGTTATGCGCGGCAGGTCGCGCAAATGGCGGGTATCGACATTCCGGTGACCAATATGGAGCATCATTATGTCGTCACCGATCCCATCCCGGCCTTTCAGGAACGCGACGAGGAAATCCCGGTCATGCGCTGCCCGCATGTTTCGGGCTATTTCCGGCAGGAGCAGAAGAGCGGGCTGATCGGCGTTTATGAAAATGTCGGACTTGCCGAAGCCTGGGCGCCGCGCGGCGGGCATCCCGAATGGGATTCGACCAGCGAACTTTTCCCCGAAGATCTGGAGCGGATCGCGCCTTGGCTGGAGCGCGCGATCGAGCGCATGCCGGTGTTCGGCGAGGTCGGGCTGCGCCGTTTTGTCAACGGCGCGATCCCCCATACGCCCGATGGCGGGCCGCTGCTCGGACCTGCTGCTGGCCTTAAGAATTTCTGGCATTGCTGCGGCACCAGCTTCGGTATTGCCCAGGGCGGCGGCGCTGGCAAATATCTGGCTCAATGGATGGTCGAAGGCGATGCCGAGATCAACATGGCCGAATTCGATCCGCGCCGGTACGGCCCCTATGCCAATGAGCAATATAGCCGCGACAAGGTGTTCCTCGATTACCGGATGACCTTCACCACAAGGCTACCGGGGGAGGAGGAGCCCGACGGTCGGCCGCAAAAGATCAGCGCGCTTTATGGTCGCCTGCTCTCCGCCGGTGCCGTCTATGGCGAAACCTATGGCTGGGAACGACCGAAATATTTTGCGCTCGACGGGGCCGAAGAAGAAGGCGGCTATCACCGGACTAACAGCTTTGCCGCCGTTGCTGCCGAAGTGAAAGCGGTGGCTGAAGGCGTTGGCGTGCTCGATCTGTCGGGCTTTGCCAAATATGATGTGATCGGGCCGGATGCCGAAGCGTTCCTTAACCGAATCTGCGCCAATCGCATGCCCAAGAAGCAGGGCGGGATTGCGCTGACGCATCTATTGTCCGCGCAGGGGCGCATCCATGGCGAGATGACGGTCACGCGGCTGGCCGAGGACCATTTCTATTGTCTTTCTGCCGCTGCTGCCGAGCAGCGCGATTGGGACTGGCTGGTCCAGAGCAAGCTGGCCGAGGAGAATGTCACGCTGCGCAATCTGACGATGGATTTGGGCGTGCTGGTGATGAACGGCCCCCGATCGCGCGATGTGCTGGCGAAGCTCACCGATGCGGACCTCAGCAATGAGGGCTTCCGCTGGCTGAGCGGGCAGGTGATTGAAATTGCGGGTATCAACACCCGCGCGCTACGGGTTTCCTATGCCGGAGAGCTGGGCTGGGAATTGCACCCGGCAATGGATGATCTGGCTGCGCTCTATGACGCGGTCTGGGATGCTGGACAGGGATATGGCATCGTCAATTACGGGCTCTACGCCGCCAATACGATGCGAATGGAGAAGGCCTACAAAGCCTGGGGTTCCGAGCTTACCAACGAACTGACGATGATCGAAGCAGACCTGCCGCGCTTCATCAATTTCAACAAGGATGATTTTGTCGGCAAGCAGGCAACGCTCAATGCGCCGGACCGGTTCCGCATTGTCTACGGCGAGGTGGACGCGACCAATGTCGATGTGCGCGGCGCGGAACCTTGCATGATCGGTGATAGTTGCATCGGCCTCACCACCTCAGGCGGCTATGGTCACCGGGTGGGCAAGAGCCTGTTTTTCGCCTGTGTGCCGAATGAGCACGCCGTACCTGGCTCGACATTCGACATCTTGCTGCAAGGCGAATTGCGCAAAGGCACCGTGATCGAGCATCCCGCCTATGATGCTGACAATGCCAAGATGAAAGCCTGAACCGATGGCCGAACTTCCCAAAAAGGCGAAGGTAGTCGTCATTGGCGGCGGTGTGATCGGCTGTTCGATCGCTTACCACCTCACCAAGATCGGCTGGGACGATATCGTCCTGTTGGAGCGCAAGCAGCTTACCAGCGGCACGACCTGGCATGCAGCTGGCCTTGTCGGGCAATTGCGGCCTTCGATCAACATGACCAAGCTCGCCAAATATACCGGCGAACTCTATCGCGGGCTGGAGGCTGAGACGGGCCAAGCGACCGGCTACCGTCAATGCGGCTCGATCTCGATGGCGACCAATCAGGAACGGTTCGAGGAACTGAAACGCAGCGCCTCGATGGCCAAGGTGTTTGATCTTCCCGTCCATGTTGTCACGCCGGAAGAAATCGAGTCGCTGGCCAAAATCGTCAATGTCGACGATGTTGTTGGCGGTATTCACATCCCCAGCGACGGCTATGCCAATGCAGTCGACATCACTCAGGCGCTGGCCAAGGGCGCGCGCAGCGGCGGGGCGCGGATATTCGAAAACACCAAGGTCACCAAAATCCGGCACAATGGCGAACGGGTGACGGGTGTGGAAACGGCGGAAGGCGCAATAGAGGCCGATTATGTCGTTATCTGCGGCGGCATGTGGACCCGCGATTTGGCCGCCAGCGTGGGCGTGACTGCGCCGCTCCATGCCTGCGAACATTATTATGTGCTGTTTGAGGGTGTTGAGGGCATTGACAGCACGCTGCCGGTGCTGCGCGATTATGACTATTGCGGCTATTACAAATATGACGCGGGCAAGCTTTTGGTCGGTGCATTCGAACCCAATGCTAGGGCCTGGGGAATGGACGGTATCTCCGAAGATTTCTGTTTCGATGAAATCGCGGGCAGCTTTGAACATTTCGAACCGCTGTTGATGGACGCGATGCGCCGCGTGCCTGCGCTGGAGAAGGCAGGTATCCAGAAATTCTTCTGCGGCCCGGAAAGCTTTACCCCCGATGTCCGCTATCATCTGGGCGAAAGCGCGGAACTGAAGGGCTGTTTTGTCGCGGCTGGCCTCAACTCCATCGGTCTGCAATCGGCGGGGGGCATTGGCAAGGTGATGGCTGACTGGATCCGCGATGGCATTCCGCCTGCTGACCTGTGGACGGTCGATATCCGCCGCAACATGCCGTTCCAGATCAACCGCAAATATCTGCGCGAACGGGTGACCGAGAGTCTGGGCTTGCTCTACGCAACGCATTATCCGTTCAAGCAATATGAAACCGCGCGCGGCGTTCGCAAATCGGCGCTGCATGACCGGCTCGCTGCTGCCGGTGCCTGCTTTGGCGAAGCCTTTGGCTGGGAACGGGCGAACTGGTATGGCGAACCCGGCAGCACACCCAAATATGAATATAGCTATGGCCGTCAGAATTGGTTCGATGCCAATGCGGCGGAGTGCAAGGCGGTGCGCGAGGCAGTCGGGCTGTTCGACCAGTCGAGCTTCGCCAAATTCCGGCTGGAGGGTCGCGATGCCTGTGCGGTGCTCAACCGCGTGTGTGCCAATGACGTCGATGTCGCGCCCGGCAAGCTGGTCTATACGCAGTGGCTCAATGACAAGGGCGGGATAGAGGCGGACCTGACCGTGACGCGTCTGTCCGAAACCGCCTATCTGATCGTCACGGGTGCTGAAACCGAGGTCAAGGATTTCAACTGGCTGAAACGGCACATGCCGGATGATGCCCATGCGGTGCTGACCAATATGTCTTCGGGCATGGGGGTGATCTCGATCATGGGGCCAAATGCCCGCGCGCTGCTGCAATCGATCTGTCCCAATGATCTGTCGCACGAGGCCTTTCCGTTTGCGACCAGCCAGGAAATCGAGTTGGGCTATGCCATCGTCCGTGCATCGCGCATTACTTATGTCGGCGAACTGGGCTGGGAACTTTATATCCCCACCGAGTTCATGACCGGCGTCTATGACGAAATCGTCGCGGCAGGTGGATCTTTTGGCCTCAAGCATTGCGGCTATCACGCGCTCAACGCGCTGCGCATGGAAAAGGCCTATCGCCATTGGGGCCATGACATCACCGATGAAGACACGCCGCTGGAGGCGGGCCTTGGTTTTGCAGTCAAGATGGACAAGAAGGGCGGCTTTATCGGGCGCGAGGCTCTATTGAAGCAGAAGGAAGAGGGCCTGAAACAGCGCCTTGTTCAGTTTCTGCTCAAAGACTCCGCCCCGATGCTCTACCACAACGAACCGATCTGGCAGGGTGAGCGGATTGCCGGCTATATCCGCTCCGGCATGTATGCCCATGGCCTCGGCGGCGCGTGCGGGCTGGGCTATGTGACGGCTGCCGATGGCGGTGTTGTCGGCCCGATCGGTGCCGATGATTATGAAATCGAGATTGCTGGCGTGCGCTATCCCGTCACCGCCTCGCTGAAACCCATGTATGACCCAACTAATGCCCGGATAAAAATCTGATGTCCCAATTTGAACTCATGAGCCGCCTCGCGGAGAACATGCGTGTCGGCTACAGCCTCGATCAGGAGTTTTACACCAGCGAGGCGGTGTTCCGGGCCGATATGGAGCAAATCATCAGCCGCAAATGGCTGATGGCGGGGCATGTTTCGCGTATCCCCAATAAAGGCGACTATTTCCTGTTTCGCGTCGGCAACGAGCAGATCATCGTCATCCGCGAAAATGCGGAGAGCATCCGCGCCTTTTTCAATGTCTGCCGCCATCGTGGCTCGACCATCTGCCAGGCAGAAAGCGGCAACGCGCCCAAGCTGGTTTGTCCTTATCACGCATGGACATTTGGGCTCGATGGAAGGCTGCTCGCCGCGCGCCTGATGCCGGCGGACTTCGACAAGGCAGAGAACAGCCTGTTTGCCTGCCATGTTCGGGTGTTCCACGGGCTGATCTTCATCAATATGAGCGAGGACGAGCCCGACGATTTTGACGCGACCTTTGGCGATATGGGGCCGATCCTCGATTATCACGGCATTGCCAACGCGCGTATTGCGGAGGCACGCAGCTACCCGACCACGGCCAATTGGAAGCTGGTCGTCGAGAATTTCTTTGAATGCTATCACTGCGTGCCGTCGCACCCCGAATTCTGCTCGATGCATGCGGCCGAATCGCTGGTAGCTGTTGGCGCGGGGCCAAGCTCTGGGCCCGCCGACGCCATCGCTGCCTATGCGCCCAAGGTGCAGGAATGGGAGGAAAAGGCAGCAGTGCTCGGTCGCCCCATCGGTACCATCGACGACGCGCCCGACAGCAGCCACCTTCGCCTCCTGATGCAGCGCATGAACAAGGATGGCTGGGCCGCCGAAACGCAGGACGGTACCGCGCCCGCGCCTTTGATGGGCAAGCGCATCGCACCCGATGGCGGGCGCATGCATTTGAGCTTTAGCCCGTTCAGCCAGATCGTCGCCGACGATCATTTCGTGATCCTGTTCCAGTTCACCCCGCGTTCGGCTCTGGCCTCCGATGTCGAGATGATCTGGCTTGTCGACGGCCGCGCGACCGAGGACGAGGTTGATATCGAAAAGATGACCTGGGGATATCACGCGACAACAAGCCAGGACAAAATCATCACCGAGAATAATCAGGAAGGCATTATGTCCAGCCGCTACCGTCCGGGCCGCTATTCTGATCAGGAAGGCAGCGTGATTAAATTTCAGAAATGGTATCTCAACCAGTTTGGTCTGGCGCGCGCGGAGTGAGCATTCCGGCCACCATGCGTGCGGTGTTGCTGACCGGCCATGGCGGATATGACAGGCTTGAACTGCGTGACGATGTGCCGGTGCCATTGCCGGGCGCAGGCGATGTGTTGATCCGTATCGGAGCCGCTGGCGTCAACAACACGGACATTAACACGCGGATCGGCTGGTATTCGAAAGCGGTGGCGGAGGCGACCGATGCCGGAGCGGCCACAGGTATTGCGGGTGCCGAAGATGATGGCTGGTCAGGGGCCGCCTTTCAATTCCCGCGCATTCAGGGAGCCGACGCCTGTGGACAGATTGTCGCCGTTGGTGCCGATGTCGATCCGGTGCGCATTGGCGAACGTGTGCTGGTGATGCCCAATCTGCTGGGCAGCAACCGATACGACATTCGCTATTTCGGTTCCGAAGTTGACGGTGCCTTTGCCGATTACGCTTGTGTGCCCTCTGCCAATGCTTGTGCGATAAACTCGGCGCTGTCTGATGCTGAGTTGGCGAGCTTTCCCTGCGCTTATGCAACTGCCGAAAACATATTGACCCGCATCGGCCTCAGATCAGGCGAGCGGGTGTTGATCACTGGCGCGTCGGGTGGTGTTGGCTCGGCTGCGGTACAGCTGGCCAAACGGCGTGGTGCGGAAGTGGTTGCCATGGCTGGCAGCGCGAAAGCCGAAGCGGTGCACGACCTTGGCGCTGACCATGTCATTCCCCGCGAAGCCGATCTGGAAGCCTTGTTCGAACCGGAGCACTTTGACGCGGCTGTCGATATCGTCGGCGGCACGCAATTTGGCGCTATTCTGAACGTCCTCAAACGCGGTGGGCGCTATGGCGTATCGGGGGCTATCTCTGGCCCCATTGTCGATCTCGACCTGCGCACTTTGTATTTGAAAGACTTGGCGCTGTTCGGTTGCACCGTGCTCGAACCCGAGGTGTTCCCCAATCTGATCGGCTATGTCGAACGCGGCGAGATCAAGCCACTGGTCGCGGCGACCTTTG
>CAZSJE010000002.1:0-38530 GCA_964606835.1 uncultured Sphingorhabdus sp.
GAAACCGCCGAAGAACTGGTCGGCGGGTTGAGTGCCGAGGTAGAAGATAGCAATGTGTCGGATCTGCAGCCTCACGCCAAGGCGGACGAGGGCGAAGAGCCGGCAATACCGTCTGCAGAACGCGCTGCCTTACCGATTGCGCTGCCTGAACCGGTAATGCCGCCGATCGCTCCGGCGGTAATTGCAGTCCAGCCGAAATTGGAGTTTGCAAAGACCGGAGCAGCCCCGGTTGCAGTTGCGGCGGAAATCAATACCGAGCCAAATGCTTCGGTTTCGCTTATCCCCGCCACCGCTGAGGCCAAGGCGTTTGTCGTCGAAGCCGCAATGCCGCAGCCTGTGCAACAGAACGCTGCGCTGCCGACGATCCAGCCAACACCCGCCGACCCAACCATCGCCGTCGCCGAACGCGCGCTCGATCTGGCACAAGGCGACCAGTGGATCGACCGCATGGCAAGCGAAATCGTCGCCGCATCGACTTCGGACAAGGAGCTGAATTTCCGGCTGCTCCCCGCTCGGCTGGGCCAGCTTGACGTTCGGATCGAAACGCATGACGAGGGGATGCAGCTCCGCTTTACCGCGCAGAGCGAGGATACCGCGCAATCGGTCGCTGCCGCGCAGCCGCGGCTGGTCGAAGAACTGCGCAGCCAGGGTGTTCGGGTTGCCAGCACCGAAATTGCGGCGAATCCCAACCCGAATTTCACCCACGGCGATGGCAGCAACAGCGGTGCTTACCGGCCCTCCGCATTCACATTCACCGACCATCTCGAACCCGATGAAACCCCTGATACCCCCGTGCAAAGCGGGCGGTTTGCCTGACCATAGAAAGCGATTGAAATGAGCAAGGAAAAGCCAAGCGAAGCACCGCCAGCCAAGGGCGGGATGAAGAAAAAGCTGCTGATCGGCATTGCCGCCATCGTGCTGCTGGGCGGCGGCGCAGGTGCGGGTGCCTATCTGTCGGGGTCGATGACTGATGTCGACAAGAAAGAGGATGAGCATCGACCAAAGCTGGTCAAGCGGTCCGACGAACCGGCCGAACCAGCCGAAGAGGGCGAAGGCAAGGAAGCTCCGCTGAAGGTCGGCACTGTGACCGTTCCCAACGACCGGTTCAAGGTCGATCCGAAAAAATATGAGATCACCTACTATCCGCTCGAGCAGAATTTCACTGCGAACCTCGCCGACGGATCGGGCTTTGTGCAGATCGGCATCAGCCTTGCGACCTATTATGACGGCACGATCATCACCAACATAAAGCGGCAGACGGTGCCGATCCGCTCGGCGGTGCTGATGGTTCTGTCCGAACAAGACCCAGCCGTCCTTTCAACCGCCGAGGGCAAAAAGGCGCTGCAGGTACAGCTAACCAAGGCGATCAATGGCGTGCTACGCGATAAAGAAGGCTTTGGCGGCATCGACAGCGTCTATTTCAGCAATCTGGTGATCCAGTGATGGCGACCACCGAAGCAAAGACCGCATCGTTGCTTGCCCCCCGGCAGGACCGGGGGAGTTTGCCTGTAATGGAGCGGGTGGGCGAACGTTTTGCGCGCGGGCTGAAGGATTATCTGTCAGGTTTTGGCGGCGCGGAGCTTGCGGTCGAGCCGAAGGCGGGCGAGACGATGGCGTACCGCGATTGGCGCGCGGCGTCGGCGTCGGAACTGTTCTTCCAATATCGCGTGCCGCAGCGAAAGCTAGCCATCGACCTTACGGTGCCGCTCCCCATGCTGCTGTCGATGCTCGACATCTTCTACGGCGGCTCGGGTGCGCAGGTTGAATTGCGTGACGAGCTGACCTCAGCCGAACGTCGCTTTGCCGAGCGGGTGGGAGAACGGCTGGCGGCAGTGCTTTCCGGGGCCTGGTCGACCGTACTGCCGATGCAACCGAGCCTTTCGGCGGTTGCGCTGGCGGAGGGGGCCGCGAACCTTTGCCCGGGGGCGGAGCCGGTGCTGGTGCAAAGTTTCGCGCTTTCGGGCGCACCCTTTGCCGGGGCAAAGCTGCGCGTGGCCTATCCACTGGGCGCGCTGCGTTCGCTCCTCGGTCAATGTGTCGAGGGCGGCAAGGCCGATAGCGAAGATGCCGCATGGAGCGCCGCGATCAACGCCGCCGCGCTCAATGTGCGCCTGCCCGTCCGGACGATCTTTGCCCGCCCCGAAATTAGCTTTTCGCGGCTTTTGTCGCTGCAACCCGGCGACATCATCCCGCTGCTGCTGCCGCAGCATGTGCCGATCACCGTCGCCGGACGGCATTTCGCGCATGGCAGCATCGGTGAAGCCAATGGCCGCGCCGCAATCAGGATCGAGAAAATGAAGGAAGGATTTGCGCCATGAGCGACATGACTGAGGCCCCGAACAGCACCGCGAGAGCAGGCGCAAGGGCCGAGCAGAATTTCGACATGCTGGCGGGCGTTTCGCTGCGCGTGTCGGTGGAGGTCGGCTCGGCCTCGCTGACCCTGGCGGAATTGCTCAGCCTTAATGAAGGCAGCGTGATCGAGCTCGACCGGCAGGCGAACGACCTGCTCGACATCTTCGCCAACGGCACGCTGGTGGCCAAGGGCGAAGTGGTCGCGGTCGAGGGCCGCTATGGCATTCGCGTCCTTGAAATCGTCGCGCCCGAACGCGGGCTGTCGGGGATGGAGCGGCGGTCATGATGTTCGAATATCTGCTCCGGCTGCTGCTGCTTGTGCCGCTCGTCGGTGGACTTGCCTGGGGTTCATTGTGGCTGTGGCGGCGGGTGCAGCTGGGCTTGCCGATGGCCCCGCAGGCGCAGCGCGCAGCGCGTATGGTCGATGTGCTGCCCATGGGAACCGGCGGCAAGCTGGCCGTCGTTGAATTTGGCGGGCGGCAATTGCTGATCGCCGTCTCGCGCAATTCCATCAGCCTGATTGCCGATGATACGCAGGGGGATTTCGATGCGGGTTAAGGTTTTGATTGTCGCCGCGATGTTGCTCGCGTTTTTCGCAGGCGATGCGGCCATGGCGCAGACCGCACCGGGCGGCCTCGACCGGGCAGTGGCCGAAATTGCAGGCGACGGCAGGCCGCTCTCGCTGTCGCTGCAGATACTGCTCCTTATGGGGCTGTTGACGATCCTGCCTTCGCTGGTCCTGATGATGACCAGCTTCACGCGGATCATCATCGTCCTGTCGATCCTGCGCCATGCGCTGGGCTTGCAACAGACGCCGCCAAACCAGGTGCTGGTGGGGCTCAGCCTGTTCCTTTCATTGTTCGTGATGCAGCCGGTATTCAGCGAGATCAACCGCGCTGCGATTGAGCCCTATGGGCAGGAGCAGATCAGCCTAGAGGATGCGGTCAAGGTGTCTGGCACCGCGTTGCATGGCTTCATGATCAAGCAGACGCGTGAGTCCGATATTGCCCTCTTCGCGAAGATCGCCAAGGCACCAGCAATCGAAAAACCCGCCGATGTGCCGTTCTCAATCCTGCTCCCCGCCTTTGTCACCAGCGAACTGAAAACGGCATTCCAGATCGGCTTTCTTATCTTCCTGCCATTCCTGATTGTCGACCTCATCGTCGCCTCGTCGCTAATGGCGCTCGGCATGATGATGCTGTCGCCGACCATCGTGTCGATGCCGTTCAAGCTGCTGCTGTTCGTGCTGGTCGACGGCTGGGCGCTGACCATGGGCTCGCTCGCCGCGTCCTTTGCAGGGGGCTAGATCATGGAATCGGGCTATTTTATTGGCATCGCGCAGCAGGCCTTGTGGGTCATGGCACTCGGCGCCGCGCCGATCCTCGTCCCGGCTCTGGTCGCAGGCGTGCTGCTTGGCATGGTGCAGGCGGCAACCTCGATCAACGAGGCAACGCTCAGCTTCGTGCCAAAGCTGATACTGGTCGGGGTCTGCCTTGCGCTGTTCGGCAGCAGCATCATGATGCTGTTGACCGATTTTACGCAGGAGATTTTCACGCAAATCCCGACATTGGTGCGATAAGCCCGCGATGGAGGGGTTTGCGCTCGTAAACGTCGAAGCGACGTTGCAGCTATGGATGCTGGCAATGATTCGCCCCGGCGCAGCGTTTCTTGCCGCGCCCTTGTTCGGCGGCGGCAATGTGCCGGTACAGTTGCGGCTGGTGCTTGCGCTCGCAATCGGCATTCCGGCGGCGCAGGCATCGGGGATGGCGGTCCCGGCGGAGGGGATCGTCTCGTTTGCCGGCTTCCTGCTGATCATTGCCGAGGTCGTGGTCGGGCTCGCCATCGGCTTTGCCCTGCAGATCGGCTTTGCCGCGGCCCTGCTCGCAGGCGAGGCAATCAGCAACGCCATGGGTATTGCCTTCGCAGCGATCGCAGACCCGGCCAATGGTCAGATGAGTCCTGCCATCGGCCAATATCTGTCGATGCTTGCAACATTCCTGCTGCTCGCGACCGATGGCCATCTGGCGCTGATCGAGATTGTCGTGGAGAGTTACCGCACGCTGCCGCCGGGGCAGGCCTGGTTGTCGTTCGAGGTGATCGGCCGGATCGCCGGGTTCGGTTCACTGCTGTTTGCGGCGGGACTGTCAATTGCGCTTCCGGTCGGCTGCGCGCTGGTGATGGTGCAGATGATGATGGGGATGATTGCCCGCTCGGCGCCAACGCTGAACCTGTTTGCGGTGGGCCTGCCCGCTACCTTGCTTGCCGGGGTCGTGCTGCTCGCAATGGCGACGCCGATCATGGCGGACACGATCACCGCGACGATGCGGCACACGCTCGACAATGCCGATGCGATCATAAGGCGCTGAGCGATGGCTGAGGCGAGCGACCGTGACCAAAAAAAGCATCTGCCAACTGCAAAGCGCAAGGAGGATGCTGCCCGCAATGGCGATGTGCTGGTGTCGAAGGAGCTGGCAACGGCCACAATGCTGACTGCCGCGTCAGGCGCTTTTTATCTGGGCGGCGGCTGGTTTTTCGGTGCGCAGCTTGATCTGGTGCGCGCAGGCCTCACGCTGTCGGCGCACGACTTTCGCGGCTTCGATCCTTTGCGCAATGCGGGGCGGATCGCGCTGGAAATCGGCCTGCCGGTTGCTGCGCTTCTCCTCCTCACCTTGATCGTCGCCATTGGCTCTCCGGCGTTGATCGGCGCGCTTGGTTGGCGGTCGAAGGCGATGGGGTTCAAGGGCAGCCGCCTCAATCCGCTCGCCGGCCTCAAACGCATGTTCGGGCTGCAAGGCGGTATCGAGCTGATCAAGGCCATCGCCAAGGTGCTCGTTCTCGGTGGCATTGGTCTTTGGGTGATGCAAAGCGAGCTTCCGGCGCTGATCGGGCTTGCCGCAGTTGATCCTAAGGAAGCAGCGGCGCGCGCAGGGCAGGCTTTTGCCACCGGTTTCTTTGCGCTTTCGCTTGGGCTGCTGCTGATCGCTGCGGTCGATGTACCGGCACAGATTTTCCAGCGGCGGCAAAGGCTGATGATGACTGATCAGGAATTGAAGGACGAGCTCAAACAAAGCGAAGGCTCGCCCGAACTGAAAGCCGCGCGCCGTGCCCGTGCGCAGGAACTGTTGAGCAATTCGGCGCGCAAGGCGGTAAGCGAGGCCACGGTGATCCTGACCAACCCGACCCACTTTGCGGTCGCGCTTCGCTATCGCCCGGGTATCGATTTCGCGCCCATTGTCGCCGCGCGCGGCCGGGATGCCGTGGCGCTCGCAATCAAGGCCATGGCGAAAGAGGGCAATGTCCCGACCCTTGAATATCCGCAGCTGACGCGCGCAATCTATTTCTCGTCGCGCGCTGGGCGAGCGGTGAGCGAGGACCTTTACATTGCCGTCGCTGCGATCCTCGCCTTCGTCTTCCAGCTCGAACGCGCGCTGGCAGAAGGGCGTTCGCAGCCAATGGTCGAGGTGCCGCCCGCCAAGCGTTTCGACGAGAAGGGTCGCAGGGCGCGCTAAACCCGGTCGGTGCCGCGCCGTAAAAGCGGGAAAGGACATCTTTCCATGCTCGGTTCAATCGCCAACAGCCTCGGCTTCGGTTCGGGATTAAACGTCAGCCAGCTGGTCGCCGATCTCGCCGCCGCGTCGCGCGGGCCGAAGATTCAGCGGATCGAGGCGCGCGCGCAATCGGCGCAGGCGAAAATCAGCGCAGTGGCGCAGGCACGCGCCGATCTCGACAGTTTCGCAACCGCGCTCGCCGATCTCGTCGCGCAGGGTACGCTGAGTAGCCAACCCACGGTTTCGGATGACAAGCTACTATCCGCGACTGCGCTTCCCGGAACGCCGCTCGGCAGCTTTGCGGGGACAATCGAGATCGAACAGCTTGCCTCATCGCAGACAGTCTATTCGGCGCTGGTTGCCTCTGCCGCTGACCCGGTAGGCATGGGCAATATGACGTTGACCGTCGGCACCGCCAACTACGCCATTACCATCGATGGCAGCAACAACAGCCTCACCGGTCTCGCCGACGCGATCAACGCGAGCGGCAGCGGCGTTCGTGCCAGCATCGGGACCGACAATGGTCAGGTCCGCCTGGTGCTGAAGGGCGGGACCGGGGCCGCCCAGGCTTTCACGCTTACCGCCGATGCCGGTGCGGAGCCAAGCCTGGCGCAATTTGCCTACGGCACAGGCGGGGCAATGCAGCAGGCGCAGGCCGCCGCCGACGCGCGGATCAAGGTCGATGGCATCGCCTATACGCGGACGAGCAACAGTTTTTCCGACGTGGTTCCAGGGATGCAGTTGACGCTGAAAAAGGCCGCACCGGGCGAAGCTGTGTCAATTGGCGCGACCCGGCCGACCGCTGCGCTTCGGCAGGCAGTGAGTGATTTCGTCAGCGTCTTCAACGATGTCAAAAACAGCCTGAAAGAGGCGCAAAAGGTCGCTGGCGGGACGCAGGCGCTGCGCGTACTCGACCGGCAACTGACCGGTTTTATCAGCCAAGCGCTTACTAGCGATCCGGCGGTCGATAGCCTTAGCGACATTGGCATCACAACGAACCGCGACGGCACGCTCAGCGTCAATGCGGCGCGCCTCGATACCGCGCTTGCCGCAAATCCCGACGCGGTAGAGGCGCTCTTCAACCCGCGCCGCGATGGTGCGCACAGCTTGGCAACCGATCCCGGAATTGCAGGCGCACTCGATACCATTCGTGACGAGGTTATGGCGAGCGAAGGCGCCTTTGGCAGCCTGACCAAAGCATTGCAGGCCGAATCGGCAGACATCGCCAAAACCCGCGAACGGATCGAAGCGCGCGAGGATGCGTACCGGGCGCGACTCGAGAAACAATATGGCAGCCTTGACGCCCGCATCGGCGCGTTCAAGGCGACGCAAAGCTATCTGGAACAGCAAATCAAGCTCTGGTCGAACGAGCAATAGGAAAGCGCGATGTACGGACCGGCAAGCTATGGGCGGGCGAGCGAACATTATCGATCCATGGAGGTGTCGAGCCGCGTCGCCAGCGCTGATCCGCATACTTTGGTCGCGATCCTGTACGAGGAACTGCTGACCTGCGTCGACGTGCTCGGCGCAGCAGCAGGGCGCGGACAGGCGCTGGCGACCCATCCGCATGCGCATCGGGCGCGGGCGATCCTGCTGTCGCTGCAAGCAGGGCTCGATTTCGACCAGGGTGGGGAGCTGGCCACGATGCTGGCCGGGCTCTATGCAGCGATCAGCGAAGAGCTGAACGAGCGCATATCCGATGGCAATGTCGACCGGATCGGCGAGCTGCGTTGCGCGGTCGAATCGGTAGCGCACGCCTGGGGCGATATTGCGCGTTAGCGGGCTGTTTCAGGCGTCGAACTGCAAACTGGCCAGCCGCGCGTAAAGCCCGCCTGCCTTTGACAGTCCGGCATGCTTGCCTTCCTCGACGATCCGGCCCTGGTCCATCACGATTATCCGGTCGGCCGAGCGGACAGTCGCCAGCCGGTGTGCAATCACCATTGTGGTGCGCCCCTGCATGAGCCGTTCGAGCGCATCCTGCACCAGTCGCTCGCTTTCGGCATCGAGCGCACTGGTCGCCTCGTCGAGCAGCAGGATCGGCGCATCGCGCAGCAGCGCGCGGGCAATCGCGATCCGCTGCCGCTGTCCACCCGATAGCCGCGCGCCGCCTTCGCCCAGATAGGTGTCGAGCCCCTGTGGCAGCTCGCGCAGGAATTCGGCGGCATTGGCCTGTTCGGCGGCGGCCCAGATCGCCGCATCGTCGGCCTGCCAATGGCCGTAGCGCAAATTGTCGCGCGCCGAGGATGCAAACAGCACCGTATCCTGCGGCACCAGTGCCATGCGGGTGCGAAACTCTGCCGGGTCGGCGCTGGTTAGTGCGACGCCATCAATCCGCACTGTCCCGCCTTGCGGATCGTAAAAACGCTGCGCCATCTGGAAAAGGGTCGATTTGCCAGCGCCTGAAGGCCCGACAATGGCGACGGTTTCACCCGGTGATACTTTCAGGCTGAAATCGTCGAGCGCGGCGATTTCGGGGCGTGTGGGATAGCGGAAACGGACATTCTGGAATTCCAGGCTTCCGCGCGGCGGTGGCATTTTGACAGGATTGGCAGGCGGTGCGATCTCGGGCTTTTCGTTCAATAGCTCGGCAAGCCGCGCCGAAGCGCCGGAGGCACGCACCAGATCGCCATAGACTTCGGTCAATGCGCCGAACGAGCCTGCAACCAGCACCCCGTACAGAACCACCGAAAACAGCGTGCCGGGCGACAACGTTTCTTCGCGGACCTGATCGGTGCCTTCCCATACCAGCATGGTGATGCCGCCGAAAATCAGCGCCATGACCAGCGCGGTCAGCACCGCGCGGATGCGGATACGGCGTTTGGCAGCGGCAAAGGTGTTTTCCACAGCATCGACAAAACGCAGCCGCTCGCGCTCTTCCTGGCCAAAAGCCTGGACGATCTTGATTGCGCCAAGCGCCTCAGACGTCATTGTGCCAACGCCAGCGACCTTGTCCTGGCTGTTGCGCGATGCCTTTTCCAGGCGCCGTCCCAGATAGACGATTGGCAGGACAACGACGGGAATCCCCACGAGCAGCCAAACCATGAGCGTCGGCGCAAGACCGGTCAGAAAAATGACGCCGCCAACCCCGATCAAAACATTGCGCAGAGCCACCGACACGGTGGTGCCGACGATCTGCTCGATGATCGCGGTATCGGCAGTCATCCGGCTGGCGATTTCTGCGGGCCGATTCTCTTCGAAAAAGCGCGGAGCCAGCCGCAGGAGGTTGCTCTGCACGGCAATACGGACATCCCCCACGACCCGTTCGCCAAGCCAGCTCACAAAGTAAAAGCGGAAGGCGGTCGAAATTCCAATGATGACCACAATCCCCAGCAGCAAGTAGAAATAGGGAGCGGGATCGCCACCATTTTTGACGAAGCCCTCATCGATTATCAGCTTCAGGCCATAGGGAATGGCCAGCGTCGATGATGCGGCAGCAAGTAACGCTGTTAGAGCAAAAAATATCTGCTTTGGATAGCGCGCGGTAAAGCTCGCAATCATCCGCAAGCTACCAAAATTCGCCTTTTCCTTCAGTTTTCCGGATTTCACTTCCTCGATGGAAGTCGGGGCGGATTGGTCGGCTACGCTGTCGCTCATCGACTTGGCCTAGCAGTGGCGGATGGTGCAAACAACGTTTCAAAACAGGACCGAGTGCTTTTTCTATGGTGCAATGCACAATGAACGCCTATGTTCATGTGTGGATAATAAGTCGCGATGCAACGTGGCTACCAGCATGCAGGGGAACGCAGTTGCTTTACACCGGTTACGACATGCAGCGATTCTGGCTTTCGGGCATGGGTAAGATTGCCCGGGCGCAGGCCGATTGGCTCAACAATTTCACGGCTCCATTCAGCATGAATGGTCTGACCCCGATCGCTGCGTCGGCGCTCGATGTGTTTGCCCATTCGGTGGAGGTGCGCGGCAAGCCAGCCTTTGGCTTGAACCTGGTCGATGTGGACGGAAAGCAACTCCCGGTCACTGAAGTGAACGAAGCGCGCAAGCCTTTTGGTCAGCTCAAGCATTTCACTTATGACGGCAGCGTCGGTAAGCCTCGCCTGTTGATCATCGCACCGATGTCGGGCCATTTTGCTACCCTGCTGCGCGGCACGGTTGAGCGGATGCTGCCCAGCCATGACGTGTACATCACCGACTGGAAGGATGCGCGCGACGTGCCGCTGACCGGCGGCGGTTTCGACCTTGAATCCTATATGGACTATATCATCGAATGGCTGGAATATATAGGGCCTGACGCTGGCGGACGCGGCGCGCATGTTCTCGCCGTGTGCCAGCCTTCGGTCCCGGCCTATGCCGCGGCTGCGGTGATGAGCGCGAAAGAGCACCCTCTGCGTCCGCGCACGCTTACGATGATGGGCGGCCCCATCGACACGCGCGAGGCGCCGACGCAGGTCAACGACCATGCTACACAGCGCCCGCACGACTGGTTCATCCATAATGTGATCGCGACTGTGCCACCCTATTACAAGGGCGCGGGCCGCAGGGTCTATCCGGGCTTCCTGCAGCTTTCGGGCTTCATGTCGATGAACTTGGGCAATCATATGGTCAGCCATTGGTCGATGTTCCAGAACCTGGTCGAAGGCGACGGCGAAGGCGCGGACCGGCACAAGGAATTTTACGACGAATATCGCGCGGTGTGCGACATGACGGCGGAATTCTATTTGCAGACGGTGGATGTGGTCTTCCAGCGTCATTTGCTGCCCAAGGGCGAGTTCAACTATCGCGGCAAACTGGTCGATCCCGGCGCAATCCACGACATTGCGATCCTCGCTATCGAGGGTGAGCGCGATGACATTAGCGGCATTGGCCAGACCAAGGCGGCGCTGAAGATTTCAACCGGGCTGGATGAGAGCCAAAAGAAATATCATTTGGCCGAGGAAGTCGGCCATTATGGCATCTTCAACGGCAGCAAGTGGCGCGACCGGATTGCACCGATTGTCGAGGACTGGATTGTCCAGCATAACGGCTAGCCAATAAGGGTTGTTCCAAGCCCTGATTTAGTGTCAATCCAATCACATGGGATTGGGGATCACCGCCGCTGTCGAACGCTGGCCGGTTGCCGGGCAGTTTATCATCTCGCGTGGGGCAAAGGCGCATGTCGATGTGCTGGTCGTTGCCGCGCGGCAGGGCGACCATGTCGGCATGGGGGAGGGCACTGCCATCTACTATCATGGCGAGTCCGCCGAAAGCTGCCTGCGGCAGGTGGAGGATGTGATCGACGCGCTTTCCGCTTTCAGTGCGCGGCAGGCGCGGGAAGCGGTGCAGACGCAGTTGCCCCCGGGGGCAGCGCGAAACGCCCTGGACTGCGCGCTTTGGGGTTTGGAGGCCAAGACGGCAGGCATGCCATTGTGGCAGCTGGCGGGGCTGGCTTTTGCCCCCAAGCCTTTGCAGACGGCCTTCACGATATCACTTGGCGAACCCGATATGATGGAGGCCGATGCGGCCAAAGCCGCAGCGCGCGGCTTTCGCCTGTTGAAACTCAAACTGACAGGAGAAGGCGACCGCGAGCGGGTGGCGGCTGTGCGCAAAGGCGCGCCGCATGCGCGGATGATTGTCGATGCAAATGAAAGCTGGGGGGCGCTCGATATTGAGGCAGAGGCTGCGGCGCTCGCCGCGCTGGGCGTGGAGATGATCGAGCAACCCGTGCCGGTGGGCCAAGACGCGCTGCTCGATGGCGTCAAATCGCCGGTGCCGCTCCTTGCTGACGAAAGCTGCCAATCGGGCGCGGATATAGACCTATGCGCTCGCCACTATGACGGCATCAATATCAAGCTCGACAAGGCCGGCGGCCTCACCGAAGCGCTCGCCATGGCGCGCGAAGCCGAAGCGCGCGGGCTAAAGCTGATGGTCGGTTGCATGCTCTCCACCAGTCTGGGGATCGCGCCTGCCTTCCTTGCCGCGCAAAGTGCGCATTGGGTGGACCTCGACGGCCCCGCACTGTTGGCGCAGGACCGTGAAGGTGGGTTTCGGTTTGAAGGCGGAATGATCAGTCCGCCGTAAAAGTCCTTAGAAAACCTCGAACAGCCCAGCCGCGCCCATGCCGCCGCCGACGCACATGGTGACGACGACATGTTTGGCTCCGCGACGCTTGCCTTCGATCAGCGCGTGGCCGACGCAACGCGCGCCGGTCATACCATAGGGGTGGCCGATAGAGATCGAGCCGCCATTGACGTTAAGCAGTTCGTCGGGAATGCCGAGCTTGTCGCGGCAATAGAGGACCTGAACCGCGAAAGCTTCGTTCAGTTCCCACAGGCCGATATCATCCATTTTCAGGCCGTTGCGTTCTAGCAGCTTGGGAATGGCGAAGACCGGGCCAATGCCCATTTCGTCGGGCTCAGTGCCAGCGACTGCCATGCCGACATAGCGGCCCAGCGGGTTCAGGCCTTTCTTTTCCGCAACCTTGGCTTCCATCAATATGCTGGCGGAAGAGCCGTCGGAGAGCTGGCTGGCATTGCCTGCCGTGATCGTGCCTTCTGGCAGCACAGGGTTGAGCGACTTCAGGCCCTCCAGCGTTGTGTCCGCGCGGTTGCCCTCGTCCTTGGCGATGGTGACTTCTTTCTGGCTGACTTCGCCCGTCTCCTTGTTGACGACATTCATGGTCGTCGTGACGGCTACGATCTCGTCATCAAACTTGCCCGCCGCCTGTGCGGCGGCAGTGCGCTGCTGCGATTTCAGGCTGTATTCGTCCATGACATCGCGGCTGATATTGTAGCGCTTGGCAACCACCTCGGCGGTTTGCAGCATCGGCATGTAGATCGCATTGTGCATGGCCAGCAGCGACGGATCGGGCTGCACGCGCATATCCTTGGTCTGCACAAGGCTGATCGAATCCTGCCCACCAGCGGCAAGTATATCGACATTGTCGACAATGATCTGCTTGGCGGCAGTGGCAATGGTCATCAGCCCCGACGAGCATTGCCGGTCGATGGTCATGCCCGATGTGCTGATCGGCAGGCCCGCGCGCAGTGCAACCTGGCGCGCCAGATTGCCTGCCTGCGTGCCCTGTTGCAGAGCGCTTCCCCACAGCACATCGTCAACTTCGGCACCTTCTATGCCTGCTTTTTCGACGGCTGCGGCCAGCGAATAGGAACCGAGCGTCGGGCCAAGGGTGGCATTGAACCCGCCGCGATAGGCTTTGCCGATGGCGGTGCGGGCGGTGGACACGATAACTGCGTCACGCATGGGAGAATTCCTTTCAATTTTCTCCCCTCCCGCCTGCGGGAGGGGCTTAGCTCAAACAAAAAACTGGCTGATCCATTCGGCCTGCAAAGCAGGCTTGTCTTCGCCTTCGATCTCTACGGTGAACTCCAATGTCTGCTGCCACTGACCGGGGCGTTTTTCGACGAGTTCCAACAGCTTGAAATGCCCGCGCACGCGCTTGCCCGAGCGGACGGGCGCGAGAAACCGCGTCTTGTTGCCGCCATAGTTGACGCCCATTTTCACGCCCTCAATGCGGGGAAAATCGGACTTGGCGGTCATCACCGGGAACAACGACAGCGTCAGGAAGCCGTGCGCGATCGTGCCACCAAAGGGCGTCATTTTCGCCATCTCTTCATTAACGTGGATGAACTGGTGGTCGCCTGTCGCATCTGCGAATTTGTTGATCATTTCCTGATCGACCAAAATCCACTCCGATGTACCGACATTTTCGCCGACGCGCTTTGCCAGATCGGCTGGTGTAATCCCGCTCATGTCCCACTCCTATTGTTGGAATTTGGCGAAGCACTGCGCTTTTTGAGGGCCTTTGACAAGTCTGTGCCGAAGAGCCGCGCTGACGCTACGTCATTTGGCGGGGCGTTTGCGCGGCGGCGGCGAATCGGTCTTGGCGGGCGGGGCATAGGGCATCACCAGCGTGCCATCGGGCGCAGCGGTATAGGTGGTCTGCGTGGGGTAGGCGAACTCGATTCCGTCTTTCGCAAAGCGCTGGGCAATGGCGATGCCGACCGCGTGCCGCGTATGGAACATGACCTCTATATCGTCGCTGGGAACATCGAAGACCAGCTGGAAATCGAGCGAGCTGGGAGAGAATGTCGTGAAGCCGGCACGGATGAACTCGCCTTGATGTGCCTCGACAACCTCTTTCAATATGGCCGGGATTTTTGCGGAAAGCGCGGGATCGATGTGTTGCACCAGGCTGAGCACGAAGGTTACACGACGGTAAATCGTCTGCGTGTTGTTGGTGATTTCCTTTTCTAGCAGCTTGCTGTTGGAGATGATCTTTTCCTCGCCCGACAGCGAACGCAACCGTGTGCTTTTCATGCCGATCTTTTCGACGCGCGCGGTCGTGGTATCATAGGTGATTGTGTCGCCGCGTTTGAACGGCCTGTCGAAAATGATCGAGATCGCTGCAAACAGGTCGGAGAATATGCCCTGCGCGGCAAGGCCGACGGCGATGCCGCCGACGCCTAGCCCTGCGATCAGGCCAGTGATGTTCACGCCCAGATTGTCGAGGATGACAATGGTGGCAATTGCAAAGACGGCAAAGCTGACCCCCAGCTTGATCAGCGTCATCGCGCTTTGCAGCGTCTCATGCTCGGTGCCGCTCTGATAGGCGCGGCGTTCGATCAGCGAGAGGATGATCTCGCGCAGCCAGATGGCGACCTGTACGACCAGCGAGATGGTAAACAGGAACAGGATGACCCGTGCCACCGGCGCTGGCGCATTGGCAAAACCGTTGACCAGCTCTGCTGCCAGCATGATCCGGAAGAAGCGCTTCGTGCGAGAAACTGCGCGCCAGGCGATGGTGGTTATGCTGCCATCATCACCGCGCTTGGTGGCAATCGCCGCTGCCTTGCGCTTCAGCCAGCTGAGCAGGAAGTAAATAGCGACGCCGACCGAGCCGGCAATGGTCAGCTCAAGCGCATTGGCACTGATCCAGTCGGCAAACAGCCGATAATAGCCTTCGAGGCGGGCCTGCATTCGAGACCACATGTCGGCGTTCATCAATTTGGGTTCGGCGGGGAGGTTTTTGACAGTCACTGGCCCCATTTAGGGCGATGCACGCCAAAATCAAACCGTCAGGCCAGTTCCTTCGTCGCAAGCCGCAGGTCCTTGATCGGACGCCATGCCGATTCCTTGCGCCGCCGCGCCAGATAGGTGTCGAGGCTGATCTGCATCGCAATCATCATATAGACAAAGGGCTGAAAGGCGATGCCGACGAACAGCGATCCGACCAGATAGACGATCTGCGAATGTTGCAGTGCACGGGCGAGCGGGATTACCCATTTCTCATCCTCGCGCCCCCGGCGTTTGTAGATGCGCATGATCGCCTCCATCCGCCACACCCCGCCGACATGGATCAACAGCCACATGATCAGCCCGGGAAAGCCCTGCTCGCCCAGCATCTCGAAATAGCTCGAATGATAAGCCCGCCCCTCATCGACTACCTCACCCGATTGCACGTCGCCGGTGTCGAGCCCGTTATCGTCCACCACGGGGATGGTGTAGCGAATCTTGTTCTGCACATAGGCGTTAAAGCCGCCGCCCATCGGGTGCGTTTGCACAAATTCCCAAGTCCATTTCCACACCGCAATCCTGGTAGAGGCGCTTTCGTCAGCCTTGTATTCCTTGATCGTTCCCATCCGTTCGGTGAAGCTTTGCGGCAGGAATGGGATCGCGATAAGGCCAATGGTGGCAGCGCCAATGACATAGAGCATCCGCCGCTTGGCGTCGCGCAGTAACATAATTGCCAGCACCGCTGCGCAGACGAGGCCAGTGCGCGCCTGCACGCCGACTGGAACGAGCAGGCAGGCAAAGATCAGCGCGGCGGCGTAGATCCGAACCTTCCAGTCGGGCTTGAATATCGTCCCATGCTGGGCAAGCCACAGCACGATCGGGATGATGGCAATAGCGACGCAGGAGATGATCGAGCTTTCATACAGCCCGCTGTCGATGTTGACGAGCAGCACCATAACGCCATAGCCGCCGCCGCCAGCCACGGTTTTGAGGCCTCCGGTTACGATTAGCGCCGAGGCGCACAGCACCAACATCAGCGCCAAGGCCTCGATGCGAAGCCGGGTCCTGAGCGTCAGCGGCAGGAAGATCGCAAAGACCAGCGCTTTCCACACCCAGTCCCATTTTTCCGCTGCCGCCACGGGCTCGACCGCGAAGGTGTTTGTATAGGCGCAATAAAGCAGCAGCACCACCAGCAAGGCCCAGCGCGGCGATACGCGAACATCCTTTTTGTCATCGCTCAACATGAATCCGGCAAAGGCAAATCCGAACAGGATCAACGAAATCGGAATCGAATTCAGCAGGAAATAGCTCAACCGCTGCGGCGCAACGATATCCACATAGGCATAGACCAACGTGAACAGAAATGGCCGCTTGAAGGCAAAGAGCAGCAGCAATCCCAGATAGCCGACGAAAAACAGGTCACGCATCGGGAGCGGTCCTGGTCTTTGCCGCCTGTACTTTCGGTCGCCGGATCGAATGGGCAAAGCCCTCTGGCTCGGCATCGGGCGCTGGCGGGTCCTCCTGGTCCAGATCGTCGCGCTGTGTCAGGAACCAGAAAGCAAGCGCAATCAGGACATGGCTCAGCAATATCGATAAATTGTCGATCATCAGGCAAAATGCCCCTTAACGCGTTGGCGCCTGCATAGAGCGATTGGGTTGACGCGACGTTAAATATATTGCCGCTAAGCAGCTCTTATGTCTCGCATCCTGCACATTCTGGACCACAGCCTGCCGCTGCACAGCGGATACACATTCCGCACACGCGCAATCATGAAGGCGCAAAGTGGGGGCGGGTGGGACGTCGCGGGGCTTACTGGGGTACGGCACTACCAGCATGGCATCGAACGCAATGGCGGCTTGGAGCATGTTGAGGGCCTCCATTTTTTCCGCACACAAACAGCGGTTTCCGGCCCGCCTTTGCTGCGCGAGTGGCGCGAGGTGGCGGCGCTTTCGAACCGTATCGTCGCGCTGCACGCCGAATGGCCGTTCGACCTGATCCACGCGCATTCGCCTGCGCTGAATGGACTGGCAGGAGCGCGGGCGGCGAAGAAACTCGGCCTGCCTTTTGTCTATGAAATCCGGGCATTCTGGGAGGATGCCGCCGTCGGAAATGGCACCGGCCGGGAAGGATCGGCAAAGTATCGGCTGACCCGCGCGCTGGAAAATCATGTGGTGAAGCAGGCTGATCGGGTGGCAGTCATCTGCGAAGGGCTGCGCAGCGACCTGATCGCGCGGGGCTTTGAATCGGAGAAAATCTTCGTATCGCCGAATGGCGTCGACATGGAATTGTTCGGCAACCCGCCGCCGCCCGACGCGGCGCTGGCGGCTGAGCTCGGCCTCGCTGGCAAGCCCGTGATTGGCTATATCGGCAGCTTCTACGATTATGAGGGGATTGACGACCTGATCGCAGCGATGCCGCTGATGGCGTTGGACGCCCACCTGCTGCTAGTCGGCGGCGGGCCGATGGAGAAGGCCTTGAAGGCGCAGGCAGAGGGGTCGCCGACGCGCGACCGCATCCATTTTGTGGGCCGTGTACCGCATGAAGAGGTCGAGCGCTATTACAGCCTGGTCGACGTGCTGGCCTATCCGCGCAAAGCCATGCGGCTGACCGAGTTGGTGACGCCGCTGAAACCGCTGGAAGCCATGGCGCAAGGACGGCTGGTCGCGGCATCGAGTGTCGGCGGGCACCGGGAACTGATCGACGATGGCGTCACCGGCACGCTGTTCGCACCCGACGATCCGGCATCCTGTGCAGCGGCTCTCGACGCACTGCTCGCCGACCGTCCGATGTGGCAGCAGCGCCGCGACACGGCAAAGGCCTTCGTCGCCGAAAAACGCAACTGGCAGCGCAACATAGTGCGTTACGATCCTGTTTACCATTTGCTGTTAGGCCATGATAAAGGCGGCATTTCCGCCCGATCATAGTTGCCGGGATTTGCATGCAAAATTGGCTGAAACTGGACGGAACGATGCGCGCGGTGGCCTTGGCCATTGTTGCGGCAATCGTCACGGCGGTCATCTCGATGCTGGTGCCGGTCGGCATCTGGGAAACGATCACCGGCTCGACCGGCATTTCCGAAATCTTCCCCGCAACCGCAGCGCCGCTGGGCGATACCGCGCGGGCATTGATCGCATTTCTGGCCGGTCTGGCTGCCTTTGCCGTGACGGCAGTGATGCTGATGCGCAGGGATACTCCTGCAACGCCGAAGCCTGCAAGCGTGACAGTTGTGGACGCGGGAGCGCCGGTAGCCACAGATCGTCCGTCCTTGATCGCAAGCGCCAAGGTGCGATTGACCCAGTTCATCGAAAGCCGCCGCAGCGGCCCGGTGGTGACCGAGCTGTCCGATCTGCCCAAATTGCGTGCGGGCGATGCGCACCCCGACGCGCCACCGCGCCGCCCCATTTCTGCGCAAACCGACCTTGCCGACATTGCCTCCGAACCGGCACCGCTCCCGGTTGTCGATATTGAGCCGGAGCCTGCAGTGTCGCAGCCCGCACCTGTGGCTGAAGCTGCGTTCGAAGCGCCGCAGCCTGTACCTGTTGTCGAGGCAGAGGCCGCCGAATCCGAGACGGTTTCGGCCATGGTCGAACGGCTGGAGGCTGCTGTAGCGCTGCGCGAGCAGCAGTTGGCAAAGCTTGAAGCGATTGCCCGTAGCGAAGCTGCTAAGCCAGAGCCGGTAAGCGAAGCACCCGTCATTGAGATCGAAGTGGCCCCGCGCGCCAGCCATCTGGAGGCTGTTCCCAGCGAACCAGCCAGGCCAGCCCGCAGCGATGCAATGGATGACGCTCTGCGCTCCGCACTCGAAACGTTGCACCGGATCAACGCGCGCACGCGCTAAATCTCCTCGTCGAGCAGCAAGGCTTCGACGGTCAATCGGTTGCCGTTTCGCTTTCCAAACGCAAGGTCTGCCACCAGCAAGCCGGGCAGTGAAAATTCATGATCTTCACCAATAGGCATAAAATTTTTCTCCGTGCCTTCAAAGCCAACAATTTGTAGGCTCAACTTCACCCTCCTCCCCGAAAAAGAGGCACTGTGCCATTCATGCGCGCGGCGGCGGGTTATGATCGCGCCGGGCAGCAATTCCAGCAGCGCGTCGGAAAAGGGGCAGCTGCTCATGCAACTGCCCCCAGCCGCTCGGCCAACTGACGTGCATAGTTGGCCATGAAGGTCTCGGCGCGAAGTATCATCGCGCCACGCAATTCGCGTCCGCGCCTTATGTCAGGCACCAGCCGCGGATCGCGCGCGACCAGCCTGCCGAATTTGGTAGCGGGGAAATTATGCTCGATCAGGAAGCGTTCGATCTTTCGGTTGATATGCATGGGTGTCTCCTTCGATATGCTTGTCGCTTCCCTCCCTCCGCCACCACACCCCGGAAGCGGCGCCGACGAATCGGCTGGAACAAAGCATGAATATATTTGATAGGAGAAATCCTACTTGTCTAGGAAAAATCCTTTCGTTAGGGAAATTTTATGACAGACACCGATCCCCGCGCCGAACTAGACCGGCTGATTCGCGACAATGGCGACGACTATGTTTCGCTATCCCGACTGCTCGGTCGAAACGCGGCCTATGTGCAGCAATATCTGAAACGCGGCTCGCCCAAGCGGCTGCCGGAGCATGAGCGGGGCATTCTTGCCCGCTATTTCGGTGTCGATGAAACGCTGCTGGGCGCAGCGGCCAGCCCCGGTGGCCGGTCGCTGCGCACCGTGCCAAAGCTCGCTGTCGGGGCGTCGGCCGGCGCAGGCGCGCTATATGATGAGGAAGCTCTGGCCGGAAAGATCGGTTTCGATGAAAGCTGGCTGCGCCGCATGGGCCTGGACCCCGCGCGGCTGTCGCTGATCCGTGTCGAGGGCGATTCGATGCAGCCGACGCTGAACGATGGCGACGACATCATGGTCGATACCGCCGCCGCTGACCGCGCGCTGAAAAAAGGCATTTATGTGCTTCGCCTCGACGGCACGCTGATGGTCAAGCGGGTGTCGCCGGAAAAGGGCGGGAAGCTGTCGATCTTGTCGGATAACCCCGCCTTTGGGCCGCTGGAGGGCATTGCGGCAAAGGATGTGGCAGTGGTTGGGCGCGTTGTCTGGGTTGGGCGGAAGCTGTGACAGGCTTGCACCCGGCGCGGCAAGCCGCCACATAGCCCCTCATGTCCAACGTCACCTCAAATCTCAACGCCCAAAAGCCAACAGAACCGCCCCTAAAGGCCGCGATCATTCCGGTTACGCCGCTGGCGCAGAATTGTACGCTCTTCTGGTGCACGCAAACGAACAAGGGCGCGCTGGTCGATCCCGGTGGTGACCTGGACAAGTTGAAAGCCGCCGTCGCGCAAACCGGGGTAGAGCTTGAAAAGCTGCTCGTCACCCACGGTCATCTCGACCATTGCGGGCAGGCGGGAATACTTGCGGCGGAACTGGGGCTGACAATCGAAGGCCCGCATGAGGACGACCGCTTCTGGATCGCGCAACTCGATGACGATGGCCCGCGCTGGGGCATGGTCGCCAAGACGTTCGAGCCCGACCGCTGGCTGGTCGATGGCGACACCGTGACTGTTGGCAACCTGACCCTCGACGTCATCCACTGCCCAGGCCACACGCCGGGCCATGTGGTGTTCCACCATTCGCCATCAAAGCTGGCAATTGTCGGCGATGTGCTGTTCCAGGGCAGCATCGGCCGCACCGATTTCCCGCGCGGCAATCACCAGCAGCTGATCGATTCGATCACGCAAAAGCTATGGCCGCTGGGCGATGATGTGACCTTCATTCCGGGGCATGGTCCGACCAGCCAGTTTGGCTATGAGCGCAAGACCAATGCCTATGTTTCGGATTATGCTTTGAGTTGAGCGGTGCCGAAGACGACCAACCACACGTCGGTCGCCGACCTCAACCAGGCCAATATAGGCAAGCTGCCCGAACATCTGGGGCTTCGCATTACCGAAGTAAGCGAAGGCCGCGTTGTCGGTCGCTTCACCGTCCGCCCCGACCTCGTTTCGCACACCGGCTATCTGCTCGCAGGTGTCGGCCTGACGCTCGCCGACCTGCTCTGCGCCTATGGCGTCTCGACCATGTGGCCCGACGGCGCGAAAAGCTTCACCACTTCGGAAGTGAAATGCAACTTCATCGGCACCGCGCTGGAAGGCGAGGTGGAGATCGTCGCCACCATCGTCCACAGCGGCCGGACCACGCAATTGTGGGACGCGGAGATCAGCGCCGTAGCGAGCGGAAAGCGCATTGCGCTGTTCAGGGCGACGCAGATTATATTGTATGGCTGATAGGTTGGGGATGCCTGAATGTCGGCTTTGGTCAGAAAGCAGCAAAAGCCGCCGTTCACGCCAATTCCTTTTCCAGCACGACAAACGCCAAGTCGTCTCTCAACGGCATGCCAAAGCGATGGTCGTCGTAAGGGAATGGCTCGGTCTCTCCGGTTAAGTGGTAGCCGCGCCTTACATACCAAGCGATGAGTGTGTCCCGCACATTGACGACCGTCATGCGGATACAGCCACCGCCCTTATCGCGAACCCACTGCTCCGCCGCAGCAAGAACGACTTTGCCCGCGCCACTATTCTGTTGACTTGGGTCGATTGCTAATGAGCCCAGATACCACTTGAATGCGTCAAGTTTTTCAAGCCAAACGCAGCCGATGCAATGATCGCTTGATCGGTCGGAAGCTTTGAGAAAGGATGCCGCTGGCTTTGCAGCCAAGTCCGCTCGCAGAAACTCTTCAGTCGTGCGGTCACCCGCGATGTAAGCGGCTTCGGAGTTCCAACCCGCTACATCGCCTGACCCTCTGTAGGCCCGGTTCATCAACGCCACGATTTCGGGAAGATCGACGTCTTCGATTGCGTTGAGTACGATGCTATTCATTGGTTGCGCAAATGGCAGCTTATAAGTTCGGTTGTCAAAATTGGAATGACCAAAAACTTGTCGCTAGCAGCCAATGCAACCCATGTGCGCGGTGCCATCAGCAACCTTGACATGCCAAATTTGTTCTGCTATTGTTCTAATGCTCTTTGACAGCCTGTGATGGCACTGAATAATCTCTCGCCCGGCGCTTCGCTGCCGCGTGCGCAAAAGTGCGGAAATTTCGCGCCTCCTACGAAATCGAAATAATGCGTTTAGGCGAAACTTTAGTGAAACCTTTGGCTGCAAAGCCGCAGTTTTCCGTAAATCATCCAAGCTTCGAATAAACACTCCACAAAGCATAGCCTGCAAGCCCGACCAAGGTCAGCATGGTGATCAGCGTGCCGACCATGCGGCCCTTGGCGAATGTCCCGCCGTCCATGCCTAGGCCGTGCGCGAGGCGTCCGAAAATATAGACGATGCCCACCCACCACAGCCACTGGGCGGGATTTTGCGTCGCTTCTATCGCCGCAATCAGAATAAGAACGAAGGGGGCGCTTTCGATAAAATTGGCATGTGCGCGCATCCGGCGAATGACAAATTCGTTTCCACCATCCCCAATCGAAACGCTTTCTTTGGTGCGCGCCTGGCCACAGCGGACCATCAGCCAGATGTTCACCAGCGCCGCGCCTGCAGCGATGGTCAGCGTAATCGGTAAGCTCAGCATGTTTGATTATCCCCTGCTATTAGCCTCATCCTCGTCATCCTGAACTTGTTTCAGGATAACGAGCTACCGCAGCTTGTTATCCTGAAACAAGTTCAGGATGATGAATGGAATGAACTTGGCAGCGCTGCTATCACCCATCCAAAGACTTGCAAAGCGGGGAAAAATCGGTATGAGCCGCGCTTCATCCGAGAGCATGGGGTTCGTGCTGCCGATTCTGGCTTTGCTTGCCAGCGCCGCGCAGAGGGCCTAAAGTCTTGGGAACACAGATAATTTTTGAAATGGAACAGGTGCCGAGATGGCTGTCCCCAAGAGAAAAACCTCGCCGTCGAAGCGCGGCATGCGTCGCAGCCATGATTCGCTGAAGGCCGAAGCTTTCCAGGAATGTTCGAACTGCGGCGAGCTGAAGCGTCCGCACCATATGTGCACCGCGTGCGGCCACTATAATGGCCGTGAGGTTCTGGCAGTCGCCTAAGCCATCACCGGAGAAACGGCAGTGACCCTTTCACCGCGTATCGCCATTGATGCGATGGGCGGCGATGAAGGCGTGCGTGTGATGATTGAGGGCGCGGCGCTGGCGCGGCGTCGGCATGAGCGCTTTACTTTCCTGCTGGTGGGCGACGAGCCGCAGATCAGGAAGGCGCTGGAAAACCACCCCAATCTGACCGCTGCGTCGGAAATCCTGCACACTACCGAAGTCGTTTCGGGCGAAGACAAGCCCAGCCAGGCGATCCGCAAATCGCGCGGCAGTTCTATGGGGCTGGCGATCAACGCAGTGAAGGAAGGCAAAGCTTCTGCTGCGGTCAGCGCCGGCAACACCGGAGCGCTGATGGCGATGGCAAAGCTTGCGCTCCGTACGATGCCGGGAATCGACCGGCCTGCGTTAGCCGCTTTGTTACCGACGCTGGGCGAAGCCGATGTGGTGATGCTCGATCTGGGCGCGAACACCGAATGCGACGCACGCAACCTCGTGCAGTTTTCGGTGATGGGGGCGGCCTATTCACGGATCATCTTTGGGTTCGAGAAGCCGCGCGTGCGCTTGCTCAATATCGGCACCGAGGAGATGAAAGGCACCGATTCGCTGCGCTTCGCCGCCCAGCATCTGCGCGACTCGCCCGGGCTGCATATGGATTTCCAGGGTTTTATCGAGGCGGACAAGATCAACCGTGGCGATTGCGATGTTGTGGTGTGCGACGGCTTTTCGGGCAATATCGCGCTGAAATCTATCGAGGGGGCCGCGCGTTTCGTGACCGATCTGCTGCGCCGCGCCTTTACCAGCTCCATCCGCTCCAAATTCGGCTTCCTCGTTTCACGCCCCGCGACCGAGCTGTTGAAGCACCATCTCGATCCCAACAACCATAATGGTGCAGTGTTTCTGGGTCTCAATGGCGTGGTGGTCAAAAGCCATGGCAGCGCCAGCGTGAAGGGTGTGGCCAATGCGGTCGAGGTCGCTGCGCGGCTGGTCGAAGATGATATCACCGACCGGATCATGGAGGATCTGGAGCGGGTCGATACCATGGATATCGTGGGCGAATGACCGACGCTGCCCTTCGTGCCGTTATCAAGGGCACCGGTTCGGCGCTGCCCCGGCGGCGGGTGTCCAATGCAGAGCTGGCGGAAAGGGTCGATACTTCCGACGAATGGATCGTCGAGCGCACCGGCATCCGCTTTCGTCATATTGCCGAGGCCGATGAAACGACGGCGACACTGGGTGCCGATGCTGCGCGCACGGCGCTTGATGCGGCCGGGATGGAGGCTAGCGAGATCGACCTGATCATCCTTGCCACTGCCACCCCCGACCAGACTTTCCCGGCCAGCGCCACGAAAGTGCAGCATTTGCTGGGATGCAATGGCTGCGTGGCCTTTGACGTGGCGGCGGTATGCTCCGGCTTCCTATACGCGTTTTCGGTCGCCGAAAGCATGATCCGTGCGGGCAGCGCGAAGAACGCGTTGGTGATCGGTTCGGAAACCTTCAGCCGAATCCTCGACTGGGAGGACCGTGCGACCTGCGTGCTGTTCGGCGACGGGGCAGGGGCAGTGGTGCTATCAGGCGAGGTCGGGACCCGCGGCGCGCTGGCGACCAAGCTGCACGCCGATGGCCAGCACAACGAACTGCTCTATGTCGATGGCGGACCATCGACCACCGGCACGGTGGGCAAGGTTCGTATGGCGGGGCGTGAAGTGTTCCGCCATGCCGTCACCAATCTGTCGAGCGTCATGCACGAAGTGATCGACGCAGCGGGCGTTGTGGCGTCGGAGATCGACTGGGTTGTGCCGCATCAGGCCAACCGGCGGATCATCGATGCCACTGCAAAGAAGCTGGGGTTGCCGGAAGAGCGTGTGGTGCTGACCGTCGACCAACATGCCAATACCTCGGCAGCATCTGTGCCGCTCGCGCTCGATGTCGCTGTCCGCGACGGGCGGATCAAGGCAGGCGATCTCGTCGTTCTGGAGGCAATGGGCGGCGGCTTTACGTGGGGCGCATCGCTTGTCCGCATGTGAGACGCCGTTCGTCAGTTTCCGATTGCTTGATTTACATTTTCTGCCATATTTCAGCGCGAAGGGTCGCGCCTCGGAGGTTAAGTCATGGCTGATGCAGGTACATTGACGCGGGCAGACATTGCGGAGACCATTAATCGGCAGATCGGGCTTTCGCGCGCCGACGCGGCAGCCATGATCGATTCGATCCTGAATCATATGGTCGATGCTGTGGTTTCCGGCGAAAATGTGAAGATTTCCGGCTTTGGTACCTTTGTCCTGCGCGACAAGGGGCAGCGCATCGGTCGCAATCCCAAGACAGGCGTCGAGGTGCCAATCACGCCGCGACGCGTGCTGACATTCCGCGCGAGCCAAGGGCTGCGGTCGAAGGTCAAATAGGCTTGGACAAGGACCCGCAAGCCTTTCTGACCATCGGCGAAATGGCCGACCGGCTGGGGGTCAAGACGCACATATTGCGCTATTGGGAAGAACAGTTCCCGATGCTGAACCCGCTTAAACGCGCTGGCGGGCGGCGGCTGTACCGGCCTGCCGATGTGGCGCTTCTGACCCAAATCAACGATTTGCTGCACCGGCAGGGCTATACGATCAAGGGCGCTGTGCAGTTTCTTGCCAAGGGTAGCGTTGCGGAAGCCGCGCCCGTCGCTGCGGTGCCATCCGCGTCTGGTGCCAGCGGTCCTGAAATGGCGTTCGTCCGCGACGAATTGAAGCGCATTAGAACCCGGCTCGCCGACGCCTTGGCTGCGGCCTGATTACTCGATCACATAGTCGGGTAGCGAGTAGAATGCCTTCCTCAGCGCGTCGGACCAGCCATCGGAAATGGCGTTGAAATAGGGGTCGTCCTCGACGATCCGCCGCTGCTGCAACGGTTCGAACACATCCTCCGGCAAGATCAGCATGTCGAGCGGCAGCGCCACCGACAGGTTCGCCGCCATAGTCGAATCGAACGAAACCATTAACAATTTGACCGCGCTTTCAAAACTCATGTCGGCTTGGAACCCGCGCACCAGGATCGGCCGACCATATTTGGTTTCGCCAATCTGGAAATAGGGCGTGTCGGCGGATGCCTCGATAAAGTTGCCCTCTGGGTAGATCAGGAAGAGCCGCGGCGGCATGCCCTTTATCTGCCCGCCCACGATCAGCGTCGCCTTGAAATTGGTATCGGCATTTTGCCCGGTCTGTTCGCGGTTGGAGATGGTTTCGCGGAGCTGGTCGCCAACGATTTGCGCGACCTGAAACATCGACGGGGCAGCCAGGATCGAAGGATTGCGCTCTTCGGGTGCCTTGGTGCGCTCGGCAATCTGGCTGATCACCGCTTGCGTCGTTGCCAGATTGCCGGCGGTCATGATCGTAATAAACCGCTCATCGGGTTTGGAGAAGATATGCATCTTGCGAAAGGTCGAGATGTTATCGACGCCGGAATTGGTGCGGGTGTCCGACATGAACACCAACCCCTTTTCGAGCTTCATCCCCACGCAATATGTCATAACCTGGTGACCCCCCGGTCTTTAACCCTGACCCGTCACTCTAAAGGCGAGGGGCGCAATGCTGTCAACGCGGCTTCCCTATTGTTCCACAGCTAATTCGACCCGCATCGTCTGATCGCCGCCGCCATAGGAGACGCCCGAGACCGGTGCTGCCTCGGCGTAATCGGTGCCCGTCGCGATGCGGACATAGCGTGGGTCGGGACTGATGCCGTTCGAGATATCGAAGCCGACCCAGCCCAGATTGTCGACATGCGCCTCTGCCCAGGCATGGCTCGCCTCCTGCTCGATCCGGTCGTTCATCATCAGGTAGCCGCTGACATATCGGGCTGGAATGGCCAAGGACCGCGCTGCCGCAATGAAGATATGGGCGTGATCCTGACACACGCCGTGACCAGCAGCTAAGGCCATGTCCGCTGTAGTTTCCGCATCGGTACGGCCGGTCTCATAGGCCACGGCACCGCGAATTTTGGCGGAGAGATCATGCAAGCGGGAGAGCGGATCGCCACCCTCCGCCGACTTTGCCAAGGCAGCAATTTCAGCATTTGCCCGCGTCAGTCTGGTCGGTCGCAGGAAATACCAAAGCGGTACATGCCCGCCATGCCGCCCGATGACGCCGGCATTGTCGATGGTCTCAACCTCGCCACTGCAGGTAGCACTAATCTCGTGCGCGCCTTCGCCGATGCTGACGAGCAAGATATGGTTGTTATGATAGTCGGTATAGTCGGCCTGGACCTTGCCCCCCTCTATTTTCGTGTCCCAGGATATGATCTTTTGCGAGGCGTTTTCTTTCGGGATCAGCCGCAGCCGCTGCAGCCCATAGGGAACAGGCTTGTCGAAACGATAATGGGTGCGGTGGAGGATTTTCAGGCGCATGCGGTTTGGGTGTAGCTATCCGTAAAAGCGGTAATTGGACTCGACCTCGGCGGCAAGCCGCGCGTTGGCGGCCATGAAATCGGTCAGGAATTCGTGTAGGCCGCCCTCGAAAATCTCTTCGATCCTGCGTTCGGTCAGCATGGCGAGATTGGCATCGGCAATATCGTGTGCGCTCGTCCGCAGGCCATAGTCACGTTCGAGATAGCAAAGATTGCCGTGTAGTTTCTTGTAGCAGAAGGTCAGCGAACGCGGAAAACGTTCGTCGAGGATCAGGAATTCTGCCACCCCGACAGGGCGACTTTCCTTGGCATTCAGCCAGCGGAAGGCATGTTCGGCAGAGACCGACCGCAATATCGTTTCCCACTGCACATTGTCGAGCGTGGCACCGACGAAGGAGAGTGAAGGCAGCAGCACATAATATTTGACGTCAAGGATACGTGCAGTCTTGTCCGCACGCTCAAGGAAGGTACCCAACCGCGCAAAATTGTAAATATCGATCCTAAGCATCGATCCGTGCAGTGCGCCACGCACCTGTGCCGATTGCTGGCGGATAAGCGCGATGATGCCAGGCAGGTCGGTCTCGCGGATGGGGCGCACCATCGCGTCCTTGACCCGCATCCAGAATATGTTGGTCGCCTCCCAAACCTCGCGGGTAAGCGCGGTGCGCGTCATCCGCGCATTGTGTCGGGCGGACTCGAGCATCGAATAGACCGAAGCGGGGTTGGTCTTGTCGCGCAGCAGGAAGTTGACGACATGGTTCGGTTCGTAATCGTCATAACGCGCTTCATAGGCGGCGCGCAGGCCTGCGGTAGTCACGACCGAGCGCCATTCCTCATCCGATCCCATCCCGCGGGTCAGCGCCATCCGGTGCCCGGCCTCAACCAGCCGTGCCATATTTTCGGATCGTTCCAGGTATCGGAACATCCAGAACACACCGCCTGCTGTGCGCCCTAGCATGATGCGCCACCCGTCATCATTCTTCCAGCACCCAGCTGTCCTTGGTTCCGCCGCCCTGGCTGCTGTTCACCACCAATGAGCCTTTTTTTAGTGCCACGCGCGTCAGCCCCCCGGGGGTGATCTCGATCCGGTCGGGCGACACGAGGACGAAGGGGCGAAGGTCGACATGGCGCGGGGCAAGCCCTGCCCTTGTCAGGATGGGGACCGTCGAGAGCGCAAGTGTCGGCTGAGCAATATAATTTGCCGGTCGCGCACGCAGCTTTTTGGCAAAGGCCTCGATCTCCGCTCTGCTGGCTGCGGGGCCGACCAGCATCCCGTAGCCGCCCGATCCGTGCACTTCCTTGACCACCAGTTCGCGCAGATGTTCGAGAACATATTTGAGCGATTCCGGCTCTGCACAGCGCCAAGTTGGAACATTGGCAAGCAGCGGCTTTTCGCCCGTGTAAAATTCGACGATGTCGGGCATGTAACTGTAAATCGCCTTGTCGTCGGCGATCCCGGTGCCCGGTGCATTGGCGATGGTGATCTTGCCCGAACGGTATATGTCCATAATCCCCGGCACGCCCAATTGCGAATCCGGGCGGAAAGTCATCGGATCGAGATAATCGTCGTCCACGCGCCGGTAGAGCACATCGATCGGCCGGTAGCCTTGTGTGGTGCGCATCGACACACGGCCATCGGTGATCCGCAGGTCGTGCCCCTCGACCAGTTCAGCCCCCATCTGGTCGGCCAGGAAGGCATGCTCGAAATAGGCGCTGTTGAAGATGCCCGGCGTGAGCACCGCAACCACCGGCTTCCCGTCGCAGCCACCGGGCGCGCAGGATTCGAGGGAGCGGCGCAGGTTCTTTGGATAGCTCCCGACTTCGCGGACGCGGATTGCGCTGAACAGTTCGGGGAACATGTTCATCATCGTTTCGCGATTTTCGAGCATATAGGATACGCCCGACGGGGTGCGGGCATTATCCTCCAGCACGTAAAATTCGTCTGGCCCGGTGCGGACCAGGTCGATGCCAACGATGTGCGTGTACACCCGCCCCGGCGGCGTGAAACCAATCATCGCGGGCAGGAAGGCGCTGTTCTTGGCGATCAGCGCTTCCGGTACTCTCCCTGCGCGGATGATTTCCTGCCGGTGATAAATGTCGTGCAGGAAGGCATTGATCGCGCGCACCCGCTGTTCGATCCCGCGCGAAAGGCGGCTCCATTCCTGCGCGCCGATGATGCGCGGGACAATGTCGAACGGGATCAGCCGCTCCTCGGCCTCCTCCGCGCCATAGACGTTGAAGGTAATGCCGGTGCGCCGGAAGAAGGCGTCGGCCTCTTCGGCTTTGCGGCGCAGGCGGGATAGCTCCTGCCCCTCGAACCAGGCATTGTAATCGGCATAGGCAGGATGCGCGCCGCCGTCCGCGCGCAGCATTTCGTCAAAGGCCGGTGCTGGCTGCTCCATCACTAACGAAGCTGTCAAAATTATGGGCAGCGCACAAGTGCTTTTCGCGGCTGCACAAATTTTGCGCAGGTTGCTGAATCTTTGAACGATTCAGGAGAAAGGCCCCTCCCACCTGTGGGGCGGAGTTGGGGTGGGGGCTGCGCACGTCTGTGCGCCAAAAGACTCAGAGGGCGATTGAGAGCTTGAAGGATTATTGCGGCGCAGACGCGCCGCGCCCCCTCCCTTAATCCCTCCCCACAAGGGGGGAGGGAGGAGTTTAATCTTCGTCAGGCCCCAAGCTGGCATCCAGATCCCGCGGGCGAACGAAGCGTTTCAAGTGCCCGACCGGCTTGCCGATATCGGCCCAACGGTCAATAGGAAGCTCGATCTGCGCCAGCGCGGCGGTCGGGTATTTGATCTCTACTTCGTCGCGCAAGGGCGAGCTGCCATCGTCGGGGATGAGATCAAACACCAAATCCTCGACCGCTGGGCAATGGCCGACGACCATAACGCTGTCATGCACGTCGCTGACTTCGCGCAGCACGTCCAGGACTGTGGCGCTGGAGGCAAGGTAAATGCGCCGTTCCCAGGTCGGCTCATGCTTGCGGCCATAGCCTGCCCAGACGCCGTCGAGCGTTTCAATCACCCGCACTGCAGGGCTGGCGATGACATGCTCGAAAGTGACGCCGTTGGATGCCATCCACTGGCCAACGGTGCGCGCTGCCTTCTCGCCGCGTTTGTTGAGGGGCCGGTCGAAATCGCGCGCCACTGGATCATCCCATCCCGATTTGGCGTGGCGCAACAGATAGAGCGTCTTGGTCAAAAGGGGATGTCCTCTTCCAATATTGTTTGGTCGAGGTCCTGCCCGATATTTGTGGCAGGGGAAAGACCGGATTTGATCCGCCGTACCGCTTCGTCCAGCGTTACGCGGTGTACTGGCGTTCCCGGCGGAAATGCCGTGAGCAGGCGCGAGGGCGTGGCGGGCGAGAGCAGCACGAAATGGCCATGATCGTCCGCCGTGCGGATCAAACGGCCAAAGGCCTGCGCCAGCCGCGCGCGGATGATGCGGTCGTCATAATCCACCCCGCCTGCTGCCAGCCGCCGCGCCTTGTGCAATATGTCGGGGCGCGGCCAGGGGACCTGCTCCATCACCACCAGCCGCAGCGAATGACCGGGAACATCGACGCCGTCGCGCAACGCATCGGTCCCCAGCAAGGACGCATGCGGATCATCGCGGAATATGTCGACCAATGTGCCGGTATCCATAGGATCGACATGCTGCGCATAGAGCGGCAGTCCATCACGCGCCAGCCGGTCGGCGATGCGCGCATGCACGCTGCGCAGGCGGCGGATCGCGGTGAACAGGCCCAATGCACCGCCCTGCGAGGCGGAGATCAAAGCGGCATAGGCCCCGGCGAGCGCGGGCAGGTCGCCCTTGGCAATATCGGTGACGATCAGCACCTCGGCTTGGGCGGCGTAGTCGAAGGGGGACGGCGCGGAGAAATGCACCGCCTTATGATCGAGATGTGTCGCGCCGGTGCGCGCCTCCGCAGTATCCCAATCGCCGCCTGCGCGCAGCGTGGCTGAGGTGGTCAGGATGCCATGCGCGGGTTTCAGGACAACGGCTGACACTGGCCTTGTAGGATCAAGCCAGTGGCGATGCATCCCGATATCATATTCGCGCCCCTCTCCGCGATCGACCGCGAGCCAGTCGACATAATCGGGATCGGCAGGCCCGCCACCGCGCCCCAGCAGGGCGATCCAGCCGCGCAGCGTGTCGACACGCCAGCCAAGGCTTGCCATCGCGCCTTCGATCCGAGCGCGAGCCGCCCCGTCGAGCCAATCAGGCGCGTCCTCGACTATTGCCTCCAGCCGCTGGCCCAGCACCATCAGCGGCTTTGCCAGCGCCTCCAGTGCTTTCATCAGGTCGGCTATCGCCTCGATCAGCGGCGCGTCGAGATTGGCATATTCTGTCTCCAGCCCATAGCCCGACTCGGCCTGTCCTTCGTCGCGGGCATAGACGGTTGCACGGATGGCGGCGAGCAGCCGTTCGGCTGGGCCGGAAGGAAGGCCTTCGCCCACACGGCTTAGCCAGCTGTCACCCGGCAGTGCCTCTGCCGCATGTCGCGCTGCCTCTATGGCGAGCCCGCCCTCCTCGTCATAGCTGGCGACATCGGCGAGCCGCGCAGAAAGCCCGCGCCGCCGCCCACGCGCCTTGCCCTCCGGGCCGATCACCCAGCGGCGGATTTCAACCATCTCCGCGCCGGTGAGTGCGGCCGCAAAGGTGGAATCGGCGGCATCGAACAGATGGTGCCCTTCATCGAAGACGATGCGCGTCGGCCTGCTCGCTTCCTCGCGTCCGCGCGCGGCATTGACCATCATCAGCGCGTGGTTGGCGATGACGATATCGGCCTGTGCGCTGGACCGGCTGGCGCGTTCGATGAAACATTTGCGGTAGTGCGGACACCCTGCATAAATGCACTCGCCGCGCCGGTCGGTCAGCGCGGTCGAGCCGTTGCGGCGAAACAAGGTCGGCAGCCAGCCGGGCAGGTCACCGCCCACCATGTCGCCGTCTGCCGTATAGGCCGCCCAGCGCGCGACGAGATGCGCCAGCGTTGCTGCGCGCCCCGCAAAGCCGCCCTGCAACGCATCCTCCAGATTGAGCAGGCAAAGATAGTTTTCCCGGCCCTTGCGGACGACCACCTTCTCCTTGAAGGTCGTTTGGTCGGGATAAACGCGCCGCGCTTCGCTGACCAATTGCCGTTGCAGCGCCTTGGTGTAGGTGGAAATCCACACCGTACCATCGGCCTGCTGCGCCCATAGCGAAGCCGGCGCGAGATAGCCCAGCGTCTTGCCAATCCCGGTGCCTGCTTCGGCCAGCAGCATATTGGGTTCGCCCTTGCATTTGCGCGGATCGAAGATGTGCGCGACGCTTTGTGCAAAACTGCGCTGGCCCTCGCGCGCCTCCGCGCCGCTGCCGGTCAGGCGGGCGAGTTGTTCATCGACCGCTTCCCGGTCCAGCACTACCGAACGTGGCGGCGTGCGCGGGGCGCTTTCCTCCCATTCGGGCAGTTTGGAAAACAGCCAGCGTTCCTTTTGCTCGGGCTTCGGCATTTGCTCCGCCACCACCCGCGCCCACGGCCAGCGGAGGCGAGCGAGTGCCTGCGCTGCATCCCACGCGCCCTCGCGTTCGGGCCATTGCGGATTGCCGAGGGTGGCAAGGAGCTTTTGGGTAGCAGCGAGCAACAGGCGGGGTACTGCCTCATCGCCGGTCGCAGCCCCAATCTCCAAAACATCGGCCAACCCCTTCGCCGTCGGCACTGCAAACCTTGCCGGATGCACAAAGGCAAACAGCTCGAGCAAATCCAGCCCGCTTAATTCGGCATAGCCTAGCCGCTGCGCGACCAAAGGCGCATTGAGCATGATATGCGGCGTTTCCGCCGCCCGCGCGACCGCCTCGCTTTTTCCTACGGTCCGCACTGTGCCATCGGGAGCGGCGATCCAGATGCCGGCATGGCTTGCATGCAGCGCAGGAAAAGCTAGGGGAGGGGCCATCTGCCCCTAATGGCAATTTCGGAACGAAAAGGAAACGAGCAAAATGAGCGTCGATGCAGCCCTTCGCGCGGCGGCCCTGGAAAGCAAGGCCTGGCCCTATGAAGAGGCGCGCAAGTTGCTCAAACGCTATCCGCAAGGAAAGCCTAGCGGCGAACCGATCCTGTTCGAGGCTGGCTATGGCCCGTCTGGCCTGCCGCACATTGGGACGTTTAACGAGGTCTTGCGCCCCAGCATTGTTCGCCGCGCGTTTGAGGAAATGAGCGATCTTCCCACTCGCTTGATCGTCTTCTCCGACGATATGGACGGGTTGCGCAAAGTGCCGGACAATGTGCCCAACCAGGCAATGCTTGCCGAGCATTTGGGCAAGCCGCTGACGCGCATCCCCGACCCGTTCGAGAAATATGAGAGTTTCGCGCATCATAATATTGCGATGCTGCGCGAGTTTCTCGATCGCTTTGGCTTCGATTATGAGCTGATGTCGTCAACCGACCAGTATCTCGGTGGCGCGTTTGACGAAATGCTGAAAAAGGTGCTGCGCAACTATCAGGCAATCATGGACATCATGTTGCCGACATTGGGCAAGGAACGGCAGGCGACTTACTCTCCGGTGCTGCCGATCAGCCCCAAGAGCGGAATCGTATTGCAGGTGCCGGTCGAGGTGGTTGACGCTGACGCCGGACTCGTTGCTTTTGATGACGAAGGTGAACGGATCACCCAATCCATCCTCGGCGGACAGTCCAAGCTGCAATGGAAGCCTGACTGGGGCATGCGCTGGGCGGCGCTGGGCGTCGATTATGAAATGTACGGTAAGGACCTGATCGACAGTGCTGTACTGGGCGGGAAGATCGCGCAGGTGCTTGGCGGCCGGAAGCCCGATGGCCTGATTTATGAGATGTTCCTCGACGAAAAAGGCGAGAAGATTTCAAAGTCGAAGGGCAATGGGCTTAGTGTTGAACAATGGCTGACCTATGGCACCGACGACAGCCTGGCTTTCTACATTTACCGGGAGCCAAAGCGCGCCAAGCAATTGCATATGGGCGTGATCCCGCGTGCGGTGGACGAATATTTTCAGTTCCGTGGCAACTATCCGGAACAGGAACTCGACAAGCAACTTGGCAATCCGGTGCACCATGTCCACCGGGCGAAGAATGAGACGATGCCTGCCGGAACGCCGCCGGTCACCTTTGGCCTGCTGCTCAATCTTGTCGGCGTAATGGGCGCGGATGCGACTGATGAACAGGTCTGGTCCTATCTCGGCAATTATGTTGAGGATGCCCGGCCCGAGGCGCAGCCCGATCTGGCCAAGCTGGTGCCGCTGGCGCTGGCCTACAACCGCGACTTCATTGCCCCCACCTTGCAGCGCCGCAAGCCGGAAGGTGTTGAAGTGGCCGCATTGGCACGGCTGGATAGCGAACTATCGACACTTGCCGCCGACGCCTCTGCCGAGGACATCCAGAATATCGTCTACGCCATTGGTAACGAAGGCGGATTTGAGCAGTTGCGCGACTGGTTCAAGGCGCTTTACGAAACATTGCTCGGCTCCAGCGCGGGTCCCCGCATGGGCAGCTTCGTTGCGCTTTATGGCATCGCCAACACGCGCAAGCTGATCGCAGAAGCGCTGGCATGAAGCGCCGCAGCGCGGAGGAGTTGGCTGAGGACCTTCTGGGCACCGAATGGTCCCAGCTGAGCGATCTGGAGCGGCAGGTCATTGATCGCATTGCCAACCGCCGCGTCTCATCGCTCGAGCATGTCGATGCCGACATGACCCAGGCCACATTGGGCCAACGCGTGGCAGACCGCGTGGCGGCAGTCGGCGGCTCTTGGGGTTTCATCATTTCCTTTGCGATCGTCCTGTTCGGCTGGATGCTGATCAACTCTTCCCTGTTGAAGCCGCTTGGTATCCAGTTCGATGCCTATCCCTTCATCTTCCTGAACCTGATGCTCTCGATGCTGGCGGCCATTCAGGCACCAGTGATCATGATGAGCCAGAACCGGCAGGGCGAGATCGACCGCCAAACCGCGAAGCACGACTATCAGGTCAACCTCCGCGCCGAGCTGGAGATTATCATGCTGCACGAGAAGCTGGAGCATATCATGAGCGAACTCGACCAGATCAAGCAGGCCAGACAATGACTGCCATCGCCGCGCGCATCTATCGCGACGGACGGCTGTTGACCGATGTCGATGTCGTGGCGGGGATACCGCAAATCGAAAAGCAGGGCGATTTCATCTGGATCGGGCTGCATGAACCGCACGATGCCATCCTCCGGCTGATCCAGACGCATTTCGGCCTGCATCCGCTTGCGGTCGAAGATTCGCTCGACCCAAAACATTTGCCCAAGGTTGAGGCTTATGGCGACCATTTGTTTCTGGTCATCCGCACGCCGCGGCTGGAGGGCGACAAGATCGTCTATGGGAACACCGCCATTTTCATGGGTCGGCAGTTCATCATCACGGTGCGTCTTGGATCTGATCGGTCGCACAGTCCGGTACGGGCGCAGCTAGAGGCGACGCCGTGGCTGCTGAAGCATGGGCCGGATTTTGTGCTGCACGCGATCCTCGATCACATCATCGACGGCTATGCCGACCTTGCCGACCATATGGAGGAGAAGGTTCTGGCGATGGAGGACCGGGCAATCGAGAATTTCCTGGGGCGGGCGGAGACGGCGCGCGTGTTCATGCTGCGCCGCGAGCTGTTCCGGTTGCAGCGAATATTGGGGCCGACCGAGGATATGGTGAGCCGCTTCATCAATCTCGAATTCCCGGCGATAGACGCCAATATCTATCCCTATTTTCGCGACCTGCTCGATCATGTGCGGCGGCTGGTCTACCGGGCGGAGGGGCTGCGCGACACGTTGACTAGCGTGATCGAGACCAGCGGATTGCTGGAACAGCAAAGGCAGGGTGCGATCACCCGCCAGCTCGCGGCTTGGGCAGCGATCCTGGCCGTGCCTACTGCAATTGCCGGGATTTACGGGATGAATTTCGACGTCATGCCCGAACTGCGCTGGGAATATGGCTATTTCGCCATTGTCGGCGTGATGGCCGCGATCTGCCTTACGCTCTATATCCGTTTCAAGCGGGCTGGCTGGCTGTGACGCGCCGCAACACGGCACCATAGCCTGGCTCAATCGTCATCCGCTGATGATAGCCGCCCGTCCCAAGCAGGTTATGCGCGCGGGGCAGGCTGTAGCAAGGCAGCCCCATGAACAGGTGATGCTCGCTGTGATAATTGACCCAATAGGGCGCTAGCACGGCGCGTTCCCACCAATTAGCGCGCGTGGTGCGCGCATGGGTAAAGGGATCGTCGCTCCCCGTCGTGGTGCAGGCATGTTCGGCAATGTTGCGGATGCGCAGGAACAGCTGGAACGTCGTTGCAAGCGCCACCAGCCAAAACAGGAACGGCATCCAGCCCCAGCAGGCGAGAGAGACTGCAAGGATCACCAGCTGCACGCACAGGAACCGCCCGACCGTGCGCGCCGTGGTTTTTGCACCATCGACATTCACCGCCGGCGCATCGACCCCGCTGCGGTTCAGCGCGCGACCGGCGCTGGTATCGCGCTCGCCGCTTCCCGCTTCACCTGCCAGTATGGCCTTTACCCCGCGCCATGCAGCGGCGAACTGGTGGCTGCGTTGCTTGAAGAATGTCTGCCCGGTCAGATCGCGGATGATTTTGCGGCGCAGGCTGGCCCGCGTTGTCGGAAAGGGTGCGGAGAGCGACAGGTCGGGGTCCTCCGCCTGCTGCGTGAATTTGTGATGCGTCAAATGATAGGCGCGATAGGCATAGAGGTCGCTGCCGGTCGCAGCTCCGCTCGGCCATTGGCCCAGCCAATTGTTCAGCTTGCGGTTGGGATGCAGCAGCCCGTGCGCGCCATCGTGCATCAGGATCGATAGCCCCAATTGCCGCCCACCCAGGATTGCCAGTACAAAGGGTGTTGCGATCAACCCGGCCAGCCAGTGGTAACTCCAAGCCCAAGCGCCGCCAAAGGCAGCTAACGCAACGACAATCCATGCGTGCGCGACAAGCCAGATGCCACGCCACGGGGAAACGCGTGTAATCGCTGCCCAGTCTTCGGGCGCAAAAATGTTTTTCGGATTAGCGGCCTTCACTGCGGGCATGGGTGCAATATACTCTCACCCTGTGTCGCTGCCAAATCCGTTACGTTTTGGCGTTTACCCAACGAACTGCTGGATCGTCCATGTCCACGGCGTTGCCCAGCTCATAGACATTCTTGTAGCCATAGCCGTACAGGTTGATGAAGGTCTGGATGTTGAGCGCCAGTGGGCGTGCTTTGGTCGGCACAGGTGCGCGGTTGTTGATGAAATTATTGTTGCAATAGATCAGGATTTCACGGTCCGGATTGTTGCCGATCAGTTCGGCAAGCGCCTGTGCGGTGAAGTCCGGTAAGGGCAGGTTGACGGCACCTTCGATATGCCCCTGCGCATAGGCACGCGCCGAACGCGCATCGAGCACCAGCACATCCTTCTTCGCGGCGCGCGCTTCAAACTCGGCATGGCTGATCAGCCGCTGCGAACGGTAGGGATAGACCTCGGTCGTGAGCGCGCTAAAGCCCGCATAATCAATCAGCGGGCTTTCGCTTTGTTGGGCAAAGACGGGAGTGGCAAGCAATATTGCCACAACAAATAGCGGGCGTCGCATCGGCAATCCTCCTCGATGGGAAAAACTGCCAAGGCTGAATTGAACGCCCGCTGAATGGCTATTTCTGGCTGACAATCCAGTCGTCGATCTTCTTTTCCAAAACCGTCAGCGGCAGCGCGCCGGTGTTTAGTACCTGGTTGTGGAATTCGCGGACGTCGAATTTTGCGCCCAGTTCCTTTTGCGCCTTGGCTTTCAGCCGTTGGATCGTCAGCGCGCCGAGCTTGTAAGCCAGTGCCTGCGACGGGATGGCGATGTAGCGTTCAACCTCGGCCGTCGCGTCGGTCCGACCCATGTCGCTGTTGGCGAGCATGTAATCGATCGCCTGTTCGCGGGTCCACCCCTTCGAATGGATTCCCGTGTCGACCACCAGCCGCATCGCGCGCAGCATCTCGTCCGACAGCGTGCCGAAACGCTGATAGGGGTCCTTGTAAAAACCCATGTCATAACCAAGCGTCTCAGCATACAGCGCCCAGCCCTCGACATAGGCGGTGTTGCCACCGAAGCGCATGAAGGCAGGCAACGCCTCATTTTCCTGTGCCAGGCTGATCTGGAAATGGTGGCCCGGCGCGCCCTCGTGCAAATAGAGCGTCGTCATTCCCGGCGTGGTGCGGCTGGGCAGGTCATAGGCGTTGAAATAGAAAATGCCGGGGC
>CAZSJE010000003.1:0-19387 GCA_964606835.1 uncultured Sphingorhabdus sp.
GTTCGCCCTTAGGCTCGACGATGGCGGCGGCAGGTGCGGCAATGACCTTGCCCTCCGCCGCATATGCGATGTCGATGGGTAATGCCGGATTTTGCGAGAAATAGACTGCGCCGCCGCCAAAAAGTGCAGCGACTCCGATCAATGCGATCCAGCGATTTTTAGCGGGTTGCGATTCCATGTGCCGATGCTCCTTCGATCAGGACGGCACGGCTTTCATTTTTCTCTTGGCCCGCACTGGCCGGCTGGACCAGCGACATTCCCGCAAGGCCAAGCGCAAAACCGCCAGCAATGCTCAGGAACAACTCCGACCGCACAAAAGAAAAAATCCGCTTCATATGCCTGTTCTGTCTGTTGGGCTTGTTCGCTTAGATGCGACGCGCCGTTACTGCATCAACGAATTTTTGTAAGCATTGGACGCGTTAAACCGAGCTTAACAGCGCAATTTTATGCGCTTTTTGCGATCAAACGAGGTCTGCGCACGCCGACTGGATGCGGGTGCACGCCTCGCGCAGCGCTTCATTCGACGTTGCATAGCTGATCCGGAAGCCCGGCGAGAGACCGAAAGCGGCACCGTGCACCGCTGCGACGCGGTGATCGTCGAGGAAATAGTCGATCAAATCGGCATCGGTTTCGATCTTCTTGCCCTTGGGCGTGGTCTTTCCCATCACTCCGCTTGCATCGGGATAGACGTAGAATGCGCCCTCAGGCGTCGGACAGCTAAGCCCCGGCGCGTCGTTGAGCATGGCGACCACCAGGTCGCGGCGTTCCTTGAACTTGGCATTGCGTTCTTTCAGGAAATCCTGCGGCCCGTTGAGCGCGGCAGTCACTGCCCATTGGCTGATCGAACAGGGGTTGCTGGTGGATTGCGATTGGAGATCGCCCATGGCCTTGATCATCCATTCGGGACCGCCCGCATAGCCGATCCGCCAGCCGGTCATCGCATAGGCTTTCGACGCGCCGTTCATGGTGAGTGTGCGGTCGTAGAGATCGGGGCATAGCTCAAGCATCGTCGCAAAGGGCGACTGCGCGTACCAGATATGCTCATACATATCGTCGGTGAGCAGCAGGACCTGCGGGTGCTTGAGCAGCACTTCGCCCAACGCCTGCAATTCCATTGCGCTGTAGGCGGCACCGGTGGGGTTGGACGGCGAGTTCAAAATCAGCCAGCGGGTCTTCGGCGTAATCGCGGCATCGAGCTGTTCGGGGGTGATCTTGTACCCCTGCGCTGCGCTCGCCAGCAGGATCTTGGGCGTGCCGCCCGCGAACTGGACGATATCGGGATAGCTGACCCAGTAAGGCGCGGGGATAATCACTTCATCGCCCTTGTCGACCGTCGCCACCAGCGCATTGAACAAAGTGTGCTTGCCGCCCGCGTTGACCGAAATCTGCTTGGTCGAATAATCAAGGCCATTGTCACGCTTGAACTTGGCCTGGACCGCTGCCTTCAGTTCAGGGATTCCGTCGACCGCAGTATATTTGGTCTTGCCGCGCTGGATCGCCTCGATCGCTGCGTCCTTCACAAAATCGGGCGTATCATAGTCGGGCTCACCTGCCGACAGGCCGATCACATCGATCCCTTGCGCCTTCAGCTCGAACACGCGCGTGGACATGGCAAGCGTCGGCGAAGGCGCGATGCGGCCAAGGGCCGAGGAGAGCCGGTCGATCATTTTGTTTTCCTGCTGGCTGATACAGATGCGATTATGTCGCCGCAGCCCCTATCGGCTGGCAGGAAATTACGCAACCCACCGACAAGTCGAAATCCGTTTTCTTCGCGCATCTTCGCCCCTTCGCGGCCTTCGCGCGAAATTTCGAGGTTGCAGATTTCGCGCGAAGCTCGCGAAGGAGCGAAGGTACGCGAAGGCTAGGCCAATACCGCCGGGATTAGACCGCGAACGCTGTTTCCGAGTAAAAAGCCGCCGATCAAATCATCCAACTTTAGATCGCATTCAATAGCTTCGCCGCTTTCCATCAGCTCGCGGCGCATCACTGAGGACAAAAGCCCGCGCGACAGCGGTGGCGTCATGAGCTTCCCGTCGCGCTTGACGAAAATAGCGCTGATGCTGCCTTCGGTCAGGAAGCCGTCAGGGTCGGTGAACAGCACTTCATCCGCGCCCGACTGGCGGCGGGCTTCGTCGTAAAAGCTACGGTCTGTGGTTTTATGCGCCAGCCGGAAATCTTGGGCATCGACCGGCAGCGGGGTCAATGCCACCTTCCACGGTTCATTGTCCTCAGAAGGCAAAGGCCTGATTTCAATGGCCAGCGCACCGCCGCGCGAAGCCAATATCCGCAGCTTGGCGGGCTCACCGAGGTGGAAGGTTGCAGCGTGCAGTCGGTTCCGCGCCTCATGCCGGTCAAACTGGAAATCGAGCGCACGCGCGCTTTGCTTCATCCGATCGAGATGCAACTCCAGCCGCGCGATGCCGCTTGCTGGCTCAAACCGCATCGTTTCGATCAGATCGAAATCCGAATCTTGCACCCGCGCAAACTCCCCCTTGGCGAGACACTCCCCCCATTCGGCAGCGCCATCGGAATCTGCGACCACGCCCGATCCCAGACCGACTGAAACGCTCTTTGCGCTTTCGTTCAAGTGCAAAGTGCGGATCGCGACGTTGAACGCCGCGTCTCCACCCCCAGAATCGCTTTGGGCGTCGATTCGCCCAATCGAGCCGCAATAAATGCCTCGCGGGGCGGTTTCGATTTCATCGATAATCTCCATCGCCCGGATCTTCGGCGCACCGGTGATCGACCCGCAGGGAAAGATCGCACGGATCAGGTCGATAGCACCCAGGCCAGCCGCCAGCCGCGCGGTGACGGTGGAGGTCATGGTATGAACGGTCGGATAGCTCTCGACGGTGAACAATTCAGGCACTTCGACCGAGCCAGCCCTGGCCACCCGAGACAGGTCATTGCGCAACAAATCGACGATCATCAGATTTTCCGCGCGCTGCTTCGGATCAGCCCGCATTTCGGCAGCAACCGCCCGGTCAGTCACCGGATCGGGGTGCCGTGCCGCAGTCCCTTTCATCGGCTTTGTGGTGACGCGCCCATCCTTCAGCGCGAAAAACAGCTCGGGCGAGAAAGAGAGGAACCACTGCTCCCCGGTCCAGACCACTCCCCCATAGCCCGCCGCCGCGCGGGGGCGGATCGCGGCATAGAGCGCCAGTGGATTTCCGGTATATGAAGCAGCCGCCCGGAAGGTGAGGTTCGCCTGATAGATGTCGCCATCGGTGATATAGCGTTCGACTGCATCAAAGGCGCTGTCATAGTCGCCTTGCGCGACTGCGGGTTTGAGTTGGCTTAGCCATGCGCCCTGCGGATCGGGCAGAAATGACGCAACCGCCTTGGGGTCAATCTCACTATAGCCATCGAACAGCCCGAACCAGGCCAGCGGAGTTGGGAGATCGCGGCCTGCCAGCTTTTCTGCCAGCTTGGGTTCAAGCGCAAAGCCTGCCTCATAAGCGATAAACCCAGCCGCATGCAGGCCGCGCGCCTGTGCATCGCGCACATATTCCAGCAACCCGTCCAGTTCCGCAGCCGTCCGCGCAACCAGTGTCTCGACCGGACGGGCATAAAGCCGCGCAGGCGACGCATCCTTCGCGCGGGCATCGTCGAGCATCACAAAAGGCGCGGAGGTGTCGATCATCGCGCGCTGCTATAGCCCAATCCGGAAAGAGGGGAAGTTGGAGCGGGTGAAGGGAATCGAACCCTCGTATTCAGCTTGGGAAGCTGCTGCTCTACCATTGAGCTACACCCGCCCGGTCGACGCTATGGCCGATTCGGCGCTTTGTCCCTTAAGGCCGCTTTGCCAATTGCGCCAGATCGGATGCACGGTTGATGTTCCGGATCGTTGCAGGCGTTGGGACCCGGCGGGCTTCAACATGGTCGGCAAAGCGATAGACCGAGCGGTTGGTGGGATCGATCAGCCAGTCAGCGAGCCGTTCTGACAGATTGGCAGGCCAAAGGCCTGCAATCGGCAGATCGCCAAAGATTGCAGGGCCCGGACCCAATTGTTCGGCAAGATCACCCGGCAGACCGACGATGTCACACCCGACCGACAGCACCGCATCAAAGCCGCCTGCTTGCGCATGGTTCAGCGCGGCTGCAAGACCGCCCAAGGGGCCAAGCCCGGGTGCCGGCCAATCGGCTATGCTTGCGATCCCCGGCCATTTGCGCCCCACCACCACCAGCTCCGTGCATTGCGGAAACAACACTTCGACAACATGATCGAGCAGTTTCTTGCCTTCAAATATTGCCTCGGCCTTATCCGAACCAAAGCGGCGCGATTGGCCACCCGCGAGGATCGCACCGAGCAGTTTCAGCGCAGCCGCTCCGCGTGCCAGGCGAGATGCTCGGCCATGAAGGTCGAAATGAAATAATAGCTATGGTCGTATCCCGGCTGCATTCGGATTGTCGCTTTCTGCCCAGCCGAATCACAGGCTTTGGTGAGCAGATGCGTTTTCAGCTGCTCGGCGAGGAAATTGTCCGCCTCACCCTGATCGACGAGCAGATCGGGCAACATCGCGCCGCTTTCGATCAGCGCGACAGCGTCATATTCGGTCCATGCTGATCGGTCGTCGCCGAGATAGCCACCCAATGCCTTTTGCCCCCACGGCACCTGGCCCGGCGCAACGATGGGTGCGAAGGCCGAAGTCGAGCGGAAACGGCCGGGATTGCGCAGCGAAATCGTCAGCGCACCATGTCCGCCCATGGAGTGGCCCATAATGCCCTGCCGGTCCATATCGACGGGAAAGCTCGAGGCGACCAGCGCGGGCAGCTCGGTCTCGATATAGCTCCGCATCCGGTAATGCCGGTCGAACGGCGCCTTGGTCGCATCGACATAGAAGCCTGCGCCAAGGCCGAAATCATAGGCACCGTCTGGATCGTCAGACACAGCCTCGCCCCGCGGCGAGGTATCGGGCGCGATAAAGATCAGGCCCAGTTCAGCGCAGGCACGGCGATATTCGCCTTTTTCCGTCACATTGGCGTGAGTGCAGGTAAGGCCGGAGAGATACCATATGACGGGCAGCTTTGCCCCCGGCCCATGGTCCGGCACAAAGACCGAGAAGGTCATTTCGGTACCAGTCGTCGCGGAAGCGTGCTTATACACGCCCTGCGTTCCGCAAAAGGCTTTGTTGCTGCTGAGCGTTTCCAAATTCATTCCGATGTCTTTGCTGAGGTTAGGATTTTCAATTTCATAAAAGGAAAAAGGGAAGAAGGATAGAAGATGCGCCAAGGGCCTGACACGCTTGGTCGATAGGCTCGACCGAAGCATCTTCCATCTTTTTCCCTTTGTGTCTTCTACAAAACTGCAAAAGCGCTTTGCACGGATTCAAATCCCGCCATACCATTCATAGCCGGAGACATCCTCCCAATAGCCGCCCTTGCCATCGCCGAAGCGGGCAAGGCTTTCGACCGCCTCGACGCGCATCACATATTTGGCGTGCTTATAACCTAGAAGCCGCTCCACCCGCAGCCGTAGCGGCGCGCCGTGCGCAACGGGGAGCATGCCGCCGTTCATGCTCCAGGCAAGGATCGTTTGCGGATGAAAGGCATCGATCAGGTCGATCGATTCATAATATTGGATACCGTCGAGCTTGTCGGCACAATGGAACACCAGATAGCGCGCGCGGGTCGACAGCCCCGCCGTCTTTAGCAGCATGCCCAAAGGCGTCCCGCGCCATTTGCCGATCGCGCTCCATCCCTCGACGCAATCATGCCGGGTGATTTGCTCGCGCGCTGGCATTGCCATCAATTGCGCGAGGCTGAGGCTCAACGGATTTTTGACCAGCCCATCGATGCGCAGTCGCCAATTGGCGAATTTCTCGGTCAGGTGCGACTGATATTCGGACGTATCGACCATGGTCGAGCCATTGGCCTTGAACACCGGTGACATATCCTCTGGTGAAAATTCACGTGCGAGCGAGTCGCGACCGACAAGCGAGCGTTGTGCGCCATAGGTGATCTTGTCGCCGGTCGAACGCACAAATTGCCGCCGCCCATCGTCGACGACAAGAGCATCGCAACCCGCCAGCGCCAGCCCACCGGTACCAAGCACTGCGCCCCGGAGAAAATGGCGGCGCGGGAGGATCAATTGGCTCATGACTGTTCTCCCACCTCGGGCTTGCCGGGAAGCCGGTACCAGCCGGTGATGATTGATCGCACCTCATTGAATGGTCCAGCAAGAAGCACCATTGCCATATGAACAAAGAAGAAAGCGAGCAGCAGGAATGCAGCGATAAAATGGAGCGAGCGAGCCGATTGCCGCCCGCCGAACAGATCGATCAGCCACGGCAGGCCCGCATTCATCCCGGGCGACATCGCAAGACCGGTGCCGATCATCAGCGGCACCAGCACGAAAATCACCCCGATATAGCTAAGCTTTTGTAAAATATTATAATTCAGTGCCGCTGCACCGGTCGGGAAGCGCAATCGCGCATGGTCCTTGATGTCCTCCCAAATATGTCTGGGCGACCATTCGGCGCGGCGGATATGCAAATCCTTTCGGACATGGCCATTGAACAGCGAACGCAACATGTAGAGCGTCAGAGCAAGCGACAATATCCAGGCGAAAAAGAAATGCCAGTTGCGCGCAATCGACAGCGAATAACCAGATGGCAGCGTGATCCAATAGGGAAAGGCGCGGGTCTTCAGCTCGCCTTCGGCGTTGGTCCAATGCCCCAGAACCCCAGTGGTGTCGATTTCACTGCCCGCAATCTTCAGCCAGCCCCGCACTTGATTGCCGCCGATTTCAAGCCATGCCGGATCAAGGCTTGAGCCATAATGTCCCCAATGAAGCCGTGGATAGGCGTTGAAGATCATCAGCCCTGTCATGAACAGGATCAGCAACGAAAGCGCGTTGGTCCAGTGCCACAGCCGGGTCGAAAGCCGGTGCCGTTTGACCATGTCGCCCGCCTTGGGGCTCGTAGCACCATCCGTTACTGTTTCGGCTTCATCCATGCGCACCTCCTCGCAAGGGTTATTCGTGAGGATGACCCAAAAAGGTTACGGTGTCGACGAAAGATTCTGCGCGTTCGCCTCTGCAATACGGGTGGCGTCTCGGACAATGACCTGGCCGAGATCGGCGGTCGAGCGCTTCGAGTCCAGCTCGGCCAGCACCGAAATATCCGGATTCACCCGCACCAGGTTCGCCGCCAAGGTCGCGACGCGCAATCTGTACTGGCCATAAGGCACGCTTTCGAACAGGAAGAAGCCGTCATACTCGCTGCGCGTGGTCTTCACCACCCGGCCATTTTTGTCGATCAGCTCCAGATCGATACCACTCAGGTTTTTCCCACTTTCGCGCAGCAAAGTACCCGAAATCTCGCCCGCTGAGACCAATGGCAGTTCGATGACCACAGGTACCCCAGGGCGCGGAGTAACGACCACGCCGCTATTCGCAGGTTGCACAAAGGGATCGGGCAGGCTCGACGCATCAATGCCGATCAGCACCGGGACATATGGCGTCAATCCGCCAATGAAGGCCTGACCCTTGGCATCGGTCGGATCGCCGCGCCCGCTCAAGCCGGCGGTCAATTCCACAGCTTTTTCAACGGGTTCATTCGGCTGGCGGATGCCATCAGCATTCTGGTCCTGAAACACGGTAGCATAGGCCTGCCCACTGGAGGCGAGCTTTTCCGAAGAGAAGCGCAGTCCGCCGCCCTGCGGGTTCGGCCCCAGGCTGAAGGCGAGGCTGATGCCGCCGGACACTGCACCGTCGGTTGCCGCACGCATTTGCCCGGTCAGCGCGAATTTGTCGAAACGGCGGGTATAGCCGATCGCGCCAAGACCGCGTTTGGAGGTCGATTCATAGCCGAGCTCTGCACGCCAATCCGCTTTCTCACCCGCGCGCCATTCGCCAGTGAGTTTGGATTCGCGGAAACCCGCATTGCCGGACAATCCGAATTTCGCCTCGCCGCGCAGGCGCAGGCCGCCGATGCGGCCGTTCAGGCGCAGCAAAGCATCGAGCCGTCCAGGGGGATCGCTGCCAAAGGCGCGCTTGTTCTGTTCCCAGATGATTTCGGTCGTTGCCGTTATCTGTTTGATATTGAACGACAATCGTGCAACGCCGTCCAGCGTCTTGTCGCCGTTCAGCCGCTCTTTATAGGTGCCCTGCAGGCTGACCGGCACATATTTGCTGCCGATTTTGAAACTATGGTCGAGCGAAAGGCTGTGCGCGCTGCGCAGATCGCGGTCATAGCGCTCGCTGCGATAATCGTCGCTGAGCCAGACGGTCTCGGCGCTGATCAATGTCTGGCCCAATTGCCCCAGCGCCTGCCCGCGAAAGCCATAGCCGCCACGCGCATTGCCTGCAGCTGCGAGTTCGACAAGCGCCGGGCCGACCGCGCGGCGCAGTGAACCTTCGAAATAATAGTCGCGCCGCCCGTCCTGCTGGGCAGTGAACAGCGACGCGCCCACAGAAGTGCGCGGATCAAGCCCGCGTTCGACGCCCACGCCGCCGCGCCATCCGAGATATTGCTGCTGGTCCAAAGAGCCGAAATCGATGAGGTCGCGTCCGGCATCCTGGATCGCCGCCCAATAATAGGTTTCGCGCGGCGGAATCGAATCGGGGCCGACCGGGATCATCTGCACATCGCGGCGCACCTGGCCTTGCGGGCCGTAAAGCACGATATCGAACCGGTTCTGGCCATATTGCAGCGGCACATCGAGAAATTCGTAACGCCCGTCGCCGCGGCTCTGCACATAACCGATCAGCTGATCATTGCGGTAAAGCTCGGCGTCCCAACCATCGGGCAGCTCGCCCCGGAAGTTGGTGCGGTCGAAACTGTCGGGACGGCCGATCGGGCGATTGGTGACGAAGGCGCCGCGTCCGGCAGTGTTCTGCACCACCAAAGGCGTCGATACGGTCGAGACATCGCCGACCGCGAAATGCGTCGCTTTGAGAGGACCGAGCAGGCCGCCTTGCGGATCAGTGCGATAGGCGCGCAGCCGCAGCGTTTCGGGCACACCTCGCTCGTCGGAGGAGAGCCGTGCGTCAAAGCTGGCCTTGGCAATCTCTCCGCTGGCATAGATTTCGTAGCGGCGTTCCAACTTGAAGCCGTCGAGCATATCCTTGCGCCCGTTGATCGACGCCACGACGTCAACCGACGGCGTCCGCCAGAAACGATAGGGGTCCTTGGCCTGTGGCAGCGCCGACAGGTCGAATTGCGCGGCGGGGCGCGCCTTGCCCGCACGCGCCTTGCGCTCCTCGGCTAGTTCAAAGGGCAGCTTGCGGTCAGCCGTCACGATCAGCAGCGCGTTGGACAGGTCGGCCTTCAGCTCTACATTCAGCCAGCGGGAAAGAATTTTGGTATCGACGCACCAGCCCTCTGGCACGTCGCGGACATCCGTTGAAGCAAGCGCCGCAGATTTGTTCATGATATGTACTGTGTAGGCTTCACGGTCGAGGGTGATTGTCCGGCTTTCTTCGAACAACCAGCCAGTTGCGCGGCGCGACTTTTTGTCGAGCCGGACCGGCAAGTCGAACGCCATAATCACATCGCCCAGATCGACGCAAATGCCGTTGTCGGTCTGATAGCCGCGCACACCGTTGCCGACGCGGAAAGAGCTTACCCGCACGTCGAACAGAAGCGCGTCGTCCTCATTGGCTTGCCAGGATGCAGTTGCCTCGGTCGCAGGAACGGCAAAAAGGCCGGCAATGATTGCCAGCCTCATCAGCCTGTCGGCCATTTGGGAGATTAGCCTGCGCATGGGCGGATACCCCCGGGCTGCTTTGCCCGGTGGGCCTAGCGCAGCACCGTGCGCAGCTGAGTAATCAGCCCGCCACCGGCTTCGGGTGCCTCATAATAAGAAATGATCACTTCGCCGGGAAGAGATGCAATCTGGTCAGGGAAGAGCGGAAGCGACACCAGCCGCGAGGGCAGTTCCGGATAAACCGCAATGCCCTTTGCAACGAGCAGGGGTTCCTTCACTCCAGGACGCGTGACATGCACTTCGCCGAAAACCGAACGGTCACCGTTGCGGGCAAGATCGAACTCCAGTGTCGCGCCCTCATCGTCGCGGCCGATTCGGGCGTTCGATATGGCGGCGGTTGCTTTCAGCTCGCCCTTGCGGACGATGACCGGAATGGTCACCCCATAGACAGGAATAAGATTTATTTTCAATCCATTAGCTTCATCTTCCGCCGATCCTGCGGGAGGTGTTGGCGGGATCGCGCGGAACAGCATATGCGCGCGATATTCACCATCGGGCAGCGCCTCGGTGCCTTGCACGCCGATACGGATAGACTGCGGCTGGTTGGGCGGCAGCGTGACGCGGCGCGGCGCAAAGCGGATCATTTCCAGCGACGCCTTCTCCACATCGCTTGCCGCTTCGGGCGAGACATCGTCGAGCTTGCCGCGATCATTCATCCGGCGCAGCTCTAGCGAGATGCGATAGGTCGCCTCCTCGGCACCGATATTGTTGAGGATGACTTCGGTCCCCCGGCGACCATCAAGCACCACGCGCGTTGGCGCGACGAGCAAGTCTCCGGACGCGCTTGCGGGTGCACTTGCTCCGGTGATCGCAAAGGCCAGCGAAGCCGCTGCGCCCAATGAGCAGAATATACGCTTCATCTTTATCATCTGGTCTGTCCATCCACTATACCGGTCGGACCATCATCCGCCCGCAAATCCACATATGCGTCATGCCAAAAGATGGTTACCAAGCCCCTAATCGGGGCGCTCAAGACATAGAAAAGACCCCGGAAGCGCGAAGCCGCCGGGGTCTTTGGCCTTGACGGACGCGGGCTGAGCCCCGCGACAATGCTTATTGATAGTCAGCGGTAACGTTGAACGTACCGTTGTAGGTGCCTGCAACCTGGTTCGCGCCAACCGTCAACGTGCCGCCGACAAAGATATCCTGCAGCGAAGCCGAGTTGAAGGTGATCGACGAAGCCGAAGCAGCCAGCGTCAGCGGCATGCTGGCGCCCGGACCGGTCAGCGTCGCCGTCGGCGAGTGCGTTACGTCGATGACATAGCCATTGGTGGCAGCAGTCACCTGGAAACGCGCACGCGAAGCGGTGCCGACGCAGGTTACGCCGGTGCAGGTGCGGGTGTTCGAGTTGGTCGGCAGAGCAACGGTGCCGGCAGCGGCGCCCGAAGCGACGGTGCCGAGATCGAGATCGGCAAATTTGGTCAGCTCGACAGCGCCCAGGATCTGGACGGTGGCGGTGGCCGATTCGGTGTCTGCAAATGCAGCGGTCGAGGACATGGCAGCGATAGCCGCTGCACCGCCAAGAACGATTTTCTTCATGTTCATTTTGTCTGGTCCCTTAAACGTGATGAATTACGGAATGCCCCACTGCATTCGGCACCCTATTTGCCATGAAGGTCGTAAGCTTTTGCTGCGCGGCATGGTTAACAAAATGCCACGCGTCATTTTTTTGACGTTTATTTTGAGAGCTTTGGTGAAAAATCACCGTAAAATACGCAAGGGGTTTTTCAGAATTGCTCGCCGGTCAGCCGCTGGCAGAGCATGTCGAGCTGGTCAAGGCTGCGATATTCGAAGGTCACCGCTCCTGCTCCGGCTGCGCCTTTTTGGGCGATCTTCACCTTAAGGCCCAGCAGGTCGCCCAAATGGCTCTCCACCGCGCGGATGTCGGCGTCGCTGGTCGAGGCATTTGCGCGGGGCGCTTTACCTGCCTTGGCGCGCTCGCCCGCATTGTTCTTTTTGACCAGCGCTTCGGTCTGGCGGACGGACAGCCCCTGTTTGACCACGACCGCCGCCAACCGCACCGCATCCTCGCTTGCAAGCAGCGCCCGCGCATGGCCCATCGACAGCTTGCCCTCGATCACCAGCTCGCGCACCAACGTGGGCAGTTCCAGCAGCCGCATCATATTGGCGACATGGCTGCGCGATTTCTCGACGATGGCCGCCAATTCGTTCTGGCTGTGGCCGAAATCGGTGCAGAGTTTGCGGTAGGCCTCTGCTTCCTCGATCGGGTTCAAATCCTGCCGCTGAATATTTTCGATCAGCGCGATTTCAAGCGTTTCCTCGTCGCTCAGCTCGCGGACAATCGCCTTTACCGTGTGTAGTTGTGCCCGCTGCGCCGCCCGCCAGCGCCGCTCGCCTGCCACGATCTGGTAGCTGCCCCCATGCGGGCGGACAAGGATGGGCTGGATCAACCCATGGCGTTTCAGGCTTTGCGCGAGTTCCTCGAGCGAATCTTCGCTGAAATGACGGCGCGGCTGCGACGGATTGGGGTGGATATCGGCGACTGATATGCTGGCAACGCCCTCGCCGGAGGCGGTTGGCGCGGCACCACCGCCGCCGCCGCTCGCCACGCGATTCGCGGTTTGCAATAGTGAGACTTCGCCAAGCAAGGCATCGAGACCACGGCCCAGCCCCTTCTTGCGCGCAGGCTTTTCAACTTCGCTCATGCCGCCAGCTCAGCAGCAGGCAGTTTCGCAAGCAATTCACGCGCAAGCCGCATATAGGCCTCCGACCCCGCCGAGCGGTGATCGTAAATCAGCGCAGGCAATCCATGACTTGGCGCCTCCGATAGCCGGACGTTGCGCGGAATCACCGTTTCAAACACCAATCCGCCCAGACAAGAGCGGACATCCTCAGCAACCTGATCGGTCAACCGGTTGCGGCGGTCGAACATGGTCAGCGCCACACCCAGGATCGACAGCGAAGGATTAAATCGCTGCTGGATGCGCTCAACAGTTTGTAATAATTGACTTAATCCTTCGAGCGCAAAAAATTCGCACTGCAACGGTACCAGGATCGAATCGGCAGCAACCAATGCGTTGATCGTCAACATGCCAAGCGATGGCGGGCAGTCGATCAGCACCACATCCCAGATGGGCTCCGCGCCCGACAGCGCCTTTTGCAGCTTGTGCGCGCGATCATGATGATCGACCAGCTCCACCTCGGCCCCCGACAGATCGACTGTAGCAGGCAGCAGATCCAGGCCGGGAATCATGGTTTTCATGGCGGCGTCGCCGACGCTGCTCTCTCCCATCAGCAAATCATAGCTGCTATGCTGCCGCTCAGAGCTTTTGATACCTAATCCCGTCGAGGCATTACCCTGCGGGTCGAGGTCGATCAGCAGGCAATGCCGCCCGCAAGCGGCGAGCGCCGTCGCCAGATTGATTGCTGTCGTGGTCTTGCCCACGCCACCCTTTTGGTTCGCAATGGCGATTCGGATCATCGCTTGTGCCGTCCTTTCGGCAGGTTCCGGGGTCGTTCACCCAGCACTCTGCCCACCAAAATCCCTGCTTCGCCATCGGTCACGCTGGGTTCGACCTTCATATCGAGCTCCCACCGCCCATGCGCCTCGTGCAGTTCCTTAACCGCGTTGCGCCCCTTTGGTAACAGCCACAGCGTCTTTTGTGTGGAAAATCTTTGGGACAAGTCGAGCAATTTGGGGAGAGGCGCAAAGGCCCGTGCGGAGATGACCCCATATGGGGCGGTTTCCAGCCGCTCTAGCGGCATGGCAGCAACCGTCGCGCACTTTTCCAGATCCAAAAGCCTCAGCGCCCGGTTGAGATAGTCGATCCGCCTGCCACGCGACTCGACCAAAGTCACCTGGTAAGGCGAAAGCAGAGCAATGACGATGCCTGGAAATCCGGCCCCCGATCCCAAATCGAGCCACGGTCCGGCACCATTAGCGAATTTGAGCAACTGCGCGCTGTCAACGACGTGACGCGCCCAGATATTGTCCAGCGTAGTGGCCGAAATCAGATTCTGCTGCGATGCTTCATGCCTGAGGAATGCGATAAAGGCATCGAGCCGTTCCCATGTTTCACGTGGAACATCGATATTGTCGGCAAGCCATCCCTTGGCCTGATCTTCGGTCATGCGGCGCGCTTGTGCGCAGCGCGTTTGGCGTGGACCAATATGGTCGCAAGTGCAGCTGGCGTAATTCCCCGCACCCGGCCAGCCGCTGCCAGCGTATCGGGTTGGGCGGCATTCAGGCGTTCAACCATTTCATTCGACAGCCCCGCGATCGATCGGTAGTCGAGATCGACTGGCAAGCCGATCTGCTCATTGGCTGCTAGATCGCGCAACTCTGCTGCCTGGCGTTCAAGATAGGGGGCATAGCGCCCATCCTGCTCCAGTTCGCCAATCAGATCGCGGTCGGCTTCGCTTGCTGTTTCACGTGAAACAGCCAGGAGTTCAGCCAGCCCCACATCGGGAAAGCGGAGCCAATCGAACAAGGACATCCTGCCAGCGTCGCGTTTAACCGATATACCGGCCTGAACGAGCTGATCGGCAGTGGCATCTTCCCCCAAAGCTTCACGCAACTCCGCCTTGCGGTGTTCGCGCTTTTTGAAGGCCTCCAGGCGTTCCTCACCCACCACACCCGCAGCGATGCCCAACGGCGTCAGCCTAGTCGCCGCATTGTCGGCGCGCAAGCGCAGCCGATATTCGGCGCGCGCCGTGAGCATCCGGTACGGTTCCGTGACGCCGTGCAGCGTCAAATCGTCCACCATGACAGCGATATAGCTATTTGAGCGGTCGATCACGGGGAATGGCTTGCCCAGGACAGCGCAGGCGGCAGCCATCCCCGCCACTAGCCCCTGCGCCGCTGCTTCCTCATAGCCGGTGGTGCCATTAATCTGCCCCGCGCAGTACAGTCCCTCAAAGCCGCGCACAGCCAAAGTGCGGTCGAGGGCGCGCGGGTCGATATGGTCATATTCGACGGCATAGCCCGGCACGACCATCTCAACCGCCTCAAGCCCCGCCATCGATCGCAGCATCGCAAGTTGCACGTCAGTTGGAAGCGACGTCGAAATGCCGTTGGGATAGATCAGGTGCGAATCGAGGCCTTCGGGTTCCAGAAACACCTGATGCCCATCGCGGTCGCCAAAACGGAAAATCTTGTCCTCGATCGACGGGCAATAACGCGGCCCCTGCCCCTGAATGTCCCCGCCAAACAATGGCGACCGATCCAGTCCAGCACGGATAATCTCATGCGTGCGTGCATTGGTGCGGGTGATCGCACAATAAAGCTGCGGGACATGGCGGCGCACGGTCATTGCCGACATCGTCCAGGAACCACTATCCGAAGGTTGCTCCTCCAAAACTGCCCAGTCGATGGTCCGCCCATCGAGCCGGGGCGGCGTCCCAGTCTTCAGCCGCGCCATCGGCAAGCCTGCACCCCGGATCTGCGCCGCCAGCTTCAGCGCCGAATCTTCGCCGATCCGACCGCCAGTCAGTCGCTCTTCGCCACGAAATAGCGTCCCGCCCAGAAACGTCCCTGTGCAGAGGATGACTGCCCTTGCCGACACTTCGCTGCCGTCCGCCAGCTCGAGGCCAGCGACCTTTCGGTCACTGCCGGGAGCAAAACGAAGCGCAGCCGCCTCGCCTTCGATCACAGTCAAATTGGATGTCGCTGCCACTTGGCGGTGAATGGAAGCCCTGAACAGCTTCCGATCCGCCTGAATGCGCGGCCCCTGCACCGCTGCGCCTTTCGACGCGTTGAGCATCCTGTAATGGATTGCCGAATCATCGGCAGCGCGGGCGATCAGCCCGTCAAAGGCATCGACCTCACGCACCAGATGCCCCTTGCCGAGGCCACCGATCGCCGGATTGCAGGACATTGCGCCGATTGTGTCGCGGGCAAAACTGACCAGCCCGACGCGCGCGCCCATACGCGCGGCTACTGCCGCAGCCTCAACGCCGGCGTGACCACCACCTACAACAAGGATGTCGAAATCATTCATTGCGGCGGCGATAGCCGAAGCCGCGATTCGCGTCAAAGCGGGTTGAGATGTTTCACGTGAAACAGACAGCTATTTACCGATGCAGAAGCGCCCAAACAGCGCGTCGAGCATGTCTTCGGTGCACGCGCGACCGGTGAGTGCGTCCAGCGACAGCCGCGCTTGGCGGAGTTCTTCGGCGGTGATGAGGAGGTCTTGTGCGTTGGAGGCTCGCAACAGCGATTGAGTCGCATCGGAAAGTAAGGCGCGCTGACGTCGGTTGATTGCAAAGCTGTCCGGCGGCGGAAGTAAGGTCTGCGCCATGCTAGTCAGCCACGCCGTGAGCTCGGCAAGTCCTTGACCGGTCTTGGCCGACAGACCCAAGGCCGCAGCAGATTTGCCTGCATGGCCCGGATCGTCGGCCTTGGCCTCGATCTCACGCAGCTTCGGATGTGCCGGACCTTTTCCTTCGGGCCCCAGCCACAAGATCATATCCGCCGCAGCCATCGCCGCTTCGGCGCGTTCGATGCCGATGCTTTCGATCGCGTCGTCTGTCCCGTCGCGTAAACCTGCAGTGTCGGTGAGCAGGAAGGGAATCCCTTCGAACGCAACCGGCACCTCGATCAGGTCGCGTGTGGTTCCGGCAATGTCGGAAACAATCGCTGCCTCGCGCGCAACCAGTGCATTGAGCAAGGTCGATTTGCCGCTATTGGGCGGTCCGGCAATGACGACTCGCAATCCTTCGCGCAGCTTCTCGGCGGAAGGCCCAGCATGATGCGCCGATATGGCGTCATGAAGCTCTATGCATCTTATTGATATATCTATATTTTCAGCACCACCAACATCGCTCTCATCGGAAAAATCGAGCAGCGCTTCAGTCGTCGCCGACAGCGCCAGTAAGGCTTCGCGCCAGCCCTCTACGGCCTTGCTGAACGCTCCGCCCGCCATCTGCACTGCGGCGCGACGTTGCCACTCGGTCTCTGCGGAGAGCAGGTCGGCCAGCCCCTCGGCTTCGTTCAGGTCGACCCGGCCATTCAGGAAAGCGCGGCGAGTGAACTCGCCCGGTTCTGCGCGCCTCAGACCCGGTATCGGCAGCAATGCAGCCTCAACGCCCCGCACGACGGCGCGGCCACCATGCAAATGCAATTCCGCCAAATCCTCGCCTGTCGCCGTCGCTGGGCCAGGAAAGACCAGGACCAGTGCCTCATCCAGCAAGCCACCTTCTGCATCGCGCAGACTGCGCAGCGAGGTCCGGCGCGGCTCCGGCAACTGCCCCGCCAACGCTCGCACCGCCTCGAAAGCCCCCGGCCCGCTAATCCTCACCACCGCGATCGCGGCTGGCGGCGCACCGCTGGACAGCGCGAAGATGGTATCGGCGCTGTCCATGTTATGGGCTTACTTCTTGTCCTTGCCGCCTAAGGCACCACCGGCCATCGCGCCCATCAGACTCTTGACGAAATCCATGCTCTGATCACCCATTGGCACCCAGTTGCGGATCATCTGTTGCATCATGTCGGGAGTGATGCCTTTTTCCGCGACCGCCTTCATCCGCTCCAGATAGACGTCGTGCACATCGGAAAGGTCGGGTAGCCCGACCAAGCGGCGGACCTCCTCGGGCGTGGTATCAACTTCGATATTGAATTTCATGGGCGCTTCCCTCCTCGCGGATTGCAGCCTCCACTATAGTCGCCTAGATTGTAACAGCAAATTCTGTGTGAGGAGAGCGACTATGGGTGAAATGACAAAAATCAAGGCCCTGGATGAGGATGCGCTGTTCAACGCCTATGTTGCGGAGCCAGCCAGTGAAGCCAAGGCTGCGATCATTGTCATTCCTGAAATCTTCGGCGTGAATCCCGGCATAAGGCAAAAATGCGATAATTGGGCAGCGGCGGGCTATCTCGCGGCAGGCATCGACATTTTCTGGCGCTTTGCTCCGGCCGTCGAGCTCGATCCGGATATCGAGGAGCAGCTGCAGGAGGCCTTTGGCTATTTCGGGCAATATGATCCGAACGACGGGGTGAAGGATATCGAAGCCGCAGTCCACGCGATCCGCCGCGGAGAGCTGGGTGTGCCCGCAATCCAGAAAATTGGCGCCGTCGGCTACTGCCTGGGCGGTCGGCTCGCTTACATGGCTGCCGCGCGCACCGATATCTCGGCCTCGGTCGGCTATTATGGCGTCATGATCGATCAGATGCTCAATGAGAGCCACGCCATCGCCAACCCGCTGATGCTCCATATCCCCACCGCCGATCATTTTGTCGGACCCGAAGCGCAGGCAGCAATTCATGCCGGGCTCGATGGCCACCCCAAAGTAACGCTGCACGACTATGAAGGGCTTGATCATGGCTTCGCGGCGGAGATGGGTAACCGGCGCAATGAAGCGGGGGCGCAGGTGGCGGATTCAAGGACTGCGGCGTTCTTTGCCGAGCATTTGGCTTAAGCGCCGCGCGCCAGCCGCATCTCCAGGTTGCGCCTTACACCCTCCCACTCTGTCGTCAGGATGGAATAGACGACAATGTCGCGCATCCGTCCGCGCATGAAGGCGTGGTTGCGCAACACACCATCGCGCTTGGCCCCCAGCCGCTCGATCGCCCGTTGCGAGGCGAAGTTGAAATAGTCGGTGCGGATTTGAACGCACTGGCAACCCATTTCCTCAAAGGCACGGGTTAGCAGCAGCAGCTTGCATTCGCTGTTGATCGGCGAGCGCTGCACCGATTTGGCATAAAAGGTCGCGCCGATTTCCAACCGTAGCGCTTTCTCATTCATCCGCAAATAGCGCGTCGAGCCCACCAGCCGCCCATCACGCTTGTCGATTACCACAAAGGGCATCGAACGGCCAAAGTCGCGCTGCTCCATCGCGGTGTTCAGCCAGGTTTCGATCTCGTCGCTGGAAGGCACATGGGTGTAGAATAGTTCCCACAGCTTGCCGTCGCTCGCCGCCTCGACAATCGCCGGGCCGTCGGCGCGCTCCATCGGGCGGAGGGTGACATGCTCACCCTCCAGGACCGGCTGGTCGCGCCAGATATCCGGCATCAATTGCCCATCATCGCATAGATATAGCGGCCAACGCCGAGCTGCGGATCGACCCAGCCATCATAGATCATCTTGCCCGCGACATAGATGATCACCGCCATGCCGATCCAGCCGATCCATTTGTAACGCTCGATATATTGGGCGATGATATTCGCGGCAACGCCCATCAGCGCGACTGCGAAGACCAGCCCGACGATCATGATTCCCGGATGGTCTTTTGCCGCGCCGGCAACTGCGAGTACATTGTCCAGGCTCATCGACACATCGGCAACAGCAACTGCCCAAGCAGCGCCAGCGAAGCTTTTGGCGGGCTTGATCCCCGTGTTTTCATCACCGGTAATTTCTGGCGATCCCGGGGAATCGCTCGCATGGTCCGCGCCCAGATCGCGATACATTTTCCACGCCACCCACAGAAGCAATATGCCACCTGCAAAAACCAGCCCGACAATGCCAAGCAGCCAAGTGACCATCAACGCAAAGATCACGCGCAGAACCAGCGCCGCAACCACACCGATGGCAATCACCTTCTTACGCTGATCGGCGGGAAGGCCAGCGGCAAGCGCGCCCACCACAATCGCATTGTCGCCTGCCAGTACGATATCAATCATCAATACCTGCAGGAACGCCGTCAATGCAGAGGCAGAGCCAAGATTGGAAAAGTCCCTGACGATCGCCGCCCAGATTTCTGCGGGTCCGCCCAACGACGG
>CAZSJE010000003.1:19487-36174 GCA_964606835.1 uncultured Sphingorhabdus sp.
TGGAAAAGTCCCTGACGATCGCCGCCCAGATTTCTGCGGGTCCGCCCAACGACGGGGCGGCTGCGGCGGTGGCAAATATCAGATCAATCACAAAGGGTCCCCGAAATAGTCGACCATGGGCATAGGGTCATAAAAATGGTGGAGCAAGGCCCGCCATTGCTGATAGCGCTCCGATTTGCGGAAGCCATCGCGGTGATCGGCAACCGAGTTCCAGCGCACCAGCAACAAGTAAAGCCCTTCGCGTTCAACGGCGGGGCGGACCTCAAGTTCCATGAAACCGGGCGAAGCAGCAATCAGAGGCTTGGCCTCCGCCATCGCCGCCTCGAATGCCGCTTCCTCGCCGGGCCGCACCTGCAGCAGCGCATGTTCCAATATCATGCGCTTGCCGCCTTACTGATTCATCGAATCGAAGAAATCCTCGTTGGTTTTCGAATCTTTCATCTTGTCGAGCAGGAACTCCATCGCATCGACAGTGCCCATCTGCATCAGGATGCGGCGCAGCACCCACATTTTGGTGAGCTTGTCCTTTTCGACCAGCAGCTCCTCCTTGCGCGTGCCGGATTTGCCAACATCCAGTGCGGGGAAGATGCGCTTGTCGGCGACTTTGCGGTCGAGGACGATTTCCGAATTGCCAGTGCCCTTAAACTCTTCGAAGATGACTTCGTCCATGCGGCTGCCGGTGTCGATCAGGGCGGTTGCGATGATCGAGAGCGAACCGCCTTCCTCGATATTGCGCGCGGCGCCGAAGAAGCGCTTGGGGCGTTGCAGGGCGTTTGCATCGACACCTCCGGTCAGCACCTTGCCCGACGACGGGACAACAGTGTTGTAGGCGCGGCCCAGACGGGTGATCGAATCGAGCAGGATGACAACGTCATGCTTGTGCTCGACAAGACGCTTGGCCTTCTCGATGACCATTTCGGCGACCTGGACATGGCGGGTGGCGGGCTCGTCGAAGGTCGAGCTGACGACTTCGCCCTTCACGCTGCGCTGCATGTCGGTCACTTCCTCGGGCCGCTCGTCGATGAGCAGCACGATCAGGAAGACTTCGGGATGATTGTCGGTAATCGCCTTGGCGATATTCTGCAGCAGCACGGTCTTGCCGGTGCGCGGCGGCGCAACGATCAGCGCGCGCTGGCCCTTGCCTTGGGGGCTTACGATATCGATCACCCGCGCGGACTTGTCCTTCACCGTCGGATCGGCTGAGTCCAAAGTCAGTTTCTGATCCGGATAAAGCGGCGTCAAATTATCGAAGTTCACCCGGTGGCGGACCGCATCGGGATCGTCGAAATTGACTTTCAGCAACTTGGTGAGCGCAAAATAACGTTCGCCATCTTTGGGCGCACGAATTTCGCCTTCCACTGTGTCGCCAGTGCGCAGCCCATATTGGCGCACCATATTGGGCGAGACATAAATGTCATCGGGGCCGGCCAGATAATTGGCATCGGGCGAACGCAGGAAGCCAAAGCTGTCCGGCAACACCTCGATGGTACCTTCGCCGGTGATCTGCTCGCCATCTTCGGCCAGTTCTTTCAGGATCGCGAACATCAGGTCCTGCTTGCGCAGCGTCGATGCGCCCTCGATCTCCAGCTCTTCGGCCATTTCGACCAGCTCAGCGGGTTTTTTGTTCTTTAAATCTTTCAAATGCATGGAAATTCTCTGTTTGGAAAATAGACTCCGCGCGTCAAATGGCGGATCATGTCTGATAAGTTTGGTGGCGCGTTATTGGTGAAATGCGCCTCACGCCCAGGACGGACTTGGGAAATGAGATAGGCCTGCCGTGCTGCGGCGTCAATGGTGTTGCTGCCATTGCTGCTGCCATCGTGACGATAGTGTTGACGAAAAGCTGCGGCTTTGCAGCCAAAGGTTCCACTAAAGTCTCGCCTGTACACGTTCCACAGGTCGGCATCGTTACGATGGCACTGTGAAGCGCAGGACAGGAGAGGGAAGGCCAAATGCTTCATCGGACATCATATGCCCGATTCGGTTGGTTGTAGGACAGCGTTTTCTTGGGGACTCAGGTCAAAAATTGCTGCCCTACGACCACGAGGATAACAATTATCGCTGCTGCTATGCCTGGAACTTCGTTGAGTAGCCGCAGCTGCTTACCGCTAAGGGTTCGATCACCCTTAGCCAGCTTCTTTGCATAAGCGACCATCCAGCCGTGATAAGCGGACAGGCCCAAAACGAACAGAAGTTTCACATGGAACCAGCCTTGACTGAAAGCACCAATGTGCCAGGCGAGGAGCAGGCCGACGACCCAGACTACCACCATCGCAGGATTCAGGATGATCCTGATCAGCCGCGCCTCGCGATCCACCCAGCGGGCGGATTCTTCTGAACCCTCAGCCGATTCCTGATGATAGACGAAAAAGCGCGGCAGCATGAACAGCCCGGCCATCCAGAATATCACGAAAATAAGGTGCGCCGATTTCAGCCAGTAATAGAGCACTGCAATATAGTCCGCCATTTCGGGAAGCCCTGTGCCTTATCCCCCGCGCACCAAGCTAAGCAATTTTTCGACATGCGCAATGGGGGTGTGCTGGCCGATACCATGGCCCAGGTTGAAGATATGCGGGCGACCTTTCAAGGCGCTCAGCACGCGGGCGACGGCGTTCTCCAATGCCTCGCCGCCTGCCAGCAATGCCAGCGGGTCGAGATTGCCTTGCACGGGCAGGCCCGCAGGCAGGTTGGCATTGGCCCATGCCGGATCAATGGTTTCATCAAGACCGATCGCATCGGCACCAACGCCCTTTGCATAATCGACCAGCTTGGCCCCTGCGCCCTTGGGAAAGCCGATGATCGGCGTGTCGGAATGCCGCGCCTTTATGCCCTTCACAATCGCGGCATTGGGCGCAATGACCCAGCGCTCGAATTGCGCAGGCGAGAGCGACCCAGCCCAGCTATCGAACAGCTGCACCGCATCGACGCCAGCCTCAATCTGTTTCGACAGATAGTCGACCGTTTGTGCTGTTATGGCGTCAATCAATGCGCCAAATTCTATCGGTTGCCGGTACGCCATGCCGCGCGCCGCTTCATGATCCTTGCTGCCCTGCCCCGCGACCATATAGGTCGCCACGGTCCAGGGACTGCCGGCAAAGCCCAGGAACGTTGTTTCAGGGGACAGCGCAGCCTTCACCTTGCGGATCGTCTCATAGACCGGGTCGAGCCGCTGAGGCTGCGGTGATAAATCGCGCCAATCGCTCCCTGCCAGCTTGGGTGCCAGCCGCGGGCCCTCGCCAGCCTCGAACCACAGATCCTGACCCATAGCATGTGGGACAACGAGAATGTCGGAAAACAGAATCGCGCCGTCAAAACCGAAGCGGCGGATCGGCTGCAAGGTGATCTCGCAGGCGGCATCGCTATCATAAGCCAGCTCAAGAAATCCGCCCTTTTGCGCGCGCAGTTCGCGATATTCGGGAAGGTAACGACCGGCCTGACGCATCAGCCAGACCGGTGGCACATCGAACGTCTCACCCTTCAGCACTGCGAGCAATTTCGGGTCAGTCATGCAGGCTCCCTAATATCATATAATAGATTCAAAAGATGATGATTTATGATGTGCTGTGGGCAAGTGTGTTGCTTAGGGGGCCTTGCCGTTTTTGCAAACATATTGACTCGAAAGGACGATGGGAGTCGCACGATTCGATTCCGCTCGTCCCCGTTATTCACAGCCTGTGGAGTGTAGAGTCCGGCTGTGGATGGCCTGTGTCCGAATCGAGAGGCCGGATCGGCGGCAGCGGGGACAAATACCGCCTTGTTTTTCATCCCTTGATTTATCCCCAAGCGGCCCACAAGGTTGGGCGCAGTTCAGGGACCATCATGCCAGACCGTATCCACCTCCATCTGTTGTCCGATTCCACTGGCGAAACGCTGGAAAATATCGCCAAGGCCGCGCTTGCCCAATATGACGATGTGGATGTGATCAAGCATTTCTGGCCGATGGTGCGCAGTGAATCGCATCTGGACCGGATATTGGTTGATGTCGCGGCACATCCCGGCCTTGTGTTGTTTACCCTCGTTAATACAGCAATGCGGCGCAAGCTGGAGGAACGTTGTCTCGCACTGGGCCTGCCCGCAGTAGCGGCGCTCGATGCAGTCACCGATGCGCTGTCAAGCGTATTGGGGCAGGAGGCAAAGGCACGCCCCGGTCGGCAGCATGCGCTGGATGAAGCCTATTTCGCTCGCGTCGACGCCATCCAGTTCACCATTGCGCATGACGATGGCCTCAACCATCAGAATTGGGAGGAAGCCGATATCGTGCTGGCTGGCGTGTCGCGCACCTCGAAAACGCCGACCAGCATCTACCTTGCCAATCGCGGCTACAAGACCGCCAACATCCCCATAGTCCCCGAATCGCCGCCGCCTGACGCGCTCTATTCGTTGAAAAACCCGCTTGTTGTCGGGCTAGTGACCAGCGCCGACCGGCTGGTGCAGGTACGGCGCAACCGGCTATTGTCGCTCAACCAGACCCCCGACACCGACTATGTCGACGAAGAGGCCGTGAAACGTGAATTGGCCTATGCACGGCGGATGTTTGCCGACAATGGCTGGCCTGTGATCGATGTGACACGGCGCAGTATTGAGGAAAGTGCGGCCGCCATCATCAACTTGCATAATGAACGCAGTGAGGCGGCGTGACACAATTGATATTGGCTTCGACCAGTGCTGCACGGCGAGCGATGCTGGCGCGGGCAGGAGTCGAATGTGACGTCATGGCACCGATGGTCGATGAAGATGCGGTCAAGGAAAGTCTTTTGGAACAGCGATTTGCCGCACGCGATATTGCCGATGCGCTGGCGGAGGCCAAGGCAGTGAAACTGTCTTCAAAGCACCCGCAAGCGCTGGTGATCGGTGCCGATCAGACGCTGGCGCTCGATGACGGGACGATGCTAGACAAGCCCGAAAACTCTGCACAGGCCAAGGCGCAACTGGCGGCGATGGCCGGTAAGACGCACAAACTCTTCTCCGCCGCAGTGGTCGCCGAAGGCGGCGAGCCGGTTTGGCGCTTTGTCGCGACGTCGCGGATGACGGTCAGGCATCTGTCAGACGAGTTCATCCATTCTTATGTCGAGCAGCATTGGGAAGATATCCACCACTGTGTCGGTTGCTACCAGATCGAGGGTGCAGGCGCGCAGCTTTTCTCGCGGATTGACGGCAGCCATTTCGACATCATGGGTCTGCCCTTGCTTCCGCTGCTTGGCTTTTTGCGCGAACGCGGGATAGTGGCGATATGAGTGTTTACGCAGAAGTCATCGGCGATCCGATCAGCCACTCGAAATCGCCGCTGATCCACAATTTCTGGCTGAAGAAGCTGGGGATCGTCGCGGAATATCGCGCGAAGCATGTGTTTGCGGATGGGCTCTCACCCTATTTCAGCGAACGCCAAGCCGACCCGGATTGGCGTGGTTGCAATGTGACTATCCCGCACAAACAGACCGTGCTCGATTGCGTCGCCGATCCCGGTGGCGTGCGCGAATCCATAGGGGCTGCCAACACCATCTTTCGCAACCGTGAGGGAGCGTTGCAGGCAACCAACACCGATGCAGCCGGCTTCTTTGCGCCAATCGCCGATATCGACTGGGTTGGAGCACCAGTGGCCGTGATCGGCGCAGGGGGTGCTGCGCGCGCGATCCTCTTTGCGCTTGCCCAGGCGGACGTCGGCGAAGTCACCCTGCTCGCACGCAGTCCGTTAAAGGCGATGACGCTGCTGTCGCATTTCGGGCTGAAGGGCCGGGTGCTGGCCATGGATGCGCGGCTGCCGCCGGTCGCGCTGCTGGTGAACTCGAGTCCGCTGGGGATGGTGGGGCAGCCGCCGCTGGAAATCGACCTTTCGCCCCTGCCCGATAACGCGCATGTCTATGATATCGTCTATACGCCGCTCGAAACCCGACTGTTGAAAGCCGCGCGCGCGCGGGAACTCGACACGACCGATGGGCTCGACATGCTGATTGGTCAGGCAGCGCTGGCGTTCGAGCTCTTTTTCGGCGCCGCTCCGCCCGACGATTGCGAGGATGAGTTGCGGGCCTTGCTGCTCAAATGACCCTTCGACAAGCTCAGGGCCCGCTGATCATTGGCCTCACCGGCTCGATTGCCATGGGCAAATCGACCGTTGCGGCCATGTTTGCGGAGGAAGGAGTTCCGGTTTTCGATGCCGACGCGGCGGTGCACCAGCTGCAAGGGCCGAATGGCGCGTTGGTCGCGGCCATCGAAGCCGCCTTTCCCGGAACGACAGGCACTAACGGCGTGGACCGGCAAAAACTGGGCGCGGCAGTCTTTGGCGACAAGGAGAAGCTCGCAAAGCTCGAAGCGATCATCCACCCGGCGGTTGCCGCGATGCGCAACGCCTTTCTCGCTGAAAATGCACGAAAACCAATGATCGTCTTCGACATTCCCTTGTTGTTTGAAAAGGGTGGGCATCAGGCGGTAGACTATATTGTTGTCGTTTCAGCCCCAGCGGAACAGCAACGCACCCGCGCGCTGGCACGACCGGGCATGGTGGTCGAAAAATTCGAATCGATCCTGAAACTGCAAGTCCCCGACGCCGAAAAGCGTGCAAAGGCAGATACGATCATCGACACTGGCGCCACAATCGCCGAAACGCGCCAACAGGTTCAGGCGCTGGTGAAAAAATTGCTTGGCGGGCTTGCAGACTCGGAAAAACAGGCCGATATTCAATAGTAGAATGCGCGAGATTATCTTCGACACGGAAACGACCGGTTTCGATCCTGCGACCGGCGACCGTATGGTCGAAATCGGCTGCATCGAAATGGTTGGCCGCGTGCCCACCGGCGCAACCTTCCATTGCTATTTCAATCCCGAACGCGACATGCCGGCGGGTGCCGAGCAGGTCCACGGGCTGTCCAACACCTTCCTTTCGGACAAACCGTTATTTGCGCACAAAGTCGAGGAGCTGCTTGCCTTTCTGGGGGACAGCCCGCTGGTCGCGCATAATGCAAGTTTCGATTTCGGCTTTCTTAATATGGAGCTTGATCGCTGCCAGCGTGACCGTGTCGATACGGGCCGGATGATCGACACCATTGCGCTGGCGCGGGCGAAGCATCCCGGCGCGAAACTCTCGCTCGATGCACTGTGCACCCGCTATGGCATCGACCGCAGCCACCGTACCAAGCATGGCGCACTGCTCGACGCCGAACTGCTCGCGCAACTCTATATCGAACTGACCGGTGGCAAGCAGATCGGTCTCGAGCTTGCCGCGGAGAATGTCGTCGCAGGCGATTTTGGCAGCGGTAGCGACCGGCTGATCATTGTTGACCGCCCCTTCCGCGCCCTGCGCCCGCACACTGCTTCGGTAGAGGAACTGGCGCGGCACCGCGCCTTTGTCGATGGCATCGAAGACGCCATCTGGAACGGTCGCGAATTCACAGCGCCTTCCTGACCCCATTTCCCCCACCCAATTTCGGCAAAAACAATAAAAGGAGTATCGATATGGATATCAGAGTGTCGGGACATCAAATCGAAACCGGCGAAGCGCTCCAAGGCCATGTCGACACCAGATTGACGGCGATCGTCGACAAATATTTTTCGAAAGCGCTGTCGTCGACCGTCACCTTCGGTCGTGCCCCTCCCGATGGTTTTGCCTGCGATATCGTCACCCATGTGATGCAGGGGCTGGTGCTCAAAGGCCATGGCGAGGCGAAAGATGCACACATCGCTTTCGATGGCGCTGCTGAAAAGATCGAAAAGCAGTTGCGCCGTTACATGCGCCGCTTGCAGGACCGGCATGCACAAAGCGCCCATGCGCTGCGCGAGGAAGAAGCTGCTTACACCGTATTCGATGCAGGGCCCCAGGAAGCAGAGGCTGCACCCGAAGCGCCGGTAATCATAGCCGAAATGCGCACCGAAATCCCTGAATCGAGCGTTTCCGATGCAGTGATGCTGATGGATTTGCGCAACACGCCTGCCTTGCTCTTCAAAAATACTGGAACTGGCGCGCACAATATGGTTTACCGCCGCCCCGATGGCACGATCGGGTGGGTTGAACCGAAATCCTCGACCTGAATTCGGCCCGCCTTTCTAAGATATTCGTAAATGATTCAGTGATTTAACCTTGTGCTTTTCGCCGGTCTCGGCAGGGGCAGAAAGAAAGATATGATTCGCATTTCAACACGACTGGCCGATGGCGCGGTCGTTTCCGGGACCAAAGTCGCCGACAAGGATGCACTTTTGTCGACCGTCGCGGCACTGGCCGCACAAAATTATGGCGTCGATGCAGGACGCGCGCACGAATCGCTTGTCGAGCGCGAGCGGCTGGGTCCTACAGGCTTTGGCGGCGGCACGGCTATTCCGCATTGCAAGGTCGATGGACTACCCGGTCCGGTTGGCGTGTTCGTCCGTTTGGACAAGGCGGCGGAATATGAGGCGATCGATGACGAACCCGTCGACCTTGTCTTTGCATTGTTCTCGCCGGTCAACGACGGCGCGGCGCATCTGAAGGCGCTGGCCGAGGTTTCGCGCATGTTCCGCGACGAAGCCAGCCGCAACCAGCTGCGCGGGGCCAAGGACGGCGCGGCGCTGTTTGCGCTGCTCGCAGGTCTAGAGGAGCGCGATGCCGCTTAGGCCAAGCGCAGCGGTGTGAAGCTCGAGCCACGCCTCGCCACGCATATGCTGGTCACCAGCCTGATCCGCCGCACTTTGGCGGAAGGCGACTTTGCAACGGTGCTTCGCAAGGGCGATGCCACCGCAGGCGCATTGTTGCTTTTGGCTCGCGTCCGGGGACAGAATCTTGCGCTCTACGAGCAATATCCGACCATAGATAACGTCCGAGAATGGCAGCTGGTCGTGTCCCAAAGCATTGATAGCGAAGAGAAATTGGCGGAATATCTTGATCGCCGCGTCCAGCGCGACCCCGATCTCTGGATATTGGAACTGGACGTCGCGTTTGTCGAACGGTTGACCGGACTTTTGACCCCACCAGCTTGACTTTGCTGCATTGCACAATAGTTGGCGTCGCACGAGTAGCGAAGGTTGCCAACGATCCTCAGGGGTGTGTGATCGGCAAACACGCAAGTCGGAAGTGGAAGATTTCGCGCGTTGGAGGTTACGGGGTTTAGCGCGATTGGCTCCACAGCCGCATAATGATAGATCAGAATGTCGTTCCTTCCCAAAGCCGCATCGCTTGCGGCTCTTTCGTTTACCCTGCTTTCGGCTGCGAGCTTTTCCGACGCAGGTTTCGCCTTTGGCGCCAATAGCGCCAATTCAAGGCTCGCTGCCGATACGATCACCATCGACACCGGCATATTGGCCGCCGATGACGCCGCGCGCGAAGCCGCGCTGAAGCCGTCGGACGGTGAAATCGTCTTCAGTCCCGGCACAGGTGTCGCTGCTGTAGAAGAACCCAAGTCAACCGAAGCGCCCATCGCGCCCCAGGTTTCGGCTTCCAGCTTGGCCGAACTGGTGCGCGCGCATCGCGATGCTGGTCCGCTCGATGCGGAAACCCATTGCCTCGCAGGCGCTGTATATTTCGAATCGAAGGGCGAATCGCTTGCTGGCCAGCTGGCCGTGGCCCGCGTCGTGCTGGCGCGCACCCAATCGGGTCGCTTCCCTTCTTCGATCTGCGGCGTGGTGTACCAGCCCAGCCAATTCTCCTTCGTGCGCGGCGGCAGGATGCCCCGGATCAACACCGGCAGCCAGCAATGGAAAAATGCCGTCGCGATTGCGAAGATCGCTCTTGATGGCAGCTGGAAAAGCCAGATGGAGGGCGCTCTCTTCTTCCACGCCCGCTATGTGTCGCCCGGCTGGCGGCTGAAGCGGATGGGGACAATCGACAATCACGTCTTTTATCGGTGATTGCAGCAAAAGTTTCGATCGATGCCTTTCCGCAGCAATGCGGGGCGGCATTTTCGTTTTAGCCTTTGGAAAGTTCGACTCCGCGATCTCGTGCGGCGATGAGCGTGACTTCGATCAGCTTCTCAAGCATTTTGTCATGATCGAGCACCGCCAGCCCGGCCGCAGTCGTGCCACCGGGGCTGGTCACGCGACGAGCAAGTTCATCAGGCGACGCTTCGCTTGATGCGGCCAATGCTGCCGCGCCTTCGATCATGGCAGTGGCCAGACCCAGCGACTGGCTCGCATCAAGACCCAATCTCTCGCCGCCTTTGGCCAGAGCGTCGATGAAACGATAGACAAAGGCGGGGCCGGACCCCGCCAAGGCGGTGACAGCATCCATTTGTGCTTCGTCGGCCAGCCAGAATGGCGTGCCGAGCGGTCTCAGCAAGGCCTCAAGCGACCTTTGGTCGATACCGGACTGGGCAAATAACCCCAATGGCGACTTGCCCAAAGCGGCGGCCAGATTGGGCATCAACCGGACAATGATCCGCCTGGGCAGTTTTCCCAAAAGCGTCTCGATCCGCGTTCCAGCCAGAATCGACATCACTGTCGCGTCGGTCGCCAGCAATGCGTCGATATCGCCTGCCAACTCAGCAAAGATTTGCGGTTTGATCGCCAGCAGCGCGCAGCCAAATTTCCGGTCAAGCTGTGCTGCACCGCGATAGTGCGCAACGCCCTGGGGCAGGTCCCCGGCATTAGGATCGACGACCACGAAAGCCGCCGGATCGACGCCCGCCGCCAGCCAGCCATCGAGCATCGCCCGACCCATATTGCCGCAGCCGAACAGCAGCATCGGGGTGTCACGGGTTGGCAGCGTCGTCATGCGCGACTGATCGATCAGCCTTCGCTGCTTTGCAACCGCAAATGCAAAACGAGGCCCGCAGGAAGGGGCTCCGCAGGCTCTTCGTGGTGCCGAACAGCATCGGCTCGGCAGCGACTCAAAATTGAGTCAGGCACATCTTCCCTGTGAAAAACATGGTCTGCCTGCCCCAACAGTCGCGCTTGGCGGAGGGTCAGATCGTCAGGGTCGGTGGAGGCAAGATCGATGGTTACCAACCCCGCAGGTCCATTCGTCTGGGCAGCGTCCAGCCATGCCCCGACCGCCGCATTGTCCTGCTCTGCCAGCGGATCGAGCATCCCTGCCTCTTCAAGCGCGGCATCGATAGCTTTGCGCCGCGCTGTATTGTCCGGCCAGCGCGCTCGCAACCTTTCACGCGCAGCCATCAGTTGGCCGGCGAGACCGCCCAGATTGGCAGGGAGCAAAATTTCCAGCCGCTGCCGCAGCGCCTTGGCGAGCCCAGCCGAAGCCCCGCCAGTGCCAATGGCAACCAGCACGGGATCCCGGTCGACTATCGCGGGTGTGGTAAAATCGCACAGCTCTGGCCGGTCGACGACATTGACCAGCAGGCCTTTAGCCTTGAGCTCTTCTGCCAACCGCGCAGCTTCAACGTCGTCCTCTAGCGCGACAAAGGCCAGCAATGCGTCGCCATCGGACACGCAAATCCCGCCGGCCCGTTCGATCAACCGTCGCTTGGCATCCGCTGCTTCACCTTCGCCCATCAGCAGGACCTTGCGCCCCCGTAAATTCACGAAGACCGGTAACTGTTTCATTCGAGCCAATCAGGAACATGCTCGGCGGCGAGGATGGTGGCGGGCTCGATCCGCTCGGCGACCACCGCATATTGCTCGTCATGCACCAGCACCTCGGGGACCAGCCCGCGGCTGTTATAGGTGCTGGCCATGGTTGCGCCGTAGGCTCCGGCGGTGCGGAAGATCGCGAGGTCGCCTGCTGCTACCTCATCGACTTCACGCGCCATGGCAAAGGTGTCACCGGTCTCGCACACTGGGCCGACCAGGTTTGCCGTGAAGCGCTGGCCTTTTGGCTCGACCGCTTCGAAATCGTGCCATGCGTCGTACAGCGCAGGTCGGGCCAGATCGTTCATTGCCGCATCGACTATGACGAAGGGCAGATTGCCGCCACCCGGCTTCACCCGGATCACCGTGGTCAGCAGCACGCCTGCATTGCCGCAGATGACGCGACCCGGCTCGAACATCAATTGCACGTCCCAGCCCTTGGTCGCGCGCGCGACCATCGCGGCATATTCTTGGGGGCTGGGCGGCACGTCCTCGGCCTTATATTTGACGCCTAGTCCGCCGCCCAGGTCGACATGGCTGATCGCATGTCCTGCACCGCGTAGCTCAGCGACCAGCTTGCCGATCTTGGCAAAGGCCACCTCCAGAGGGTCGAGGTTCAATAGCTGGCTGCCGATATGCAGAGCCAATCCACGCATGTTCAGCCCCGGCAGCGCTGCCAGCCGCCCATAGATTGCCGCTGCTTTGTGCAGGCCGATGCCGAATTTGTTGTCGGCCTTGCCGGTCGAAATTTTCGCATTGGTCTGAGCATCGACATCCGGGTTGATGCGCAGCACCGCGTCGGCGCGCAGGCCCATGCATTCGGCAAGTGCCGCCAGCTCACGGCCCTCCTCTTCGGATTCGATATTGAACTGGCCAATGCCCGATTTCAGCGCGTCGATCATTTCATCGGCGGTCTTGCCGACGCCGGAAAACACTACATCCTTAGGCGGCACGCCCGCTGCAAGCGCACGGCGCATTTCGCCACCTGAGACGACATCGGCACCATAGCCTTCGCGTGCCAGCACCTTGAGCACCGCCAGATTGGGGTTGGCCTTGATGGCAAAGGCAATGTGCGGATCGGCGACCCCGGCCTCGACCAGCGCTTCGCGGAAGACGCGGGCATGCCGTTCCAGCGTGGCGCGCGAATAGACATAGACCGGCGTGCCAATATCCTCGGCAATCCGGCTCAGCGGGACATTCTCGGCGTGGAGCACGCCGTCTTTTGTTTGGAAATGGTCCATGGATTATTTCGGTTTGGTGGTTGGTTCGGTCGGGGCAGGGGCCGCAGGTGCGTCCTCACCCTCAGTCTCGCTTCCCGGAGGCAGGTCGAACGGGTCGTTGACGCGCCGTTCGGACCGGCGCATTAGTTCGTCGCTGCGTCCAGGTCGCGCCTGTTCGGACGGAGTCATCAGCGTGTCGGGCGCCGTTGCCTCGCTTTGGCCATAGGCTTTGGCGAGTGGTGCCTGTCCCGGTTTGGGCTGCAGCGGCCCCACCTTGCCACAGGCGGACAGCGCTGCGAGCAGGACCAGTCCCGTGATGGCTGCTTTGCGATTCATGCCGATAACTCCTGTCGCGCTCTGGCGATGGCCTCCCTTACCCGAACCGGCGCGGTTCCGCCAGCACTGGTCCGGCTGGCGACCGACCCTTCGACGGAAAGGTCGGGGAGGGGGGATTGTTCCATCCGCGCATCGATGGCGGACAGGTCTTCGGGTGTGAGCAATTCCAGCCCGCCGCCACGTGCCTCGCACAGCTTGACCGCACTACCGGTGACATGATGCGCCTCGCGGAATGGCAAGCCATGCTCACGCACCAGCCAGTCGGCAAGGTCCGTTGCGGTGGAAAAGCCGCTTGCTGCGACCATGTGCATCCGTTCGGGCATGAAGGTGACATTGGCCACCATCCCGGTCATTGCGGCTATTGAGAGTTCGAGCAGGTCATGCGCCTCGAACAAAGGCGCCTTGTCGTCCTGCATATCTTTGGAATAAGCGAGCGGCAGGCCCTTCATAGTGATCATCAGGCTGGTCAGCGCGCCGATGATCCGCCCCGCATGGCCGCGCACCAGCTCGGCGGCGTCGGGGTTGCGCTTTTGCGGCATGATTGAGCTGCCTGTCGACCAGGCATCGGGCAGCTTGACGAAACCAAAGGGTTGCGAGGCCCAAAGGATCAGTTCCTCCGCCAGCCGCGATAGGTGCAAGGCAGTCTGCGCGGCGCAGCTCAGATACTCAATGGCAAAGTCACGGGACGAAACGCCGTCCATGCTGTTCGCCATGGGCTGGCCGAACCCCAGCGCTTTCGCCGTTGCTTCGCGGTCGATGGCAAAGCCGGTTCCGGCCAGCGCCGCACTGCCTAAGGGCGATTCATTCAGCCGCCTGGCGCAATCGGCAAAGCGGCTGCGGTCGCGTTTTGCCATTTCATAGTAAGCCATCAGATGGTGGCCGAGCGTTACCGGCTGCGCGACCTGCAAATGGGTGAAGCCGGGCATAATGCTGTCGGCATGTTCTTCGGCGCGGTCGAGCAGCGCGGTTTGAAACGCCTTCAGCCCGGTATCGGTCGAGGCGCAGGCTTGCCGCACCCAAAGCCGGAAATCGGTCGCGACTTGGTCGTTGCGCGAGCGCGCGGTGTGCAGCCGCCCGGCAGGCTCGCCGATCAGTTCCTTCAGCCGCGCCTCGACCTGCATGTGGATGTCTTCAAGCTCCAGATGCTCGGGCACGCCCTGCTTCTCATATTCCTGAGCAATCTGCGCCAGCCCTCCGTCAATGGCAGCGGCATCTTCAGCGGAAATTATCCCCTGCGCGCCCAGCATCGCGGCATGCGCGCGGCTCCCGGCGATATCTTCGCGCCATAGCCGCTTGTCGACCGGGATAGAGGCGTTTATCTCGCGCATGATTGCGTCGGGACCCGCACCAAAGCGGCCGCCCCACATGCTGCTGGAGTCGTTCGTGCCCCGTTTCTCGTTCATCTGCCTGTTTGCTGCCTCGGCGCTGTTGATCGGCGGGTGCGATAGGGAAAGCGCGCCGAAGGAGCAAGCGGAACCCGTTACCGCTACTACAGCCCCGGCAAAGCCCGGTGCGGGTCTGGAAAGCGCCAACGGCCTGCGCGCGGAACTCAGCTATCGCTTTGCCGGACGCCAGGCGCCGACAGGGGCATTCACTGGTGCTGACGGGCGCGAAGTGTCGCTCGACGATTTTGCGGGAAGACCGCTGCTGGTCAATCTGTGGGCGACTTGGTGTGGGCCGTGCAAGGTGGAGATGCCAACGCTCGATGCGCTCGCAGCGCTCGAATCGGGCCGGGTGACGGTGATTGCCGTTTCGCAGGACCTGAAGGGCCGCGCGCCGGTCGTAGACTTTTTCAAATCGGCGCGAATCGTCAATCTGGAACCCTATGTTGATCAGGAGAATCACCTGCTCGGCAGTATTGGCGGCGGACCCAGCCTGCCGACCACGATCCTGTATGACAGCGAAGGCCGCGAGGTCTGGCGGGTGGTCGGCGGTGTTGAGTGGGACGACGAAGAGATATCGTCCTTGCTGGCCGAGGCCAGTTAGACGCTTACATCAAGATGCGGCGCGTGCGCGGGCAGTCGGTTTTGCGCGAGGGGGTCGATTCGGACATTGAGCGAATCCCGGGCTTGCAGGCATCAGTGCAGCCAGCCGCCAGTGTGTCGCTGCGCTTGCCACGATCCTTGCTATTTGCATAAGCGGGCTGGGCTGCTGCAACCATCGCGCCTGCGGCAACCGCTATCGAAAGAAACTTCCCCATCCTCACGCGCATAGTCTGCCTTCTGAAAGCTTGCTGCAAGATGAACGAACCGCTGTCAATCTTTCCATCATGGTGGGCGCTAACGGGCTCGAACCGCTGACCCTCTCGGTGTAAACGAGATGCTCTACCAACTGAGCTAAGCGCCCCACAATGGACGACCGCGCCTTTGCCAAAAGTGGTACGGAACCGCAAGCTATATCGGTGTGCTGGTCTTTGCGGCGACATTGCGGAAATAGGCGCGCAGCCGGTCTTCGCTATCCTCTGACAGTTCGATAAATACCCGCCGCGCATCATTGGGGTCCTGCCTCCGCACCAGCGCGCCACGTTCGGTCATGCTGGTGATCCAGCGCAGCGCCGTGGTTGGCGGCACGGCGGCGGCAATGCACAGGCTGGAAACTGACACCGATTTTCCCTCCAGCTTGGCCGCATAAAGATCGAGCAATATGTCCCAGCCTGGATCGGCAAACAGGTCCGCCGGGAAATGCTGCTCGCGCATCCGGCGCAGCTTGATGCAGTCACGGATGGTCGCCGCGCTTGGCCCGGCGTCGATGGGTCCATGCAGCGCAAGCGGGGCGAAAACACCGGCAGGGGCTGGGCGAAACGAAACCGGCTTGTCGCGCAATGCCGAAGACGCACTGTCATCCTGCTCCGCAATCCGCGCCAGCGTTCGTGCGAAATCGGCAAGTTCGTCGCTGATCCTGTGCAGGTCGCGATATTCGCCCCCGGCGCCATGATCGCGGCTGCGGTCGTGCAACTGGTCCATTTTCGCCCGCCTGTTTGCCCGTGCCAAAATTGGCAGCGCCAGGTCGTCGTCTGCATCTACCAGATATTCGCACCGATCCGGCGGCAAAGCGCCATAGGCGGTATCGATCTGGTCTATCCCGATCCAGACAAGCGCCTGTGCGCCATAACGGTCGAGATAATCCGCAATTTCGGACCATTCTGCCTCTGTTCCATCGGGAATGGAGCAAAGGTCGGCAAGGAGCACGTCGGCGGGCTGGTCGGCGCGCGCCTGCGCATAGCCATTGGCAATGGCCAGTTCGGCAAGCTCCAGGCTCCGACCCGGCGCAGACCCGTATATCATGAAGGTCGGTGGTGCTGCGCCATAATGGATTTCGCCGTTCAAATGCTTTCCCTCCAAAACGGATCAATTCGCTTGCCGATCTTGCCCCTTTGCCATGCGGCACCCATCTCGCTAAGCAGTTCGTCATGACTGGCAGCAAGCGCCGCAGAGCGCAAGCCATCGGCTGCCGACCGGAACAAGAGAGGCTGTAATGAACAAAGGAACGAAAACATGGTCGCTGATCGCCCTGATGCTGACGGGGGTTTCGATGCCCGTTGCGCTTGAAGCCAAGCCTGTTGCCAAGGCTGTCCCCGCTGCTTCCCCCATCCTCGATCCGTGGACCGGGCCCTATGAAGGCGTGCCGCCTTGGGACAAGGTGAAACCGGC
>CAZSJE010000004.1:0-2572 GCA_964606835.1 uncultured Sphingorhabdus sp.
AAATATCTCGACGCGTTCAACACGATGATGGGGCAGACGCCGCGGATATGGGTGGCGGGGATTGTTGCCTATGGCACCTCGCAGCTGCTGAACGTCTATCTGTTCGACCGTTTGAAGGCGAGCGTTGGCAAATATGTCGCGGTGCGCGGTGCGATTGCAGCGGTGCTGTCGCAGATCGTCGACACGCTGCTGTTCGTAACCATTGCCTTTTACGGCGTCTTCCCGATCACGGAATTGCTGCTGGGGCAGATGCTGGCGAAGGTCGTGCTGAGCATGGTCCTTGTGCCGCTGCTGATCACCTTCTTCGTGCAGTATGGCCACAAGCTTGACGGCACCCGGCCCGCTGCATAACGCGCCCGACCATGACCGACCATAAACTCGACCCTGCAATGCTTGCCAAAGCGGAAACGCTGACCGAGGCGCTGCCCTATTTGCAGCGCTATGCGGGAAAGACTTTTGTCGTCAAATATGGCGGCCATGCGATGGGCGATGCTGGGCTGGCGCGGGATTTTGCCGAGGATGTCGTGTTGCTGAAGGCAGTCGGCATAAACCCTGTGGTGGTGCATGGCGGAGGACCGCAGATCGGCGCAATGCTCAAAAAGCTCGGAGTCGAAAGCCAATTTGTCGACGGTTTGCGCGTCACCGATGCGGAGACCGCCAAGGTTGCCGAAATGGTGTTGTCGGGCGCGATCAACAAGGAGCTGGTCGGCTGGATCAACGCCGCTGGTGGCAGTGCTGTCGGGATTTCAGGGAAGGATGGCGGCTTTGTGCAGGCCGTGAAGGTCGAGCGCACGCAAAAGGATCCGGACAGCCATATCGAAAAGGCCGTTGACTTGGGATTTGTCGGGGAACCCAAGACCGTAGATCGCGGCATTCTCGACACGATCGGCGCAGCGGGGATGATCCCGGTGGTTGCACCCATTGGCGTGGGCGAGGACGGCCATACCTATAATATCAATGCCGACACCATGGCTGGCGCGATTGCCAGTGCGCTGGGCGCGGCACGGCTGTTTCTGCTCACCGATGTCGCGGGTGTGCTCGACAAAAGCGGGGCGCTCCTCACCGATCTCGACCCAGCGGCAGTCAAGGCGTTGCAAGACGATGGCACGATCTCCGGCGGAATGATCCCCAAAATCCAGACCTGCGTCGATGCGGTCGAGGCAGGGGTCGATGCCGCGGTTATCTTGGATGGTCGCGTCAGCCACGCGATGCTGATCGAAATGTTCACTGTGAAGGGCGCGGGCACGCTGATTCACCGCTAGGGTGTTTTGCGCTGTTGATACAGCGCGGCGGCTCGGCTAATCGGAGGCAAATCCTCTCCACCGGAGCATGCCATGTTGATCGCGCTTATCCAGATCCTCGGTTACCTGATCTCGATCCTGACCACTGTTATCATCGTCCAGTTCATCCTGAGCCTGCTGATCGTGTTCAACGTGATCAGCCTGTCGAACAATATCGTGTCCGCTATCTGGCAATCGCTGAACATGATCCTCGACCCATTTCTGAAGCCGATCCGCAAGATCATGCCCGATACCGGAATGATCGATTTTTCGCCGCTGGTGCTGATCGTCGCGCTCAACATCCTGCAAATCCTGCTGTCTGGCGTTGCCCGCGACATGTATATGGCGGGCATCTGAGACCATGGCGCATATCATCGACGGCAAGGCCTTCGCCGCCGGCTTGCGCGCGAAGATCGCTGCGGCAGTTCCTGATTTCGAGGCCGCGACAGGTCGTAAGCCGGGATTAGCCGTCGTGCTGGTCGGCGAAGACCCGGCAAGCCGCGTCTATGTCGCCAACAAGGCCAAGCAGACCGTTGAGGTTGGCATGGCGAGTTTCGAGCATAAACTGCCAGCCGACACCGCGCAAAGCGATCTGATTGCAGTGGTAGAGGCGCTCAATGCCGATGACGCAGTCGACGGCATTTTGGTCCAGTTGCCACTGCCCAAGCATCTCGACGAACTGGCGGTGGTCAGTGCCATCGATCCCGACAAGGATGTCGATGGCCTGCATGTGGTGAGCGCAGGGCGGCTGGCATCGGGGCTGCCGGGGTTGGTCAGCTGCACGCCGCTCGGTTGCATGATGCTGATCCGCGATGTGCTGGGTAACGATCTGTCGGGCAAGAATGCAGTGGTGATCGGCCGCTCGATTTTGGTGGGGAAACCGGTCGCCCAATTGCTGCTCGCCGCCAATTGCACCGTTACCATTGCACACAGCCGCACCCAGGATTTGCCCGAAGTCGTACGCCGCGCCGACATTGTCGTTGCCGCAGTAGGGCGACCGGAATTGGTCAAGGCAGACTGGGTCAAGCCGGGTGCTTGCGTTATCGACGTCGGCATCAATCGCGTAGCTGCTGCCGAAGAAGGCAAGACCAAGCTGGTCGGCGACGTCGCCTTCGCGGAGGTTGCCGAGGTTGCCGGATCGATCACGCCCGTTCCGGGCGGGGTCGGGCCAATGACCATTGCCTGCCTGCTCCACAATACGTTGCAAGCCGCACATGCCCGTGCCGGATTGCAGCAAGCGAAAGGTTTCTGATGCGCGTCCTTGCTCTTCTTGCTCTCGCCGCCCTTGCCGC
>CAZSJE010000004.1:2672-27746 GCA_964606835.1 uncultured Sphingorhabdus sp.
TCGACCTTTTCGTCTCTGCTTTTGTGACTTTCTTCGTGGTCATCGACCCGCCGGGCTGCGCACCGATCTATGCCAGCCTGACCAAGGGTGCGACAGTCGCGCAACGCCGCAACATGGCGCTCCGCGCGGCGTTCATCGCCTCGCTGATCCTGCTGGTGTTCGCCCTGTTCGGCGAGCAATTGCTCAGCGCGCTGCATATTGAGCTCAACAGTTTCCGCATCGCGGGCGGTATCATGCTGTTCCTGATCGCCATCGACATGGTGTTCGAGAAACGTACCGAGCGGCGCGAAGGGCGCGCGCAGAAGATCATCGAGACGCCGGAGATTGAGGATGTCTCGGTCTTCCCAATGGCCATGCCGATGATTGCAGGGCCAGGTTCGATCGCCTCGGTCATGCTGCTGATGAGCCAGAATGAGGGGCTGGACCGCTCGCTTGTGATTTTGGGCGCACTGGCGCTGGTGTTGCTGCTGACGCTCTTGGCGCTGATTGCGGCAGGTCCGATCATGCGCGTGCTGGGGACGAAAGCCGAAGCGGTGATTACGCGGCTGCTAGGCGTGCTGCTTGGAGCCTTGGCGGCGCAATTTGTAATCGACGGTTTGCGTGCGAGTTTCGGCTAGGGCTTGTCCGGCGAAGGGGCCGTTCCCAGAAAGCGCCTGAGCGCCCGTCGCGCGGCAAAAAGCCCCCAGATCACAACGACAAGCAGCAACAGCGCAATCACTGCCGAAACGACTGGATTGGCGAAGGCCAGAACCAACAACGTGCCTGTCACCACATCCTCCGCGGTCGACAGGATAACATTGCTGACCGGTTCGGGGCTTGTGTTCACTGCGGCACGTGTGGTCGCCTTGGTCGCATGGCTGGCCAGCGCCGCTCCGCCGCCCAACAGGAAAACAATCACTTGCCAGACAGGATCGCCGGCATCGACCACCGCAAGCGCCAGTAATGCTCCGCCGAGCGGCCGGATCAGCGTGTTGAGCCCATCCCAGATCGAATCGAGCCAGGCTATCTTGTCGGCAAAGAATTCCGCCACCGCGCCCAGTCCAGCCACGCCAATCACCCAGGGATTGGCAAGCGCGTCGAGCATGTGCAGATTTTCCGGCAGGTCGATATAGCCGCTGTGCATCGCCAGCCCGGTGGCAAAAACCGTCAGATACATGCGCCAGCCCGACAACAGGCTGACGCTTGCGGCCAATCCCAATAGCTCGACGATGCCCATGAAAAAGATGCTGCCAGCTTGGGTTGCGATAGGCAAGTAAAGGATGGCCGCCCCGCCAGGGGTGTGTCGGGCGAAGCGGGGCGGCCAAAGGCGGGGTGGCTATTTGCGGCGACGCTGTTTGCGGGTGACCTGGGTATCGCGCGTCACCGAGCCATCGCTGCGCGAGACATTATCGGTGCGGCGATAGATTTCCGCGCCGTTGCGGTCGAGCGAGCGTTCGGCCTGACGGCCATCCTCGGTGCGTGTGCCGTTGCCGCTATAGCTGTAGTCGCCGCCATTCGGACCAGTTGCGGTTCCGCTGGTGGTCCAACCGTCATCCGTGCGGGTGCGCTCATATTCGTAAGTGGAGGTCTTGCCGCCAAAACCGGTATGCGAGCCGCTGCCGCTTACTCCAGTATCGGTCCGCTCGCGGTCGCGCGAGGTTGTTGCTACCGCGCCATCTTTTTTACGGATCGTTTCGCGGTCGGAACTAAAGGTTCCTGCCTGTTTGTCGGCAACGCTGGTCTTGCTGCTGCTGACCTTGGGTCCGTCAAATGTCGAGGTTCGCGTTTTGGGTTCGGCATGCGCTGTTCCGGCAAGCAGGGCCGCAGAAAGCGAAATCAGGACGATATTTTTCATGGCGCATCTCCTTGTGAGGTGGGGGGCGGGTTTCCCTGCCCTCAAACCCTTCAACGCGCCGGTTCGGGATTCCCTTCGTCAGGCATGGGAGCAGCAGGAGAATTTTTCAGGATTTCGCGGATTTCGCGGCGAATGGCGGGGCGTTCCTCGGGCGGCGCAGTGCGCAAGGCGCGGCGCAGCTCGAACAGCCGCTGCTTGTCGTCCGCTGGCAGCGCATCGAAAGCCGTCTTTATGTCTTGCCGTGTTTCTGCATTGCGAAGCCTTTGCTCCTTGCGCATTTCGGCCTGTTCCTGCGGGCCTGCTTTGCGGTATCGTTCCACCCGCTCGGCGACCTTCTCACGCCTCGCGATTTCCTTTTGCCGCCGTTCTTGGTTCAACTCGCGCATCGCGGCGCGAATGTCTTCGGCCTTGATCGTGCCGGAACGAAGCATGTCCTCCAACTCGGCGCGCGCAATCGCGGTGCGTTCGCGCGGCGGTAGTTGGCGAAATTCCTTGTCGGCGCGCAAGCGGGTGTAAAGCTCGCGGACGGCAGCGGTTCCGGTCTCTTCGGGCTTGGTCTCGCCTTTGGGCAGTGCTGGTTCGGCGACAACTTTCGGCCTTTGTGCTGGAGGTGCCTTGACCGGTAACTGGACGATATCGGCCTTGGCCAGGGCTTCGCTCACCACCGGCACATAGACCGGATCGCCGAAGACGCCCGAAGCCGCTGCCGTAGCGCTGGTGATGCCAAAGGCCGCGATACCAAGCGCCACTCGTCCGGGCCGCAACCAGCGGCGCAACGCAACCGGGCGGCGGAGTTGAGGCAATTCGGTCGGCGTTTCCAACGGGAGGTCACCAGATTCGATTCGCGCAAGCAACCGTTCGGCAAAGCCGGATGGCAATGATGGCACGGTCAGCCGGTCGAGCGCAGCGGCTACCGATGCAGGGAATACAGCATCGCTCATGAAGCCACCCCTTTCCCTTCAACGCAAGCCCGCAAAGCCGCGCGCGCGCGGAGCAGCAGCGATTCAAATGCCTTGACCTGCATCGCCAATATCTCGGCGGCCATTTTGTTCTGCCTTTCCTCATAATAGGTCAGCACGATTGCCGCGCGTTGCCGGTCGGGCAGCGCCTCTATGCAATCGGCCACTGCTTGCCGCACTTCATCCGCCTCAATCGCCTCGTCGGCGAGCGGGCTTTCGTCGGCACGCTCCGGCACCGCATCGTCGCTGACGAAACGACGCCGCCGCAACCGGTCGAGGCAGGCGTTGGTGGCAACGCGCGTCAGCCATGCGGCAACCCCCGGCCCACCTGCCTGCCAGCGGTCGGCATATTGCCAGAGCCGCAGCAGCGCTTCCTGTGCCACATCCTCGGCCTCCGCAGCATCGGCGAGCATGCGATAGGCGATGCGCCAGGGCAATTCGGCATGGGCGTCGGCCAGCAGGCGCAAAGCCTCCGGCTCGCGCGCAGCAACGCGTGCCATCAATGCGTCATCGCTCTCGCCGACCGGCAAAGGTTCGGCCTTAGGGGTGGTTTTCAGCATGCCTCACTGCTTTACGCACGAAAGCCGCAAACCCTTCGTTAAAAATCGCCGCTTGGCAGCGCGCGCCTTTCATGCTGCAACGGCGGCGATGATCGACGAAGCCAATATCCACCCGATAACCGGGGAAACGCTGCCCCCCGCCACACCAGCCGCGACCATAGTGATTTTTCGCAGCGATCAAAAGGGAGGCTTGCCGTCGATCCTGATGGTCGAGCGGGTCAAGAGCATGGCCTTTGCTGGGGGTGCAGTAGTCTTTCCGGGAGGAAAGGTCGATGCAGCGGATTTCGCCTATGCCGAACGATTGGAGCACGGTCTTGCCGTCGACGAGGCGGCAGCGCGATTGGCGGCAATCCGCGAGACCATAGAGGAAGCCGGGCTGGCGTTAGCACTTGACGGCGTCGCTGAAGCTGCTGATTGCATCGATGCACGCGCGGCGCTGCATGGCGGGGCGAGTCTGGGGGAGGTATGCGCCGAGCATGGCTGGACGCCCGATCTGGGCCAGCTGATCCCCTGGGCACGCTGGCGACCACCCAGCCTTGAAACGCGCGTGTTCGACACACGCTTTTACCTGATCGACGCGGGCGACGCGCATTTGCCCGCCATTGTCGACAACACCGAAAACCGGGCGCTATTCTGGGATAGCGCGCAGGGGGTGCTAGGGCGGATTGAGCGCGGCGAGGTGAAGGCGATCTTCCCTACGAAACGCAATCTGGAGCGGCTCGCGCTGTTCGACAGTTTCGCTGCAACCGCTGCGCATGCCGCCCAATTTCCGGTAAAGCTGCTTTTTACCTACGTCGAGGAACGCGATGGCGTGCCGCATATTTGCGTGCCTGATGGCTTTGGCTATCCAATCACCGCAGAGGCCATGACCAGCGCGATCCGCGGCTGATCAATCTTCGGGCGCGATCGTGACGGTCAGCCCGTCGAGCGCGTCGGTGACGGGGATTTGGCAGGAAAGCCGCGACTGCTCATTGCGGCTGTCGGTCGAATCGAGCAGGTCGTTTTCATCTTCGCTCATGCCCGGAAGCTCGCCACCGAAATCGCTGTCGACATAGACGTGGCAAGTGGCACAACTGCAGCAACCTCCACACAACGCAAGAAGTTCGTCGAAACCATTGTCGCGTATCACTTCCATCAGCGAAAGCCCATTGTCGGCCGATACGTCGCGTGCGTTACCGCTGCGGTCGATGACGGTGATGGTCGGCATATGGTCAAAACTCCCCTTTGGCGGCGCTAACGGCGCGACTGATAGGTTTGCATCGGCCGAAAGTGAAGCCGTTTTTTATGATGTAGTTTGCAGCCCGATCCAGAACCTTTTCGCCAAGCAAAGGTTTGAAAGCTGCATGAAGTTATAAGCACGTCGACGTGACGCCTTGTGAAGGGGCCTGTTTTGCGCCAATCAATCGCCATGGCACAGCCAGCCGATTTCACCGCAGAGCCGCTGACCGACGGCAGTCAGAAGCTCCGCTTTAGCGGAACGCTGGCGATTGCGACCATTGGCGAGCTGGATAAACGGCTTCATGCGCTGGATAACAAGGTCAGCACCATCGATTTGGGCGACATCGAACATATCGACACGGTGGGGGCGTGGCTGGTCTATCGGACTGCGCGTGACCACGGCGCCACGATCGTCGGGGCGGATCGCGACGCACAAAAGCTGATTGAGGCAGTGGGTGACGTGGACGAAGTGGAGGTCGCCAACGCGCCCTACATGTCTCCACTTGACCGCTTTCTGGGCGAACTGGGCGGAGCGGTCGTCGAAGCCGCCACGACCTTCCTGCAATTCATCGCCTTTATCGGCCAATGCGTGAAGGCCATATTCGAGCTCCTGCTCCATCCGCGTCGCTTTCGTATCCATGCGGTGGTGCAGCATTTCGACATGGTGGGGGTTCGCGCGCTGGGAATCATCGGGCTGATGAGCTTCCTGATCGGGATTGTGATCGCGCAGCAAGGCGCGGTGCAGCTGCGGCAATTTGGTGCGGAGGTTTTCACGGTGAACCTGGTCGGAAGACTGACATTGCGTGAGCTGGGAATATTGATGACCGCGATCATGGTTGCCGGCCGTTCGGGATCGGCCTTTGCAGCACAGATTGGCACGATGAAAATCACCGAAGAAATCGACGCAATGCGCACCATTGGCGTGGTTCCGACCGAGGCGCTGGTGATCCCGCGCATTCTCGCGACAGTGATCATGATGCCTTTGTTGGGAATCTACGCCTCAATCGTCGCGATTGCCGGCGGCGGGCTGCTCTGCTGGATCGCGCTCGAGATCCCACCAGCAACCTTCATTCAGCGTATACGCGAAGTGACCCCAATCACCGACTTCTATGTCGGCATGGTCAAGGCACCGGTGTTCGGCGCGATCATTGCAATGGCGGGATGTTTTCAGGGGATGCGCGTGCAGGGGAACAGCGAAGAGGTAGGTTTGAAAACAACCGCAGCGGTCGTGCAGGCGATTTTCCTGGTGATTGTGCTCGACGCCTTTTTCGCCGTTTTTTTCAGCAGCGTGGGCTGGGATTGAGCATGGAAAGCATCATCTCGGTTCGCGGCCTGCGGAACGCCTTTGGCGAGCAGGTCATCCATGACGATCTCAATCTGGAGGTCGAAAAGGGTGAGATATTGGGGGTAGTCGGTGGATCGGGCACTGGCAAATCGGTGCTGATGCGCTCGATCATCGGCTTGCAGGAACCGGAAGCAGGGGACATCCGCGTGTTCGAGGAGTCGATGCGCGGCAAGGAAGAGGATGAGGCAACCGACGTCCGCAGGCGCTGGGGCGTGCTGTTTCAGGGCGGCGCATTGTTCTCGACGCTGACCGTTGCTGAAAATGTGCAGGTGCCGTTGAAGGAATTCTATCCCGATTTTTCGAGGCAGATGCTCGATGAACTGGCGCGCTACAAAATCCATTTGAGTGGCCTGCCGCCTGAGGCTGCGCACAAATATCCGTCGGAATTGTCAGGCGGCATGAGAAAACGTGCGGGTCTTGCGAGGGCTCTGGCGATGGACCCCGAACTGCTGTTCCTCGATGAACCGACAGCCGGCCTCGACCCCATTGGCGCAGCCAAGTTCGACGAACTGACGCTAAATTTGAAACAAACGCTGGGCTTGACCGTTTTCCTGATCACGCACGATCTGGATACGCTTTATGCCATCTGCGACCGTGTGGCGGTGCTGGCCGATAAAAAGGTCATTGCCGTGGACCAGATCGAAGGTTTGCTCGCCACCGAACATCCCTGGATCAAGGAATATTTTTCGGGTCCGCGTGGACGAGCGGCGCGACCGTTTGACAGGCGCCGGAAATAGGCCGTGGACAAGTCGACCGGCACAGGGGCATAAGGCAGGGGCATGGAAACCAAATCCAATCATATCCTTGTGGGCGCGGTGACGTTGGTTTTGCTCGCTGTGCTGGCCGGTTTCACCATCTGGCTGTCGCGCACCGGCGAAGGCGCAAAGCGGGAATATGATATTTTCTTCCAGCAATCGGTTAATGGTCTTGCCAAGGGGTCTGGCGTGTCCTTTTCGGGCGTGCCGGTGGGACAAATCCAGGACATCAAGCTGTGGGGTCCCGACCCCGATTTCGTCCGGGTGCGGATATCGATCGATGCCAAAATCCCGATCCGGCAAGGTACAACCGCGACGATCAGTGGAATCGGCTTTACCGGGGTTTCGGAAATCCAGCTGGACGGCGGGATCAAGGGCGCACCAAGGATCAGTTGTCCCAAAGAAAACCCGAAGTCGGTCTGCCCTGCGGGTGTCCCGGTGATTCCAACCAAGCCGGGGGCGTTGGGCGAATTGCTGAACAATGCGCCGCTGTTGCTCGAGCGGCTCTCGACGCTGACCGAGCGGCTGACCAATATATTGTCGGACAAGAATCAGGAATCGATCGAGAAAATCCTCGACAATGTCGAAGGGCTGTCCGGGTCACTCGCCGCGCAAGCGCCTGATTTGCAAGCGGCAATCCAGGAATCGCGCAGCACCTTGGCAAAGGCCGGCGTCGCTGCCGATCAGCTGGCGGCAGTATCGGGCAGCGTCAACACGCTATTGAACGATGAGGGGAAGCCGTTGGTTGGCGAATTGCGCAAGACGATTGTCGCGGCCAATGGTAGCCTGAATGCACTAGAGACGACGTTGAACAGCGCCAACCCAGCGATCCAGACGCTAAACGCGCAAACCCTGCCAGAGATCAACCAGTTGGCGCGCGATTTGCGGCAGTTGTCATCGTCGCTGAAAAATGTGACCGAACGGCTCGACCAACAGGGCGTGGGCGGGCTGGTATCATCGCCGCAACTGCCCGACTACAAACCCGGCAAGCAATGACGAGGGAGCGAAAGATGACGATTGCAAAGCTTTTGCTGCCCCTGCCGCTGCTGCTGGCCGCGGGCGCGTGCGTCAGTTTTGGAGGGAAGGCGCCCCCTTCGATGCTGGTGCTGACTGCAAAGCAAAATGTCACAAGCGGGACGGCACTTAGCGGCGCGGCGAAAGATGCGCTGGTCGTCTTGATCCCGGAAGTACCGCGCAAGCTCGATACCAATCGCCTGCCGGTGCAGGTCGATGACAGCAATATCGCCTATATCAAGGATGCGGTCTGGGCCGACAAACCGGCGCGTCTGATGCAATTGCTGCTGATGGAAACGATCGCCGCCGGCAACAACCGGCTGGTGTTGAATGAAGTCGATGCGGGTGGCAAGGCCGAGCAGTTCCTGGCGGGGACGCTGCTGGAATTTGGCATCGATCAAGGCAGCAAGGAGGCGGTTGTCGTCTATGACGCCGTGCGGCTGCAAAACGGCAAGGCAGTGGAGAAAAAGCGCTTCGAAGCGCGGCAAAGCCTGTTTGAGATAACGCCCGCTGCTGCCGGATCAGCGCTGAATGCGGCAGCGAACAGCGTTGCGGGTGAGGTCGCTACCTGGCTGAAACCAACCTAGGCAAAGCCCTCCGGCTCCGGCCAGCGCTCTGGCGTTACCGCCAGCACCTTGAACAACGATCCCATTTGCGTTGGCTCGACCAGCCGGTCACGCATTGCCGCGACCTCTTCGGTTCGGTTAGGCGACGACTGGGCGAGCCTGTCCGCCCGTTCATCTATGCCCAAGGCACGAAGCCAGCTTCCCTGCTCGGCAGCACCACTCACCCGCAACTCATGCATCCGCGCAAGATTGGCGAGTTCGAAAAAATTCACATGCGTCGTCAGGTCATGCTCACCTGGATTTTCGAAGGGATCGGCAAAGTCGTGGCTGTTGACGGCTTGCAGGGTGCTTCCCATCCCGGGCAGGGCATAGCCATAGTCGATAACCAGTAAAGCTCCGCCTTGCGCCTGCAACCGCTTGGCCAGTTCTATCATGATCTCGGCGCTGTCTGGCGATGTTTCGTAAATGCTACCGGTTGCTGCATTGCGGAAATCAGCCGGGACCAGATGATCGACCGCCTGCGTCCCCGGCATCGCCATGAATTTCGCGGCACGATCACGCATCACCACCCGCTCGCGCCAGCCGGCATGGGTCGCAACAAATTGCCGCACCGGAAGCGCGTCGAAAAATTCATTGGCGATGATCAGTAGCGGCCCATCAGTAGGTAGGGTTGCATGGCTGTCATGGAAGGTCGCATGTGCGACATTCGCCAATTGTTTGGCCCGCAGCACTTCGCTGGTTTCGACAAAATGGACCGGAGGGGCAAATCCGAAATTGCCGACGGCGCGCAATATGTCAGCCATCAATGTCCCGCGACCCGGCCCCAGTTCGATCAGCCTTGCGTCTTGCGGCGATCCGGCGCGCAGCCATAAATCGGTCAGCCACAGCCCAACCAGTTCGCCGAACATCTGGCTGATTTCGGGCGCAGTGATGAAATCGCCATCGACGCCAAAGGGGTCGCGTGTCGCATAATATTCGACATTTGCGGCGCGCATATATTCAGCAACGCTGATCGGGCCGGTTGCCTCTATCTGCTTTGCGAGTTGCGCCGCCAGCAAGGAGGCGTCATGCGACACTGCTGCTTCCGACAATGGGTTCGACCCGCTGCCTGCGTCCCGCTGCTGTGGAGACGAGGTAAACGCCCAGTACGATCATCGGCACGGTCAGCCACTGGCCCATGCTCATCCCCGTCGCCTCAGGCAGCCAGGCAAGCTGGACATCGGGCTCGCGAACAAACTCGATCAGGAAGCGGGAAATGCCATAGATCAGCGCGGCCATGCCAAAAAGGAAACCGGGTTTGTATCGCGCATCGGTTTTCCAGAAGAGCGGCCACATGATTGCCGCCATCAACAGCCCCTCGGTTGCCGCTTCATAAAGCTGACTGGGGTGGCGCGGGACAAGCCCTGCGTTTTCGCCGCTGGTGTCGAAGATAACCGCCCAGGCGACGTCGGTTTCATGCCCCCAAAGCTCGCCATTGATGAAGTTGGCGACGCGGACGAGGAACAATCCGAAAGGAATGCAGCAGGCAATGTAATCGCACACGCGCAGAAAGGAGAGCTTGTATTTGCGCGAATGCAGCCAGATGGCGAACAAGGTGCCAAGCGTACCGCCGTGCAGCGACATCCCGCCTTCCCACAGCTTGAAGATATCGAGCGGGTTAGCGAGGATCGATGGCTGGTAAAACAGGATATAACCGATCCGCCCACCCAATATGATGCCCAGCGTTGCATAGAGGATCATGTCGTCGGCATGCGCGCGCGACATGGGCGCTCCTGGCTTTGCGATCAGTTTAAGCAACAGCCAGTAACCCAGCATGATCCCGAACAAATAGCCAAGCGAATACCAGCGCAGCTTGAACCAGCCGATTTCAAACAGCACCGGATCGAGCCCAAGCTCTGACATCCGCGTAAATTGTGTTGCTGCAATGATCAATTCGAGGTTCAAGACCACTTCCCTCCGGCGATTGCGTTCCTATATCGTCTAGGACAAGAGGGAAAAAACAAAAAGGAGAGATTCGCCATGCCCACCGATTTAGATCGGGCGATTGCGGCCACCGTAGCACGCTTGACCACCGACGATGGTCCGCTGTCGCTTAGCTATGTGGAAAAATACGGCGTGCAAATGCCCTACCTCAACAAGGCTCCGGCAAATTTGCGCGACTATTATGACGCCTTTTGCGCAATGCACGCCGACAAGGAGTTCCTGGTCGATGGCGACACAAGGCTGACCTATGGTCAGTGCCATGCCGCTGCGCGCGAACTGGCGGGCGGTCTGGTCGAGGGCTATGGGCTGCAGGTCGGGGATCGCGTTGGCATCGCTGCGCGCAATTCGGCCAACTGGCTGGTTGCGAGCATGGCCATTTCTATGGCGGGCGGATGCGCCACCTTGCTCAACGGCTGGTGGCAGGGCGGCGAGTTGGCCGATGGCATCCGCATGGTCGATTGCCGCTATGTGCTGGCCGATGCGCAGCGCGCAGCGCGGATGGAGGGTGAGGATCTGGGCGGCTGCGAAGTGCTGCTGTTCGATCATGACAAGCTGCCATTGGAGGGTCTGTCGGTATTGCTCGCAAAAGGTGGTGGCAAGGATACAGCGCTGCCGGCAATCCAGCCGACCGATCCGGCAACCATCCTTTATACTTCAGGCTCGACCGGCCAGTCGAAAGGTGCATGGTCCGACCATCGCGGCGTGATCCAGGGTGCAATGAGCTATGTCGGCCAGACAATGGTGTTGCTGGAGTTGCTGACCGCAATGGGCACGAAGCTGCCCGCCCAGCCATCATCACTGGTCAATGTGCCGCTGTTCCACGTAACGGCATCGGTACCGCTGGTGCTGCAAAGCTATGCTATCGGGCGCAAGCTGGTGTTGATGCCCAAATGGGATCCGGTTGAGGCCATGCGGTTGATCGAAAAGGAAAAGATCAGCTATTTTGTCGGCGTGCCGCTGATGAGCATCGAAATCGCCACCCATCCTGACCGGCACAAATATGACCTGACCAGTTGTACGGGCTTCGCAGCCGGCGGCGCGCCCCGCCCCGTTGAGCATGTCAAGAAGATCAAGAAGGAGTTCGACTGGGGCTATCCGCTGATCGGCTATGGCCTCACTGAAACCAATGGCGTCGGCTGCGGCAACATGTTCGACAATTATCTCGCCAAGCCCACCAGCACAGGGCCCGCAACCAAGCCGCTGGTTGAAATCGCGATATTGGACGATGACGGCAAGCCGTTCCCACAAGGCGAACGCGGCGAAGTCTGTTTCCGCACCATCGCCAATTTCAACGGCTATTGGAATAATGACGAAGCGACCCGCGCGGCCTTTACCGATGACGGTTTCTTCCGCACGGGCGACATCGGCTATCTGGACGAAGACGGCTATTTGTTCATCGTCGACCGCAAGAAAGACATCATCATTCGCGGCGGCGAGAATATCAGCTGCCCCGAAGTCGAGGCAGCCGCCTATGAACATGATGATATCGTTGAGCTGTCGGTATTCGGTATCGCCGACGACCGTTATGGCGAAGTGCCGGGCATGGTCTATCTCGCAAAGGAAGGTGCCGACTTGGGCCCGGACAAGCTGCGCGAATATCTCGCGGCAAAGCTCGCTCCGTTCAAGGTCCCAGCCTATTTCTGGCAAGTCCGCGAACCCTTGCCAAGGCTTGGCACGCAAAAGATTGATCGCGTGACGCTGCGCCAGCAATATAATGCACAGGCGATGGCGGCCTGAAGCTTTGCAATGACGTGCATTGCTTCCTATTGAGGAAGGATGCAGCGTCAAACGATCCGGCCAGCGCAACAGCGTGCGATTATAGACCGCATGGCGCTGGCCGAGCGTATCGACGCCATCGTCGCTGATGCGGAACAACAAAAGGCGCGCGTCGAAATCGTGGGGGCTTTGCAGCAGGCGCTGGTCAGCGGGCGGGCGGAAATCGCCAGGCGATTAATGGCGCATCCATCGCATGGCTATCGCGCGGCCCAGGAGCAGTCGTTCCTGATCGACCAGATCATCCGGCTGATTTTCGACCATGTCGTCAAAAACCTCTACCGGATCGGTAATCGCACTGCCTCCGAACGGATCGCGATACTGGCTGTGGGTGGCTATGGACGCGGCGAAATGGCGCCGTTCAGCGACGTCGATATCGCCTTTATCACACCCTATAAGCGAACCGCATGGACCGAGCAGGTGGTCGAGGCAATGCTCTATCTGCTGTGGGATTTGGGCCTGAAGGTGGGGCAATCGAGCCGTTCGCTCGATGAAACGGTCAAGATGGCGACAGAGGATTTGACCATCCGCACCGCGCTGCTGGAAAGCCGCTTCATTTGGGGCGATCGCGAAGTTTTCGAGGAAGCGGGAAACCGTTTCTGGTCGGAGGTGGTAGGAAAAACCTCCGCCCAGTTCGTCGCCCTCAAAATGGCGGAACGCGATGAGCGGCACAGGAAAATGGGCGACAGCCGCTATGTCGTCGAGCCCAATGTAAAGGACGGCAAGGGTGGCCTGCGCGATTTGCACACCCTGTACTGGATCGGAAAATATGTGCACCGGGTGCGCACACCGGCGGCGCTGGTCGAGGTCGGGCTGCTGACCGCAGAAGAATATCGCAAATTCGAACGGGCCGAAAATTTTCTGTGGTCGGTGCGCTGCCATATGCACGACATTGCCGCTCGCGCCGAGGACCGGTTGACCTTCGACCTACAGCGCGAAGTCGCGGAGCGGATGCGCTTTTCCGACCGGCCAGGACGTTCGGCGGTCGAGCGCTTCATGCAGCTTTATTTCCTGAATGCGAAGACAGTTGGTGACCTGACCGGTCTTTTCCTCGCACATCTCGATGAAACGATGGGCAAAAAGGGCCGCCGATTCCTGCCCAGCCTGTCGCGACGGCCCACAAAACTGAACGGCTTTACGCTTGATCGAGGGCGGTTGGCGCTGCCCGATGACGGCTTTCTGGCTGAAAAGCCACAGCGCATGATCGAGATGTTTCAGCTCGCCGACAAATATGGGCTGGAAATCCATCCGCTTGCGATGCGAGCGGCGCGGCGCGATGCGCGGCTGATCGATGGGAAGGTCCGGAACGATCCGGAGGCGAATGCGCTGTTTCTCGAAGTGCTGACATCACCGCGCGACCCTGAAACTGTGCTGCGCTGGATGAATGAAGCAACCGTGTTCGGTCGCTTCGTGCCCGATTTTGGCCGGGTCGTCGCGCAGATGCAGTTCGACATGTACCATCATTACACCGTCGACGAACACAGCATCCGCGCCATCGGCTTGCTAGCGGAAATCGAGCGCGGCGATCACAAGGCCGATCACCCGCTGTCCAGCTCCATCGTCAAACAGATTGTCAGCCGAAGAGCGCTCTATGTCGCCGTGCTGTTGCATGACATCGCCAAAGGTCGCGGCGGCGACCACAGCATATTGGGTGCCGAGGTCGCGCTCAGCCTATGCCCGCGATTGGGCCTGAGCGAGGCGGAAACCGAAACCGTTGCCTGGCTGGTGCGGCATCATTTGCTGATGTCGGCGACGGCGTTCAAACGCGATCTGGCCGATTTCAAGACGATCCTTGATTTTGCCGAGGTCGTCACCTCCGCAGAAAGGCTGCGGCTGCTGCTCGTGCTGACCGTTGTCGACATCCGCGCGGTCGGCCCCGGCGTGTGGAATAGCTGGAAGCGGCAATTGCTGTCCGACCTTTTTGAAGCCACCGAGGAGGTCCTGCGTCTTGGTCACAAGCAGCGTGGACGCGACGAACGGATCAAGGCCAAGAAGGAGGCGCTCGCGGCGCAGCTGAAATTGTCGGATGCGGCCTTTGGCAAGCTCGCGAATCGCCTGCCCGGGCCCTATTGGATAGCCGAGCCGGCTGACATCATCGAGCGGAACGCGAGACTGCTGCTCGCCTATGATGGGTCAGGACTGGCCATCGACGCCTGCTACTATGCCGAACGCGGGGCAACGCTGATAACCGTGCTGGCAGCAGACCATCCTGGGTTGTTTTACCGGATTGCGGGGGCAATCCATCTTGCGGGTGGCAACATCATAGATGCGCGTATTCACACCAGCACCGATGGCCTGGCCGTCGACAATTTCCTGGTGCAGGATCCGCTCGGTCGGCCGTTTCAGGAAAGCGGACAAATCGAACGGCTGCGGCAGGCGATCAGCGACGCGCTGGTCAACCGGACGAGGCTGGTCGAAAAATTGGGAGCCAAACCCGCGCCGCGGCGGCGCGCCGATGCGTTCCGAATCGCGCCATCGGTATTTGTCGACAATGTCGCGTCGAACCGCTTTACAGTAGTCGAGGTCAACGCAGCGGATCGTCCGGCGTTGCTCAACAATCTGGCGCAGGCGCTGTTTGAATCCAAAGTAACCCTGCACAGCGCGCATATTGCGACCTATGGCGAACGCGCAGTCGACACATTTTATGTGACAGACCTGTTTGGCGGGAAGATTGAAGCAAAGCAGCGAATCAAGGCGCTTGAGGCTCGGTTGCTTGAAGCTGCCAAGGGCGAGGGCAAAGCCTCACTGTCGGTCGCGGCTTAAGAAACCGCCGAAAACGGAGAAAAAAAAGGCCGGTCGCTGGACCGGCCTTTTCTTTAGAGCTTGTCGAGTGACTTAGTTGCCCGAACCCGGACCGTAAGACACTTCCACACGACGGTTCTGCGGCTCGCGCACACCGTCTGCGGTCTGAACCAGCGGAGCCGATTCGCCGAAGGCCTCGGTCGAGATCACGCCGCCCGGGATACCCTTGGATTCAAGGTAACCGCGCACTGCCGTGTTACGACGCTGCGACAGGCCGACGTTGTAGGTGGTCGAACCCGATTTGTCGGCGTGACCAGCGAGCATGACGCGCGCATTGCCGCAATTCGCATATTGCGAAACCGCATTGTCGAGAACCGTGGTAGCGGCCGGCAGCAGGTTCGACTTGTCCCAATCGAAGAAGACGATGTACGGACCAGTGTTGCAGGTCACGCGCGGCGGCGGCGGCGGCGGAGCCGGACGCGGCGGCGGCGGCGGTGCGATCACCGGCGGCGGCGGCGGCGGAGCTGCTACCGGCGGCGGCGGCGGCTCAGCACCGCCGAAGTTGTACACTAGGCTGCCCATCAGGCTGTGCGAACGGAAGCGCGTGCTGACATCGCGGCCCAAACGGTCGACCAGGTCGACATTAGCGGCGTTGAAGAAACGATATTTAAGGCCGACGTCCCAGCTGTCGCTGAGCGGAGCGCGGATACCCGCAATTGCCTGCCAGGCAAAGCCAGTGTCCGAATCGTCAAGCCATGCCGGAGCAGCAAATGACTGCTGCACGTCCACGCGGGCAACGCCAACGCCGCCGCCAACGAAGCCCTGAAGGCCATCATCGTCACCGAAATCGAGCATGCCGTTCAACATGAAGCTCAGCGCGTTGGCGTCGCCGCCCGTTGGCTTCCGCCCTGCCGGTCCTAATACCGCACGGGCGTCCGAGGGAATAGCCGGGACCGCGCTGGCAAAGCTGCGCAGGTCGGTTTCACGGTAGCTGGTTTCGGCTTCAAGACGGAAACCACCAAAGTCGTAACCGACAACGGCACCGAAATCATAACCTGTAGCTGTATTTGCAGTACCCTCAATCGGCGCAGCGCCGATATCGAGGTCGAGGTCTTCGACCAGCATCGCACCGCCATCGACACCAACATACCATGCACCATCGCGTGCCATGGAAGGTGAGGCCAGAGCAGTGGAGGCGAGTGCCAGGCCAATGGCTAACTTACGCATCAACTTTCCCCTTTTCTTTCTAAGGATGAAAAACCGGTGCGCAGGTCCTACCGAGTCTCCCGATGCGTTGCAAGCTTACATTGCGCCTAAACTGTTGCCAAAATGTCGCCTTTTGAAAGAATCTGCACGGCTTGTCTGCCGCCATTCGATGGCGAAAAACATGCTCGATTCGTCAAGTTCAATGGACCGTGGGAACGGCAATATTCATTCCGGAACGAAGAGCATTTGCCGCAAATATGCCAAAATCGCCGTGAGTGCTGCCCGTGCCTCGGCATCGATCACCGATCCGCCGGTCGGGCCGGAGATCGCGTCACCCGCAACCCACTGTCCATCAATGTAAAAAGACCTTTTGTTGAGCGCGATGTTTACCACCGACATGCCCTGCGCCGGAACAAGATACCGCCAGCTGCCGCCGGACCATCGGGCAATCTGCCCATCTCTGCCGTTCCAAATTCCAGTGGCCGACTCGGAAATCAACCAGCATTTGCCATCTTCGGCCGATCCAGCCGTCGGTGGCGCAGCGAGTTGCGCTTGCACCACTGGGTGCAGCAAAGCGTCGATGCGCGCCAGCGCCTCGTTATGGGTCAGCTCCTTTTGGGTCTGACCGACAAACAAAAAGGGGAGCGCATGCCGCGCCGTTTGGTCGCTTTCCATGATTTATCCTGCTGAGATAGAGCAAAATTGCGTTTTCAGATCGTGATCTGGAGCACCAGCGGAAGCGATTGGGCAAATCGTCCAACCTGGCGGATGCGGAACTCCAAATTCGCCCCGGCCGACAGCGAAAAACTTGCCAGAGTTGCGGCATCAATCGCCAACTCCGGCTCGCCTATGCTCCAGGTCGCCAAGACAGCACCGCCAGACCAGAGTTCCACCGCGAATTCGACCACCCCCTCGCTATTCGGCAAATCGGTCGCGTCTGCCCAAATATAGGCCAGCCGGTCGCGCCTGATCCAGCGAAGCCTAATGCCGCCGTCGGGTTGTGTGCCGATTTGGCCATGAACTGGCGGGCGTGGTGTGATGGCAGCGCCTGACGCCGCGATTGTTTGCGAAACGGCCAGGTTGTCGCCAATCCCCAACGCTTCGACCGTCAAATTCTCGCCGATCGGCGTCGGGACGGCATCGATTCGAAACAGCGTATCTGGCTCCAGCAGAAACACCTGCGCCCCCACCGGGTGGCCAGCGGGAATCTCCGTCCCAAAACAGCTGCGGATCAGCCTTTTCAACCGATAATCGCGGGGCCCGACCTGTTCGGCATTGCCGTAGCGAAGCAATTCGCCAGCAATCCAAAGCGTTGGCGCGTCGAAAGCCAGCGGATCGCCTGAGCCGGGCGGAAGAGACATGCCACTGTGAAGCAATTGCACGATGGGCTCGTGCAACCGATCTTCGACCTGTGGATTATGCGCCCCGAGTGGGTCGACCAGATTCCCCATCACCGCTACGCCATTGGTACCGCCCAGATCGATGATACGATTGCCGTCATGCGCCGACAGCGCCGCCCGTCGCCAGCCTTCTCCTGTCCCAGCGGCTGCAGCAATAATTGTTGGCCGGCCAGGATCGTCGATGCCAAGCGCTGGCAAATCCGCCAATATCAGCCGCGTTTCGCCCGCTTGCAAATCCGGCCCCGGCAAATTCCGGCCCGGATCCGCGCCGATTGCAGAGGCGCCGGTCTGGGTCCATTCGGCAGCGACTATCCGCGCGGTGCCGCGCTGATGTTCGATCTCGGTGACGCGCATAGGGCCCGTAATGCCATCGGCAGCGAGGCCATTTCCGAGCCCGACACTGGTATCGCCAAGCGGGATGTTTGCTTCGATGCTGTTGAGGCCGCGCCAGCGCTGGAGCAGTTGCAAATCGGCAAATTGCCGCGCGCTTGTCGCGTCGACGGCGGCGGGAAGCTCAACTAGAGTCTCGTTGCGAGCCGTCCCGACCCGTCGGCTCGACTGCACCCCTGCCTGGAAATCACGGTCTGGTTCGTAATGGCGGATCGATAATGCAGAAGGTGCGCGGCTATTGGCGGTGCGCGATCGCGTCGGGCGATCCAGCCGAGTTTTGCCATCCGAAATCGCCGGGTCGGCCAGCATGATGTTCGGCGACGTCGCAGACCAGTCGGACAGGCGCAAACCATCGCCCCATGGTGAAACTGTTAGCGGAATCGCGCCGAACAGCGGCGATAGTGCCGAACGCGTATCGCCCCCTTGCGCCGCGTAACCTGTTAGCGTCACTGCGCTTTGCCCGGTGATACAGTCTGCCGAGAGCTGCGCGGCAATATCGGCGACCGGAACGGCGGTTTCGCGCTCGAAAACTTCAAACGTCAGGGACGGGATGCGGTTGCCAAAATCGGCAAGCTGCAAATCCTCAAACACGACGTAGGCCGTGCCGCGATAAGCGGGACATTGCCCCGTCGCCTCTGCGGACGCGAGCAACGGATCGAGCCCCTGATCGTGATGCCCGGAATGGAAACGAAACCCGGTTTCGGTCTTGAAATCCCCCGCCGCGCCGCGCAGCAGATTGCCGTCGGCCCAGATGCGCCCGATGCGGGCGAGTGGCCTGCTCGACAGCGCGACGGCAAAGCTGACGGAGTAACTGTAATTGATTGTTGCCGGTCGGCTCTTTCTCCCACCTTTTTTGGTCCGCTGTTCGATCAGGTCGGTCGACCAGATTACCGTACCGGCAATGCGCATCGCCCCGAATATGGCCGGAATTTGCGTGCCATAGCTCGAAGTCTGGATGTCGAGTTCCTTGATGCGGGGCCCCTCTCGCGCCTTGCCGGGGCCAATGATCGCGCGGTCGATCTGCTGCCCGACGGCGGCACCGATAGCGCCCCCAATCGGGCCTCCAAAATAGGTGCCTACCGCACTCAAGACGACGGTCGCCATGTCAGTCTCCGTTTAAGCGCAATAGCGCGACTATCGGCCAGGGCGATTGGCCGGGGGTATGGACGACCCTGCGCAATCCGGCATGACCATGCACCCAGCCGCGCAATGCCCTGATCATCAGGTGGATTTGGCACGGCGATGGCGTGACAATTGCGAGATCGCCGTCCTCAATGTCTCCGTTCGGATCTATGAATTGCAGTTGGGAATGTTCCAGATAGGACAATAGCCTATCCAGAAATTCGCCTTTCAGGCTGTAATCGCTCGGAAAGTGCCGAACACCGAACGACACTGCCGCGAGGCCCACACAGTCAAGCGCAACACCCGCTTTACGTCCATGCAGCCGAAATGCCGTTCCAACGTGCGACAGCGCGCGCTCCGCAACCTGCTCGCCCGTCATGCAGCACCGGGATAGCGTGTGAGCAAGTCGTTGCCAGGCAAAAAGGGTTCGCCTCGAAAATTGATCGCATTGCCGAAACGGGCAGCACAGGTTGATATGGTTTTGTCGCATCCTTCGACAAGCATCACCCGCGCATTTGCAATGACCCGGAATGCTGGAGCATTTATCAACTCCACCGACGATGTCCCGCTGGCCAAAACCTCCGACCAGAGCCCGCAGTTACGACCATCAAGCCAGCGAAGTCTGCCTAAAGCGAAAGCATTTGCGGGACCGGGCAGCGGCTCGGAAAAGCCGATGGTGGTGCCGCTGATCGAAGTGGCTCTCCGTTCGATACTGAAGCGTGCGGCGCTCAAACCACAGGCGACATCACAAAATTCGGCACGGCAACCGGGCGAGGTATAAGGCCCAACAGGGCGGTCGAGCTTTGCCGCCGGTCCCCGAAATTCGGCACCAAAGCTATCCCCGCTGTGCGTCACCGCACCCAGTTCGCCCACCGCCAATATGCGCGTTCCCGCCTGAGGGTCGGTCCAGTCGAATAGAAAGATGGAGAGCCGGGCACCATCCCACCGACCCGCATGCAAATCGTCCACACGGATCGCGTCGGCGGTGAGCACGCCGCGCACGTCAAGCCCGTCGACTTCGAGGCCAAGACTTTCTGTAATCGAACTCGGCATCATGCCGGGGGCCGCGCGCAGGAGTAGCCCGTCGACCTCGACGTCGCGATCATGCGAGGTGAAACCCAGTGTCACACCATCGCGTCGTTCGAGCCGCCAACCATAAGCGACACTGGTCAAGGGTCCCGCAAGCCACGCATCGGTCATGCCGCGTCCTTCACTTCGATCAGTGGGACGCTTGGCATCTCGCCAGCGGCAAAGGTCGCGCGGTTGGCATTCAACCGGTCCTCGGCAAAGCGCACCGGGACATCAAAACGGAATCCGGCGCTGATCTGCGCGCCAGTGGCAGGCGCAGTCTCGAAGACGATCCGCCCCTTGTCGGCAAGCGACCAGCCGGTGGCTAGCGCGCCATTGACCGCAACAACGACCGAGCCGTTTCGCGGCTGCGTGATGCGGCGGATTTGCGCCGTTGATCCGGTTCCGTAGCGCTTGACCAGCTCGAATTCGGTTTGGACCCCATTGCCAACGCCTATGGGTTGGTCGATGGCGTTTGGCACGCCCGTGGCGCCGTTCGAGCTATCATCAAAGGGATCGGCAAAACGAAAGCCGATTGCCGCTCCTCGCCGTGCGCGGAAAAAGGCAAGCAAGGTCGCAAGCTCAGCCTCTGAGCGCACCCCGGGCGCAACATCATAGGCCATGCGCGCATCGGCCCAGTCGCTGTTGCGGCGCTCATGCCCCGATAGCATCGTCACGACATTGGTCGAAAATTCGGCGGTCACTTCGGCCTCACGGCCGATTTCGATGGGGAAGGTCACATCGTCAAAGGCTTGCATCATATCCTCGCTTTCCCAATCATTTTCTGGGCCGATCTGGAACCAGGTGAAGCCATCACGCGAGACTTGCGGCAGCGCCCAGATATAGGTTTGCGCGGTGCCGCGCCCGCGCGCCGCCTGCGCGGCAAAGGCAATCTCGCGCCATTGCGTCTTGTCTTCGGGGCGCAGCACGAAACCGGAAAAATAATGCTGTTCGGCAATGGGATAGCCGAGTCGCGACAGCATCAATGGCATCGCGCGGTCGGTCGCACCATGATTGCCGCTGGTCACCCAGTCATAATCCTCGAGTTGCAGGACATCGAAGGCAGGGGAAGCCCAATCCAAAGGTACGTTGGCGCGCTTCGCTTCGGGCGCGAGCGGGTCAAGCACCGTTGGCAGATAGACCAGCAAATGGCTGGTAAAGGGGGTGGTATCCGCCTCATCCTCGACCGCTGCCACAAGCGCCGCAGTGGATGCTGCAAGCAGCTCCCCTGCCCGGTCGAGCATGGCGTTTTGCGCTGGCGTCTTTGGCCCCCTGATGTCCGAAATCGGCACCGACAAAGCGCCAAAGGCTGCCGTCGCCGCTGCATCGTAGAGGCAAATCCGGTGGTCGGGCATGATCCACCACCATGGCTCGCCCACCTGGAACTTGACCGGAAGCCCGGCCAGTTTCTGGATATGGGCGAATGCCCGCCCGACCGCCTGCAAATAGCCCATCGCGCCCGCATGGCAGGGCGAAAGCAGCGTCGAAGGCGGCACCCAGCCGGTGAGCGCGGGATCGCCATTGGCCGCGCGCTGTTTCCAGTCGTTCCAGCAATTGGCGTCGAACAATTCATAGCTCAATGAGAAGATCAAATCGTAACCCGCCGCCTTTGCCCTGCTGGCAAAATCCAGATGCCAGGCGTGGCATGGCGTGTTGATCGCGCCCCCGCCCAAACTGGCATAATGGCCGCCGGACAAGGGTTCGAGCCGGTAGTAATGGCTCATCCCCACATAATGGTTGATCGTATCGCGATAGCCGAGCCCACGTATCTGCCACAGCAGCCGCGCAGGCGTCTGGTTATAGGCATCGTCATAGCCCGTCGCCATTTTCAGGTCATGTTCGGGCAGCATCGCATCGCCGGTATCGAGCATCACGCCTTCGCCGTCGCAGCGCAGCTGGCTGATCTCGGCCCAGCCCTCAACACCTGCCGGGAAGTCGCCCGGCGCGGCAGTGTAGCCCGGCGGGACCAGCGAAATGAACATCCGGTCGATATCGCCTGCAAATACCGGATCGGCCTCGGCAGGCAGCATGAAGCCACCTTCCAGCGCGCTGAAGGGCAGTGTGATGATAGCGTCTTCGGGCGTGCCGGAGGCATAGTTCCAAAGCCGCACATACCAGGCCTTTGGCTGCCCCGCCGCGTCGCGCCCCTCGATGGTCAAAGTCGGCCCGTTAATCGCATCCAGCGGCATGATCCCGGACGATTGCCAGCGAAACGACAGCGTCAACCGCCGATAGTCGCGATTGGTCTCATAGGCGAGAAGCGGGTGATCCCAGATATCCTCGCTCTCCCAGATCAGCCCGGCCAGATCGTCGCTCTTGTAGAAAACCGCATCGACGCGAAGTGCATCGGGCGCGGTCGTCACCACCGACGCCATCATCGGGCGCGGAAAGTTGAGCGTCCAGAAACGCGGGTCGAAGCGCATAACGGGCGCGCTCTCCTGCTCGCGCCGTTGGTCGCATAGCCAATAGGGCATGGGCTAGTCCTCCGCCCGGGCCAGTGCCTGCCGCACCGCGCGCGCGACTTGGCGGCTGGAGCGCTGCAACGCATCGGGTGCGCTGCCTCGGCCATTGTCGGAGACGCGGATGGTCAGGTTCACCTGCGTAGCGCCGCGACCGCCGCCTGCCTCAACGCGGCCGGCGCTGGTCGGCACGAACAGTTCAGGCCCGCGCTCGCCGACGCGGTAGGCGCGACCGGGGGAGACGGGACCGCCAGTCGCCCGACCGGGAGCCCCGCCCAGCGCAGAGGTCAGGATCGAGCCGAGCGAACTCAACAGCCCGCCGTGGCCGCCCGACTGCCCGCCTCCACCCATGAGCGAGTTCAGCCCGCTGCGGATGGCGCTTGCGGCGATTTCGGACAGCACCGAAAGCGCGACGCGGCGCAAATCCTCAAAGCTGAACTTGCCCGTCTGGATCGCCCGGACCAGGCTGTTTTCCAACATGCGTCCAGCCTTTTCCAGACCCGCCGCAAAGGGGCCATCCAGTTCGGCGCGCATCGTCGCCACGTCGCGGGCAAAGCCTTGGGTATCGGCGCGGACCGAGACGACCAGCCGTTCGATTTCCTCATCCATCTGGGAATAGCTCCATTAGTTCGGCTAGTGTCGTGCCATCGGCACCGACTTCCGTTGAGTAGGCCGCAAGGATTGCAGCCAGTTCGGCCGGCGTCGCGTTCCAGAAATCATCGGGTTTCCAGCCAAGCAGCACCGCTGTTTGACCGGCGAGTTGGGTGGCTTCCGCCTTAACGTCCACCGAGTATCTGCCCCAGCAGCACCTTCAACGCCGGAGTGGCCGCAGCTAACCCGCCAGCCGCAACGCCTTCGCAAAACGCGCCGCGCGTCAATTCGTCGGACGCATCAAACCGGCAATGCCAGAACAGCGCCGCCATCTCGGCCAGCTTCAACTGCCCCGCTGCGGCGCGTTCGACCAATGCGAAGAGCGGCCCCAACTCCTCCTCCGCAGCCACCAATGCTGCAAAGGTCGGGCGCAGCATGATTGCAGCATTTTCGATTTTTATGCTGCACTCGCCGCGTGCAGCATTTGCAATGCGGCTCATAGCGAAACCACCTGTCCGCTCGATTCCAGCGCCAGCGTGTAACTGCGCTCGCCATTGAAATCTCCGGCATAGTCGAGCCGCGCGACCAAAAACTTCCCGCGCATCCGCTCGCCGCTTTCGAAGCTGAGTTCATAGTCATCGAGCACGCCCGACAGCGCGTTATTCTTGATGCGGGTTTCCGCCGTCGAACCGGTAAAGACACCCGCGCCCGATACCGATACCGAACGCACACCTGCCCCCGACAGCAGGTCGCGCCAGCCGCCCGAGCCCTTGTTGGTGGTCGCCACTGCATCGCCATTGATCGACAATTGCGTGGTCCGTAGACCCGCCACCGTTGTGTAAACCGGCGTCGTTGCGCCATCGCCGACCTTCAACAGGAAGGCGCTTCCCTTTTCCGCTGGCATGATTATGGTCTCCTTTGTTCGACGACTCTGGGGAGAGGAAGTCGCCATGTTGATGGTTTCGTTGCTCGCGGGGGCGAGCGTGTTTTTGAGCAATGCTGCACCGGCTGCCTGTTCGGCGGAGCCTGTGGTTGTGCCCGTTTCCAAGGCACCCTCGCTGCCGCAGCCACGCAGAGATGGAACCGTGCTGCCCAATGTCGGGCCGAAGAGCCGCGACCCGGCAGTGCTGCTGCCGGACTGCAAGGAACCGCCGCGCAAAAAACGCAAAAGGCGGTTGTCCGATTATCCTATGGCGTAGCGAGCAATCGCAGCCGGTATTCGACCAGCCCGGCCCAAGGCCCTGCGGAATCGCGCACAACCAATGTCCGCAAAAAAACGATGCTGGCAACGCGCCATCCTGAAAGATCGCGCGGCAAGGCGGCTACCGCATCCTCGACATGCGCCATCAGTTCGTGGAGCCGCGTCGCTTCCTCGCCATCATCCCAGACGGTCAGCGCCAGCCGGATTTCGCGGCCAATCGCAGTCTTGGTACTCCAGTCGGACACCAGCCCGTCGCTGATAGAGATATAAGGATAAACCGCGCGCGGCCCAGGCCCGTCATAAACGCCCGTCAATGTTGCCGCGAGCGCAGGATGCGCCTCGAGTGTCGTGACGACCGCAGCCTGCAGGATCTGAACAGCATCGGTCATGGGCCGAAATTCCTCAAATCGGGATCGTCGATCATGCGGCGTTTGAGGCGCTTGCCCGAAAGTTCGACGCCATCATCGAGCGCCTTCACTTCAACCCCCGGCGGCACGGCGCGTGCGGCGAGGCGGTGAATAATGCGCATCAGCAACCGGTCGGCGCGCTTGTCGGCGGCGGCCTGTAACTTTTCGAACATCAGCGTGCCTCCTCGCAGGTCAGCACCATCCGCGCCGGATCGCGCGGGTCGCTGATGCAACCGCGCACGCCTAAGAAACGGCCGCGCCAGACGAAGCGCGTTTTCAGGTCGATCCCCTCGCGTTTGCGGATTGTCACTTGCCAGCGCGGCACCGCGGACAGGCTGTCGGCAACGCTCAGATCGGCGGGGATCAACGGCGATACCGCCGCCCAGGCCGCACCGTCATAGGCATAGCGGCCGGTTGCCCCGCCCAATGCATCGCGGTTGCCCAGGCGACGTTCGATGGTGACGCGCTCACGGAGCGCGCC
>CAZSJE010000004.1:27846-31413 GCA_964606835.1 uncultured Sphingorhabdus sp.
CATGCAGGTGCGCGGCGATGCGCAATACGGCGAGTCCGATCGCTTCCGGCAATTCAGACCAGACAGCCACCAGCCCCGCGCGATAGGCGATATCAACGCGACCGGCACTGCCCGGCTGCGCAACCCGCAGCCAGCCATCATGATGGCGGTTGATGTCGAGTTTGTAGGCATCCGGCGAAAGCAGAAAGGTCGCGCCCTCGGCAGGAATTCCCGTAATCGAAGTCACGCTGCGCACAGGTGTCGCACCCAGCCGCTGCCATGCACTCGAAACCGGCAAACGCTCGACGACATCACGTTCGATCAGCAATTGCCCCAAATAGCCCTCGGCATGCACCAGTGCTGCGGCGAGGAGCGCGTAGATGCTCGCATCTTCCTCATCGGTTTCGAGGCGCAAATAGGTTTTGGCCGCGTCCACCGCGTCGGCGGTGAGCGCGACCTGATCGGTCGTTATCATGGATGTTCCTTGGGGTCAGGGGGCGACGAAGAAACCGGCGGTAACCCGCCAGATCACGCCCGTCGTGGCGGGGCAAACAATCGTCGTTGCCGTGCCTTGGGCCGAAGCAGCAATTGGATAGGCAAAGTCTTCTGCCACGACGATGTCGCGCTGGCCGAGCTGCAACGCATCGGCGGCGCAGGTAAAGGCCAGTGAACCGGGCAAGTTGGTCGTGGTGATCACGACGGGTGTAGCCGATGCGGTCAACACGGCGGCGGCGTAGCGGACAATGCGGATATAGGTCAGATAATGGCGAAGCCCTGCGCCGGGCGAGGCCAGCGTCAGTGTAACTGCCGCCGCTGCTGCACCAGTCGTCGTGCCAATAGACGGGGTACATGCCCCCGCAAGCGTCTGGTCGAGCGGTGCATTGCTGGTCGCCAGCGTCGCTACCGCCGAACCGTTGGTGAAGGCCGTGCAGCGGGCGCGCACCGATCGATAGCCTGCGCAGCTGCCGGTCCACAGTCCTGCCGTCGAACCGGAGATTGCCGCGACATAGGCGACCGCCGCCTGGTTGACCGGACGCACCGGGATCGGTGTCCAGTTCGTGCCATCGACCGTCCCCGCAAGCTCGACGGTCAGGTTGAAGGTGCCTCGCAGGTCGAGCGCCACGCTGCCGCAGCTATCGGCGGGCAGGATGATTTCGGCATTTGCGGCGGCAAGGTTGCCGTTGGTAAATAGCGCCTCGCGCGGGTGCAAATTTGCGGCCCCGCCCAACGGCGTTGCCAGGTCGCGTGAAACTTTCGCCATATTACAGCACTTTCCAATAGAGTTTGATGGGGCCCGCCTCAGGACTGTCAAAGCTTGCGGTGATGGTGATCTGGTTGGTTCCTGCGCTGCCAACCAGCGTGGTCAGGCCGAGCATTTCGGTGTCGTTTTCGTCGCTATCGAGATCGGGAGCGAGCAGGATGAGCAGCCGGTCGCTCGGCACGACTCCACTGGCCGCAACAGTCTCGGTCCATTCGAAAACGCCCAGGCCGGACGGCAGGGTGATTGTTGCCGAACCCGACAGCCCCGATGGACCAGCAGGCCCTGCTGGCCCTTGGGGACCAGTGGCACCGGTCGCTCCGGTGGGACCCGCAGCTCCAGCAGGACCTTGCGGCCCGGTATCGCCAATTGGCCCTGCGGGACCGGTTGCGCCTTGTGCACCCGTTGGCCCCTGCGGACCGGCAGGACCAGCTTCCCCATGCGCACCGGTGGGGCCGGCGGGACCTTGCGGACCAACTGGACCCATAGGTCCTGGGCTCCCTGTCGGCCCCGCCACCCCCGGTGGGCCGATCAGCGTCGGGACAGGCGTGGGCGGGTTGGCGGCCACCATGGGCGCCAACCCGCCGTCCGGCCCGCGCCATTGGAGCTCCAGGGCCGGGTTGTGCAGCCGCCATTGCAACAGCATCATGGCGTGACCGATGGCTTGATGCGGATCGCCACTGGTTCGGTAACGATCACACCGCCCGCAACCTCCAGCCGTGCATCAGCCAGATAGGCACCAGGCGCGAGCGTCGCAGAGGTGACCGCAGGGATGGTCAGCGTCCAGCCGGGCGGGATATCGCCCTGTGCGCTGCGGGGTGAAATCGAAAAAGTGGCCGCAACCGGCGCGCCATCGGGCACGCCGGTGCGGCCGGGCGGGACGGCCTTGAGCGCTGCGCTGATGCCGCTGACCGTCAGGGGGTCTCCGGTCATAGCATCGAGCGCGAGCGAGACCGTCTCGCCGCGTTGGAAGATGTAGGGGGTCATTTCTTGCTCCGGAGAGTGGGGGACAGCCAATAGGCTGTCCCCGGGAGAGCACGGGGACACGCTATTGCGTGTCCCCCTTCAGATCACGAAACCGCAAACTTCATCAGCTTGATCGCCTCGGAGTTCGTCACAGCCCCGCCAATCCGCTTGGTTGCATAGAAATTGACATAGGGCTTGTTCGAATAGGGATCGCGCAGGATGTTGGTTTCGCTGCGTTCGGCGATCAGGTAACCCGCCTTGAAGTTCCCGAACGCAATCGCCAGCGCATTGGCCGCGATGTCGGGCATGTCCTCGCTCTCGATCACCGGATAGCCGAGCAGCATGTCGGGCTGCCCCGACACCAGCCCCGGCGTCCAGATGAAGGCACCGGTCGAATCCTTGAACTTGCGCACCCGGGCCAGCGTCGCGCCGTTCATCATCCATACCGCGCCCTGCCGGTAAGGTGCGCGCAGTGCGTGCACCAAGTCGACCAGCCGGTCCTGCGGGTTGGAGGCAACAAAATCGTTCGTCGCTCCGCTCGCCACATATTGCAGCGTGCCGAAAGCGCGCGTGGCATCGCTGGTTGCCGCAGTCGTATAGGTCAAGAACCCTTTGGGCTTGTTGGTGCCATCGCCATTGACGAAGGCAGTCCCCTCGGCCTTCGCAAAATCGGTGGCAATCTCGCCCGCCAGCCAGCTTTCAACATCGAACAGCGCATCATCCAGCATCGCCTGCGTTGCCGCCGGTTGCGCATAGAGCTCGCCGAAACTGGGCACGATTTCCTCAAACACCGGCGTGTTGGTGACCGGCCGGGTCGCGGTTTCGGAAGCCCAGCCCGAAGCCACACCATTGCGCGTCACCAGCTTGCGATAACCCGCCGAGCCAATCCGCACGACATTAGACACTGCACGCACCGGCGAAGCGGCCTTTAGCAGCGCATCGATCTGTTCATCGATTTCGCGGGGCACGGCATAGCCGCCATCGGCGGGGACATTGCCGGCAAAGCTTTTCAGCTCAACCTCGCGGCCTGAGCGCAAATAGCCATCGACAAAGGCGCTGCGCGCCGGATTGGCCCGGTCACTCGCCGCCAGCAGTGGGCGAGCCACCGGTTCGGTGGTCGAGCCCACACCATCAAACGCCGCCTCCAACGGGTCGGCTTTCACTTGATAATCCATGTCATTCTCCTTCATTGGACTCAACAGCCAGCACCCGCGCCAGCGGTTGCATGGGGTGGTTGACGATGCTCACCTCGATCAGGTCGAGGTCAGTTAGTTCACGATATGTTCCTTTGCTCGCTTGGCGAACGCGGTAGCCAAAGGATAGCCCTGCCCCGTCGGCAACCGGCGGAGCATCAGCGTCGAGTT
>CAZSJE010000005.1:0-30821 GCA_964606835.1 uncultured Sphingorhabdus sp.
AAGGCCAATGTCATGGCGGTAGGCGCAGAAAAGCAGACCATCGTCATCGTCGGGGGCGGAAGCGCAGGCTGGATGACGGCTGCGGCGCTTTCGCGTTTCCTGACGCGTGGATGGTCGATCCGGCTGATCGAATCCGATGAAATCGGCACGGTGGGTGTCGGCGAAGCGACCATCCCGGGCATCCGGATTTTCAACGGTGCGCTGGGCATCGACGAAGACGCTTTCATCCGCGCGACGCAGGGGACGTTCAAGCTGGGCATCCAGTTCGAAGGCTGGCTGCGTCCCGGTGAGCGCTATATCCACGCCTTTGGTCAGGTTGGTCGCGACCTTGGGCCGATTCCTTTCTACCATTATTGGCTACGCGCGCGAGCGGAAGGCGCGAATGAAGGGTTGGCCGCCTATTCGCTGACGGCAGGCGCTGCAGCTGCCAACCGCTTTGTGCGCGGGAATCCGACGCCCAATGCGCCGCTCGGGCCGCTCACCTATGCCTATCATTTCGATGCAGGACTCTATGCCTGCTTCCTCCGTCAACAGGCCGAGGCGCGCGGCGTGATTCGCAGCGAAGGGAAGATAGCATCGGTCCGCCGCGACGCGGAAAGCGGCGACGTCGCCGCCGTGACGCTGGAAAGCGGCGTTGAAATAGCGGGCGATCTCTTCATCGATTGCTCCGGCTTTCGGGGACTGTTGATCGAGGAAGCGCTGCAGACTGGCTATGTAGACTGGACGCACTGGCTTCCCTGCGACCGTGCGCTTGCCGTCCCCTGCGCTGGCGTGAAGCCGCTGACACCCTATACCCGCTCGACCGCGCGAAAGGCCGGCTGGCAATGGCGCATCCCGTTGCAGCACCGCATTGGCAACGGCCATGTCTATTGCAGCGCGCATATCAGCGACGACGAGGCCCATTCGATCCTGATGGCCAATCTGGATGGCGAACCGCTGGCCGAGCCCCGCCCGATCAAATTCACCACCGGCATGCGCAGCAAATTCTGGAACCGCAATGTCGTGGCGCTGGGCCTTGCCAGCGGGTTCATGGAACCGTTGGAGTCGACCAGCATCCACCTCATCCAATCGGGGATCGAGCGGCTGCTGAAATTCCTGCCCTCCGGCCCCGTGGCCGATGCTGACCGCGATGCCTATAACCGCCAGTCGGCGTTTGAATTCGAGCGCATCCGCGACTTCATCATCCTCCACTATCATGCCAACCAGCGCGACGAGCCGTTCTGGCGGGCCTGCCGAGAAATGGAAATTCCCGATAGCCTGCGCGAAAAGCTGGACATGTTCCGCGCCAACGGCCGCATCTTCCGCGTATCGGAAGAATTGTTCACCGAACTCGGCTGGCTGCAGGTGATGGTGGGGCAGGGCGTGATGCCCGCAGGCTACCATCCGCTTGCCAACGAGCTTTCGGACAGCGATCTTGGCGGCTTTCTGGGTGCCACCCGGAAAGTCGTCGACGGTAGCGTTGCTGCCATGCCGAGCCACGAAGATTTCATCGCGCGTCATTGCGCGGCCGGAGCGATTTGATGCTGAAGAAACTGGTTTTGTTGCTTGCCTTGTCCGCTTGTGCAGTTGCCCCGTTAGCTGCGCAATCCTACCGTGATCGCCTGCCCGAAGATGAGGTCATCTATTTCGTCCTCCCTGACCGTTTCGCCAATGGCGATCCGAAGAATGATACTGGCGGCATCAAGGGCGACCGGCTGAAACATGGTTTCGACCCAACGCACAAAGGCTTCTACCAGGGCGGCGACCTGAGGGGGCTTACGCAAAAACTGGACTATCTCCAGTCGATGGGCGTCACCGCGATCTGGTTTGCACCGATCTTCAAGAATAAGGCGGTGCAGGGTGGCCCGGGGCAGGAAAGTGCAGGCTATCACGGCTATTGGATCACCGATTTCACCTCGGTCGATCCGCATTTCGGCACCAATGCCGAGTTCAAGGCCTTTGTCGATGCAGCGCACGGGCGCGGCATGAAGGTCTATATGGACATTGTGGTGAACCACACCGCAGACGTCATCCAGTATCGCGATTGTCCGGGCGACTGCGCCTATCGCAGCATTGCCGACTATCCTTGGTCGCGCAAAGGGGGGGTGAAGGGCGCAGCCATCAATTCCGGCTTTCTGGGCGACAGCGTCCAGACCGAAGAGAACTTCGCCAAGCTGACTGACATGAATTTCGCCTATCAGCCCTTTGTGCCTGAGGCAGAGAAAAATGTGAAAGTTCCGGCCTGGCTGAATGATATCCGTTATTATCACAATCGCGGCAACAGCTTTTGGAAAGGCGAAAGCGTCGTTTATGGCGACTTTGTGGGCCTTGACGATATCGCTACGGAAAACCCGCGGGTGGTGCGCGGCTTCATCGATGTGTTCAAAAAATGGATCGACGATTTTGGTGTTGATGGCTTCCGCATCGACACCTCAAAACATGTGAATTCGGAGTTTTGGCAGGCATTCATTCCGGCGATGCAGGCACATGCCAAGGCAAGTGGCATTCCGAACTTCCATATGTTTGCAGAGGTGATGGTAGATGGCACCGACACGGCAACGCTCGCGCGCTACAATCGCACCGACCAATATAATATACTCGATTTCGCCTTCACCTGGACGGTGGTCGAGGCGCTGAGCGGCAAAAACGGGCCGGAAGCGCTCAGCAGGCTGACTGCAAATGATGTGCTTTACCGTGATGGGCCATCCTCGGCAAAGCGCATGCCGACCTTCCTTGGCAATCACGACATTGCGCGCTTCTCAACCAATTTGCGCAAGCGGATGCCCGATATCAGCCAGGACGAGCTGTTGAAACGCGCGATGCTGGGCCATGCGCTGATGTTTACGATGCGCGGCGTTCCGACCATCTATTCAGGGGATGAGCAGGGCTTTGTCGGAGATGGCGGCGATCAGGATGCGCGCGAAACTCTGTTCGCCTCAAAGGTTCAGGTCTATCTCGACAATAAACTGATCGGCACCAACCGCACCCACGCGCAGGACAATTTTTCGCAAGACCATCCGATCTACAAGCAGATCGCGATGCTTTCAAAAATCCGTCAATCTTCATCGGCGCTGCGGCGCGGAAAAACCATTGCGCGCAACCATGGCGAAAAGCCCGGCCTGTTCGCCTTTAGCCGGATCGATGAAGCCAGCGGCGATGAGGTTGTTGTTGCAGTGAACACAAGCAATGAAGCCATCATCGGTAATTTTGAACTGAACCCAAGTGCCACCGGCTTTTCACAAATCTACGGCACTTGCCCGGTCCTGAATGCGCCGGGTTCAGCATCTGTCGCGCTTCAACCTCTTGATTATGTAATTTGCAAGGTAAAATGACCGAAAGCCAACGTTCTCTCCCCAACCTCGAAACCGGTCGCTTATGGTGGCGCGGTGCGACTATCTATCAGGTCTATCCCCGTAGCTTTTGCGATTCGAACGGCGATGGCGTCGGTGATTTGCCAGGGATCACCGCAAAGCTCGATTATGTTGCCTCGCTGGGCGTCGATGCGCTGTGGATTTCGCCTTTCTTCACCTCACCGATGAAGGATTTCGGCTATGATGTCGCCGACTATCGCGATGTCGATCCCGTCTTTGGCACGCTTGCCGATTTCGACGCGCTGATCACTAAAGCCCACGGACTTGGCCTGCGCGTGATGGCGGATCTCGTCTTCTCGCACACCTCGGAACAGCATCACTGGTTTGCCGAAAGCAGGGCAAGCCGAGACAATCCCAAGGCAGACTGGTATGTCTGGGCCGATGCCAAGCCCGATGGCTCGCCGCCGACCAACTGGGCCTCGGTCTTCCACGGCCCGGCTTGGACATGGGACGCGCGGCGCGGCCAATATTATATGCACAATTTCCTGAAAGAGCAGCCGCAATTGAACGTGCATAACCGCGAAGTTCAGGACGCATTGCTAGATGTGGTGTCCTATTGGCTGGATCGCGGCGTCGACGGTTTCCGCGTGGATGCGATCAATTTTGCGATGCACGACCCGCAACTGCGCGATAACCCGCCTGCACCTTGCGATGGCAGCACCCGCACGCGCCCCTTCGATTTCCAACTGAAGACCTATAACCAGTCGCATCCCGACATTCCCAAATTCATCGAGCGCATCCGTGCGCTGACCGATCGGTATGTCGGGCGCTTTACCGTGGCCGAAGTCGGCGGCCCCAACCCTGACGGCGAGATGAAGGCGTTCACTGCGGGCGAGACTCATTTCAACAGCGCTTACGGCTTTGACTTTTTATACGCTGACAGGCTGACCCCGGCGCTGGTGCAGCGGGCGTTGGAAAGCTGGCCCGATGAACCGGGGATGGGCTGGCCCAGCTGGGCGCTGTCCAATCATGATGCCCCGCGCTGGATCAGTCGCTGGGCCCCGCCGCACGCGAAAACAGCCTATGCGCAAATGGTGATGCTGCTGTTCGTGGCGCTGCGCGGTAACATCATCCTCTGGCAGGGTGAGGAATTGGGGCTGACTCAAGTCGATATCCCGTTCGACAAACTGCAGGATCCAGAAGCGATTGCCAACTGGCCGCTGACGCTCAGCCGCGATGGCACGCGCACGCCCATGCCGTGGGTGGTGCAGGACGAGCATGGCGGCTTCACCACTGCCGAACCCTGGTTGCCGCTGGGTGTGGAAAATGCCGCACGCGCTGTGGACCGGCAGGAGCTTGACCCGGCATCTATGCTGAACCTGACCCGCCGCCTGATCGCCTTCCGCAATGCCAATGAGGCGTTGCTCCTGGGCGATCTGACGATCGTCGAGGCAAGCGAAACTTTGCTGGTGTTTGAACGCAGTGGAGCGGGCCAGCATATGGTCTGCGCCTATAATTTTGGCGAAGCACAGCTCGACTGGTCGCCGCTACAGCCCGATCGCTGGCGGGTGGTCGAAGGCGTGAATGGGGCCGCGGCATGGCAGCTACCGGCCTTTGGTGCGCTGATCGCCGAACGGATCGCTTAAGAGGAGATTATGGGATGCTGAAGAAAACCACGGCCGTTGCGGCAGCTACCGGACTATTGATCCTCGGCCATCCGGCCTTTGCGCAGTCGGTCGCCTCGGCAACGTCACCCGATGGCAAGGTGAAGGTTGAACTCAGCATCGATGGAGATGGCCGTGCCAGCTACAGCGTTAGCCGCAATGGCAAAATGATCCTCGCGCCATCGAAGCTCGGCTTCCTATTCACCGATGTCGTCAAGCTGGACCGCCGCATCGCCGTTACGGGCCAGGAGACGCGCGAAATTGACGAGACCTGGACTCAGCCTTGGGGCGAGTGGAAGGATATCCGCAACAATTACCGCGAGTTGAAAGTGCAGCTTAAGGAAAGCACTGCACTGGCGCGGGTCTTTGCGGTCACCTTCCGCATTTATAATGACGGCTTCGGCTTCCGCTATGAATTCCCCGACCAGCCGAATATGGCTGAAGCCAAAATCGCCGACGAGCTCACCGAATTCGCCTTCGCGCAAGATGGCACCGCTTGGTGGAAGCCCGCCTTCCTCTGGAACCGCGAGGAATATCTCTACAACAAGACACCGATTTCGGCAGTGAGCACCGCGGCCACGCCTGTCACGATGAAGCTGGCCGATGGCACGCATGTTGCGCTGCACGAGGCGGCGCTAGTAGATTATTCGGGCATGGCGGTAACGCGGACCGAGGGCAGTATATTGCGCGCCAATCTGGCCCCGGGGGCAGGTGAGCCCAAAGTGCAGAAAAAGGGCGCATGGAACACGCCGTGGCGCACTCTGATCATCGCCGACGATGCTGCGGGCGTTTACCAGTCACACCTCATGCTAAATCTCAACGAGCCCAACAAGCTGGGCGATATGAGCTGGTTCAAGCCCGGCAAATTTGCCGGCGTATGGTGGAACATGATCAAGGGCGAATGGAGCTGGGCGCGCGGGCCAAAGCATGGCGCCACCAACGAGAATGTGAAGCGCTACATCGATTTCGCCGGCGCCAACGGCATTCCGCATTTGCTGGTCGAGGGCTGGAATGTCGGCTGGGATGGCGACTGGTTCGGCAATGGATGGGACATGGATTTCACCAAGCCGACTGAAGATTTCGATATCGCGATGCTCAGCGAATATGCCAGGAAAAAGGGCGTGCGTCTGGTCGGTCACCACGAAACCGGCGGCGCCGTGACCCATTATGACAACCAGCTCGACCGCAGCTTCGCCTTTGCCGCCAAATATGGGATGAAGGTGGTGAAGACCGGCTATGTGACCGATGCTGGCCAGCTTGAACGCGTTGATCCCGACGGTACAAAATATCGCGAGTGGCTCGATGGCCAGTGGATGACCAACCACTTTGTCCGGGTGGCCGAGACCGCCTATAAGCATAAAGTTGCCTTCGACAGCCATGAGCCAGTGAAGGGCACTGGCCTCCACCGCACCTACCCCAACTGGGTGGCGCGCGAGGGGATGCGCGGCATGGAATATAATGCCTGGGGCGGCAAGAACCCGCCTGAGCATGAAGCCAACATCGTCTTCACCCGAATGCTCGAAGGGCCGATGGATTTCACCCCCGGCATATTGAGCCTGAAGGGCGAGAAGGACAGCGACATCCTGTCGACGATTGCCAAGCAGCTCGCGCTTTATGTGGTGATCTATTCACCGGTCGTGATGGTTGCCGACACTCCGGAAAACTACGCCAAATATCCCAATGAGATGAAATTCATCCGCGACGTGCCGACCGACTGGCAGGACACGCGCGTGCTGAACGGGGAAATTGGCGACTTTGTCACCATTGCGCGTAAGGAGCGTGGCGGCGAGGGCTGGTATATTGGCGGTGTCGGCGATGAAGAGGCGCGCACCAGCAGCTTCAAGCTCGATTTCCTGACGCCAGGCAAGAAGTACAAGGCCGAAATCTACCGCGACGGCGACGACGCCGATTATCGCACCGAAAAGCGCCATTCGATTGTCATTGAGAGCAAGACGCTGACCCATGCCGACGAACTTACCATGAAAATCGCGCCGGGTGGTGGCTTCGCGATCCGGCTGGTCCCGGTCAAATGATCCGCCGCCTGCTTTTCCTGCTGTTGGCGGCCATCGGGCTGTCGGCGGCCCGGGCGGAAGACGCAGGGCGCTTTGACGAATTGTTTTTGGCGGCGTCGGGTGTAATGCCTGCGACCCAAGTGACCATCTGGCTGCCGCCGGGTTATGACGCGGGCAAGCAGCGCTATCCCGTGGTCTACATGCACGACGCGCAGAACCTGTTTTTTTTGGAACGGTCGAATTTCAACAAGGTTTGGGCAGCGGACAAATCGGCTTTGCGACTGATCGCGGCGAAGAAGGTTTCGCCTTTCATCATTGTCGGAATCAATCAGCCGGGCGAGGCGCGCTATGCGCAATATTTCCCGCAGGCGCTCCGCGATGCGGCATCACCTGAACTGCGCGCAAAGATCGATGCAATGACCAAGCAGCCGCTTTATGGTGATGCCTATCTGCGCTGGCTGACCGGCACGTTGAAACCGATGGTCGACTTGGCCTACCGCACCAGGAAGGACCGCGACCATACGGCAATTGCTGGATCGAGCATGGGCGGATTGATCAGCTGCTATGCCTTTACGCGCTATCCAAAACTGTTTGGTCGCGCTGCGTGCGTTTCCACCCATTGGCCGCTGGCTAACCCTGACGAGACCGCCGCACACAGGCAAGAAATCGTCCAATTATGGGCGGACGAGTTTGCGCGGGGGCTGGGCAAGCCCAAGGGTCGCCGTCTTTGGATGGACCATGGCGACAAGACGCTCGACGCCTATTACCCGCCCTACCAGGCGGCGATAACGCCCAAGGTGACAGCACTGGGCTGGCGTGACGGCACGGATTTTACAGCACGCGCCTATCCGGGTGCCGAGCACGAAGAAAATGCCTGGGCCGCGCGGATGGACGATATTTTCGGCTGGACCTTGGCGGGCTGGTAATGGCGGGGGCGGGGCTTCGGTTCGTAATATTGGGCGGCGGCACGGCTGGATGGATGACCGCATGTTTGCTGGCAAAACAATGGCCGCAGCATAAGGTGACTTTGGTTGAGTCGCCCGAAGTCGGAATCATCGGCGTCGGCGAAGGCTCAACCCCGCAATTGCGCACCTTCTTTCGCGATCTGGGGATGGCTGAGGCGGACTGGATGCCGAAATGCAATGCTACCTACAAAAATGGCATTACTTTCAAAGGCTGGTCGGAGCGGCCGGGGTTCGAAAGCTACTACCACCCCTTTACCACCCAAATCGATGGCCACAGCCTGCCTGACTTCGCCTACAATACGCGAGCGCGGCGGACCGGGCGCGATGTCTGGGCGCATCCCGACCGGTTCTTTTTGCCCGCTGTTCTTTCCTCGAAAGGACTGGGTCCGATCGCGGCGGAGAGCTTCCCCTTCGATGTTGGCTATGGCTATCATTTCGATGCCTATCTTGTGGGCGCAGTGCTGCGCGAGCATGCGACGTCGCTGGGTGTCGAGCATCTCGAGCGGCATGTCGAAACAGTCGAGGTGGGCGAGGCCGGACAAGTCACCGCGCTGGTCGCGCGAGAGGGTGAGCGGGTCGAGGGCGACTGGTTCATCGACTGCAGCGGCTTTCGGGGGAGTATTATCCAGCAGGCGCTGGGCGAGCGCTTTATCTCCTTTGCGGACAATCTGTTCAATGACAGCGCGGTTGTCATGCCGACGCCTGCCGACCCGAATGGCACCAATCCGCACACCAGTGCGACGGCGCTGTCGACGGGCTGGGCCTGGGACATCCCGCTAACCAACCGTACGGGCAACGGTTATGTCTATTCGTCGCGCTATCTCGACAAGGACGCAGCCGAAACCGAACTGCGCGCACATCTAGGCATGCTCGACAGCGACGTGGAAGCGCGGCATTTGCAGATGAAGGTTGGCCGGGTCGAACACAGCTGGGTTGGCAACTGCCTCGCGGTCGGATTGAGCCAAGGGTTTATCGAGCCGCTGGAGGCAACCGCGCTGCACATCGTGCAGGCAACGGTCGAGGGGTTCATCAGCGCTTTGGAGCAGGGTGGTTTCACCCCTACCCAACGCGACGCCTTCAACACACGCATCGCTGCGCGTTATGAGGGCATTCGCGACTATATAGTCTGCCACTACCGCGTGAACCGTCGCACCGACACGCAATATTGGCGCGACAATGCAGCGAACCAGCATCTTTCCGACAATCTGAAAGCGGTCATGACCAGCTGGTTTCGCGGGCAGGATCTGGGCGAAACTATCGCGGAACTCGACATCGCCAGATATTACAGCAGCCTGTCATGGCACTGCCTGCTTGCAGGATATGGCACCTTCCCGGATGACGCAAAGCTGATGCCGCCGGGGGAAGACATATTGCCCATAGATATGGCCGCAATCGACGATTTCCTAAGGAGATGTGCGCTGAATTTCAGCGATCACAAGGCATTGCTTGATGCCATGCAGCCGGATCGGCGACAGGCCGCCTAGCAAGATTGCAATCGATTGTTGCGCTGCTGCCAAATGCGCGTAGAAGGCGCAAGGGGACTGGCAACAATGCCAGCGCAAGGAGGATGCGATGGCGCAGGCAATGGCGACTACTGGGGGCGTTTCGCTGGGCGCAAAACCCATGCTATCGGCGTCGAAAATCCTGCAGATGAACCTCGGTTTCCTCGGGCTGCAATTCTCCTTTGGCCTGCAGCAGGCGAACATGACGCCAATCTGGGCCTATCTGGGCGCGGATGAGGCGGACTTTCCGTGGCTGGGCATTGCCGGGCCGCTGACTGGGCTGCTCGTGCAACCGATTATCGGGGTAATGTCCGACCGCACATTGTCCAAATTTGGACGGCGCACACCCTATTTCCTTATCGGCGCGATCATGTGCATGGCCGGGCTGTTCTTCATGCCGCTTTCGCAAAGCGTGCTGATGGCCTTTTCCATCCTGTTCATCCTCGATGTCGGCAACAATGTGACCATGGAGCCCTATCGCGCTTATGTGAACGACCGGCTGAACGAACCGCAACGCGGGTTCGGCTTCCTGTCGCAAAGCGCGTTTACAGGGCTCGCGCAATGTCTGGCCTATGCAAGCCCCTTCCTGTTGGTAACCTGGTTCGGCGTTTCGAAAGAAGCGGCACCTGGTGAAATTCCGGACTACACGCGCATTGCCTTTTATATCGGAGCGGCGCTTTCCATTCTCACTATCCTCTGGTCGATCCTGCGCGTGCCTGAGCTGCCGCTGACCCAAGAGGAAAAGAGCCGCATCGCCGCGCTGCCCAAATCCTTCGGTGCCTATTTCGCGGAAATTGGCGAAGCCATGCGCGAAATGCCACCGGCGATGCGTGCGATGGGCTGGATGAGCGTGTTCCAATGGTACGCCATGTGTTGCTACTGGGGTTATCGCACGCCCGCTGTTTCGATGGCGCTTTTCGGCACGTCGGACGCCAGCACCGCACAGTTCCGCGAGGCCGATCTGCTGTCTGGACCCATGGGGGCGTTCTACAACGCAATCGCTTTTGCCACCGCCTTTGCGATGATCCCGCTGGCGAAGAAGCTGGGTGCTTCAAGGCTGCACGCCATGGCGTTGGTGCTGGCTGGCATTGGCATGATCGCATTGCCGCTCACCAGCAGCATTCCCTTCATGTGGGCAATGATGGCCTTGATGGGGCTTGGCTGGGGTTCGATCATGGGCAACCCTTATATCGTACTTGCCAATTCGATCCCGCCTGAGCGGACCGGCGTTTACATGGGCATCTTCAACATGATGATTTGCGCGCCGATGCTGCTCTTCGCCGCAACGATGACCTTCATGTACAAGCCACTATTGGGCGGTGACCCACGCAATGTTATGATCTTTGGCGGACTGTGCCTGCTGGTCGCCGCGTTCACGGTGTTCAGGATCAAGCAACCGCAGCCTGAACCGGCGGTTGCCTGATTTGGACTTGCGGCCTGCGTGATAGACTTCCACTGCGTGACGGTGACACACTTTCTGACCCTCCATGGGAAAGCGGTTTCGCTTGTCCTTGAGCTTACCGAAAATGAAGCGCCACTCTGGCGCCATTGGGGTCCGCGCTTGCCCGGTGGGTTGGTGCTGGATCCGCTGCGGGCATCGCGGCCTACACCGAGTTTCAGCCTGGATTTCGACCAGCCCTTGTCGCTGTTCCCCGGACTGGGGGTGGGCTGGTTTGGCGAGAGCGCGCTACTCGCGCATCGTGGCGGTAAGGATTGGACCTTTCAAGCGACGGCTTGTGCAGTTGAGGAGGACGGACAGAAAGCTGTCATCCGTCTGTCTGATGAGGTTGCTCAGATATCGGTGGCGATCACGCTTCAGCTTGACCCTGAAAGCGATGTGCTGAGCCTTTCGACCACGCTCAGCAATGAAGGCGATGGCATTTTGGAGGTTCAATGGCTGGCTGCTGGCGTCATCCCGCTGCCCGCCGACGCGCATGAAGTTCGTTCCTTTAGCGGGCGTCATAATGACGAATTTGTGCCCATCACCGACCCACTCACCCGCAGCACATGGCGGCGCGAGAACAGGCGCGGGCTGACTTCGCACAGCGCTTTCCCCGGTGCGCTGGTCGAGGCCAAGGGTGCGGTCTATGGCGCGCAACTGGCTTGGTCAGGCAATCATGCGCAAAGCATCGAATGGCTGGGTGACGGCCGGTTCCAGTGGCAGATGGGTGAGTGGCTCGCCCCCGGCGAAGTGCGGCTTGCTCCGGGGGAAAGCATGGCGACCCCCGAGATACTTGCCACCTGTGGCGCCGATACCAACGCCGTCGCGCAGAATTTCCATGCCGCAATCCGCCAGAGAGTCGATTGGCCGGGTGGCGCAATGAAGCCCCGTCCGGTGCATCTGAACACATGGGAAGGCTTTTACTTCGACCATGACGAGGCTGCGTTGGTGGAACTGGCCGATGCTGCGGCTGCGGTTGGCATTGAACGATTTGTTCTAGACGACGGCTGGTTCCAAGGCCGCAATGACGACACGAGCTCGCTGGGCGACTGGCGGACCGATAGCGCCAAATATCCGAACGGACTGAAGCCGCTCGCCGAACACGTCACCAGCCTCGGCATGGAGTTCGGCCTGTGGGTCGAACCTGAAATGGTCAACCCCGACAGCGAGCTGTACCGCACGCATCCCGACTGGGCGCTGGCAACGCCGGGAAGGCTGACCGTTACGGCACGCAACCAGCTAGTACTCGACATGGCACGGCCAGAGGTTGGCGACTATCTGTTCGAGAAGATTGCTGCGCTACTGGGAGAACTCCCTATCGGTTACCTGAAATGGGATCATAATCGCGATCTGACGACGGCAGGCGCGACAGCGCGCTATCGTCAGCAAGTTCACGCGGCGTATGCGCTGATGGCCCGGCTCCGCGCGGCCTTCCCGCATGTCGAGATTGAGGCTTGCGCGGGCGGTGGCGGGCGGATCGATGCGGGTGTCATCCGCCACACGCACCGGTTCTGGACCAGCGACAATATCGACGCGGTCAGCAGGGTTTCGATCCAGCGCGGCTTCCTGCATTTCATGCCGCCCGAGTTAATGGGCGCGCATGTCGGCGCTTCGCCCGCGCATGCAACCGGGCGCAAGCAGTCGATGGATTTCCGGGCTGGGGTGGCGCTGCCGGGGCATTTCGGGGTCGAACTGGATGTCCGCAAGCTGGACGACAAGGATCGCGACCGACTGAAACACTGGATCTCGACTTACAAGGCTAATCGCGACCGGCTGCACTCCGGCAAGGTCTGGCAAGGCGAGGCGGGCGATGGCTTGCTTTGGCAGGCGCATGGCGGGGCGGATAACCTGCTACTTTTCCTCTACCGCGTCGAACCGCAAAGCTGGCAGCATGCGTCTTCAGCGCGGCTACCGATGCTCGATCCCGCCCGACGCTACCGCGTCGATGACACCGAACATGACGGCGCATGGCTGGTAGCGCACGGCTTGCCGACCCAACCGCTTAAGGCAGAGCGGCTCCAGCTGATCGAGGTCAAGGCGCTATGAGTTTCGACCCGGCAGAACATCCCCATCGCCGCTACAATCCGCTGCGCGATGAGTGGATTCTCGTCTCACCACATCGCGCCAAGCGCCCATGGCAGGGAAAGGAGGATGCGCCCGACACCGTCGAGCGTCTGGCGCACGATCCTGGCTGCTATCTCTGTCCCGGCAACAAGCGGGTGACGGGTGAGACCAATCCTGACTATCCCGGCACATATCTCTTCGACAATGACTTCGCAGCATTGCTGCCAGACGCGCCCAATCCGGAAACCGACGACCCGCTTTTCCGGGCGGAAGGCGCGCTTGGCACCAGCCGGGTGATCTGCTTCTCCCCCGACCATTCGAAGACGCTGCCCGAGCTGTCGCTTTCGCAGATGGCAGGGATTATCGACACATGGGCCGCGCAGGTTGGCGAGCTGGGCCGAACCTACGCCAATGTACAGATCTTCGAAAACAAAGGTGCGATGATGGGTTGCTCCAACCCCCATCCGCACGGGCAGGTCTGGGCAACAAACTACCTCCCTCAGGAAGTTGCGACCGAGGACCGAACGCAGGCGGCGATGCTCGGGATGCTGCTGGAACTTGCTCGGCGAGAGGCGGGCGGTCCACGTATTGTGGTGGAGACCAAGCACTGGCTGGCGATTGTCCCCTGGTGGGCAAGCTGGCCGTTCGAGACGCTTTTGCTGCCACGCTTCGCGGTGCAACGGTTATCTGATTTGACAGCCGATCAACGGGGAGACCTGGCCAAAGCACTCAAGGAACTCACTGCCCGCTATGACAATCTGTTCCGCACCAGCTTCCCCTATTCGATGGGCTGGCACGGCGCCCCTTTCACCGATGGCGCAAAAGACCATTGGCAACTCCATGCCCATTTCTATCCTCCACTGCTCCGCTCGGCGAGCGTACGCAAATTTATGGTCGGTTATGAAATGCTCGCCGAAGCACAGCGCGACCTGACCCCCGAACAGGCTGCAGAGAAGCTGCGTGCTGTCTCGCCCGTGCATTATCGCGAGCAGGCATGATCGAAGCACTCACCGCGCTGTTCGAGGAACAATTCGGGTGCACACCCGAACTGGTCGCGCGTGCTCCGGGACGGGTGAACCTGATTGGCGAACACACCGACTATAATGACGGCTTTGTGCTGCCTTGCGCGATTGCGAAGCAGACGATGGTGGCAGTGCGCAGCCGCGACGACACTCAAGTCAATATCGTCGCGGGCGATCTGGATACAGCTACCACAAGCTTCGCGCTCGACGCGCCGATCCTGCCAGACGCCAACGCGCCATGGTCCAACTATGTGCGCGGTATGGCCAGCCTTTTGCAGGCCGAGGGGCTTGCGCTCCCAGGCGCCGACATCGCCATATTGGGCGATATGCCGCAGGGTGCAGGGCTTTCCTCTTCTGCCGCGCTAGAAAATGCAACAGGTCTCGCTTTTGCCGCGCTGGCAGGGCGCCCGGATTTCGACCGCACGCGCCTGGCGCAACTCGGCCAGCGCACCGAGCATGAATTTGCCGGCTGCAAGTGCGGGATCATGGACCAACTGGTCAGCGCGCAGGCGCAGGCGGGCGCGGCGCTGCTGATCGACTGCCGCAGCCTGGAAACCGCCGCCGTTCCGATCCCGGACGATCTTGCAATCCTCATCGTCCATTCGGGCGTCATCCGTGGTCTGGTCGACGGCGAATATAATGCCCGTCGCGCGCAATGCGAGGCGGCGGCAGCGCATTATGGCGTTGCTGCGCTGCGCGATCTGGATGTGTTGCCGCCGCAGGGGACACTCGATCCCGTGGCTTGGCGCAGGGCGCGGCACGTGATTGGAGAGAATGCACGGACGCTAGCGGCAGCGGATGCCTTGCGCGCTGGTGACCTCGCGACATTGGGACAGTTGATGGCCCAATCGCACGCCTCAATGCGCGACGATTTTCAGATTACCCTGCCTGCAATCGACCGGCTGGTCGACATTCTTGCGTTGGCCATTGGCGGCAAAGGCGGCGCGAGGATGACCGGCGGCGGCTTTGGCGGAGCAGTCGTCGCGCTGGTTGCACAGGATAGGCTGGAACCGGCAATGGATGCGGTGCGCCAGAACTATCGTACGCCCGCCGCTTATTCTGCCGAAATCATGATCGAACGTCCGGTCGCTGGCGCCTCGCTGCTTTCTTGAAGGCTTCGCACTACCGGGAGTAAAAGCCGATTTTGCAATCGATTGTCGTTTTTGCTGGCAATGTCCGGACATGGCGTTATGAGCGGCGCTTGGTTGAGGGGAATAGGCGCACAGTGAACGACATGGCGAGCATCGAACGAACGGCAACGCGCTGGACGGCGGGCCATGTCGCGCCGCTTGCGATGGCAGATATCCCGCAAATCCGCAAAATTGCCGCAACCGATACGTCGCCCGCTATTCCCGGTTTGATGCTGTGGGATATGTGGCCAATCCAATATCCCGACGGGTCCACGGTGGAGCTTGGCGGGCGCGAAGCCTGGGTGATCATGTCCGCACCGCGCGAGCTGCACCCCGACAAGCGGCACGATGTCGCCCGGTTGCGGCTTACGCTTTGGGATGGCGGGGCCTGGACCGATTGCGGCGATTTGCTGCCTGAGGGCCTGAACCCCGGTGCCCGCGAATGGGCGGGGTCGACCGTGTACGATGGCGCCACAGGCATGCTGACATTGTTCTACACTGCGACCGGCCAGCGTGGCGAAGCGGCTCCATCCTATGAACAGCGGCTTTTGCAGACGAGCGGACGTCTTCTAATAGAGGGTGACACGGTCCGTGCCGCCGACTGGAGCGAACCGCAGGAAAGCGTTGCGGCTGACGATTATCACTATGTCGTCGCGCGCGAGACCGAAGGGCGGCCCGGCTTTATCAAGGCCTTTCGCGATCCTTGTCATTTCCGCGATCCCGCCGATGGCCAAGACTATCTGTTGTTCACCGCTTCGCTCAAGGCTTCGACTAGCGAGTTCAACGGAGTGGTCGGCATCGCCCGTTCGTATGAGCCGGGATTTGCCCGGTGGGAATTGCTGCCGCCGCTGCTTTCGGCCGACACATTGAACAACGAGATGGAGCGTCCGGTGCTGCGCGTTCAGGACAGTCGCTATTATGTCTTCTGGTCGACGCAAAGGCGGACCTTTGCGCCCGATGGTCCCGCTGGCCCCAATGGCCTTTACGGAATGGTCGCCGACAGCCTGTTCGGGAGTTACCGCCCACTGAACGGCAGCGGACTGGTAGCTGCCAATCCGCTTGACGAGCCGCTGCAAAGCTACAGCTGGTGGGTTATGGACAATTTGGAAGTCGCCGGGTTCATTGACCATTGGGGACTCGAAGGCCGCCGTCTGGAGGACAATCCTGATCTCGTCATCAGCCAGTTCGGCGGCACGCCCGCGCCGCGATTTCGTATTGCGCTCGACGGGGACAAGGCGCACATCGTTACGCCATGAAGCGATACGGATTGGTAGAGGCTGGCGGGACGAAATTCGTCCTGGGTGTTGCGATCGACAAAGACAACATCGAAGCGACCGCACGGATCGAGACTACAACGCCTGATGCGACGCTGGGTGCAGTGATCGACTGGTTCGCGGCGCAGGGACCGATCGACGCAATTGGCATCGGCAGCTTCGGACCATTGGAACTCGACAAGGCAAAGCTCAATTGGGGGCACATAACCAACACGCCAAAGCCGCATTGGAGCGGGGCCGACATCGCGGGTCCGATTGCACGTGCATTCAATTGCCCGGTTGCGATCGACACCGATGTTAACGGGGCGGCGCTGGCGGAATATCTTTGGGGTGCGGGGGAGGGGCAGGGGTCGCTTGTTTACCTGACCATCGGTACCGGTGTTGGAGGCGGAGCCGTGATTGACGGACAGATCGTGCACGGTATCGGCCATCCGGAAATGGGGCATTTTGCCCTGCCGCGTCATCCCGACGACCTTGATTTTGCCGGACACTGCCCCTTTCACGGAGTGTGCCTGGAAGGGCTTGCCAATGGGCCGTCGATCATTGCCCGCTGGGGCCAATCCTTATCTCACTTGCCGCCTGATCATCCCGGGCATGACATTATCGCCTGGTATCTCGCGCAGGCCGTTGTGACGATGCAGGCGATTTTTGCGCCCGGACGAATCGTGCTGGGCGGTGGAGTAATGGGCACGCCGGGGTTGATAGACCGGGTTTGTGACCAAGCGGTGGAACTGGCCGCTGGCTATTTTGTGGGCGATGCGCATGAAATTGTGACGCTGCCGGCGCTGGGCGACAGGGCAGGCCTGCTCGGCGCTCTCGCGTTGGCGCAAAAAGCCTAGGTCGAGTTCCTTACCACCAGTTCTGGCTGCAGCATGACCGATTGCGTTTCCTCGCCCGCGATCCGGCGCAGCAGCATGTCGACAAGTGTGTGTGCGCCGGTGGTTAAATCCTGCCTTATGGTCGACAGCTGCGGAAAGCTGTGCTCGGACAGTGCCAGCCCGTCATAGCCGATCACCTTGATGTCATTTGGTACGGCGATGTTGAGCTCTGCAAGAACGCGCAGCGTTGTCAGGGCGATAATGTCCGCGGCTGCAACGATGCCCTGGGGCCGATTTTCCTTCGCGCCGAGGAATTGCGAGATATCAGGATGCGCGGTTTCGCTAATGAGGTTTGTAGGAAAAACCTTGATTGCCTCGCTCAACCCGGCCTGTTTCATGGCATCGCGACAGCCCTCCAGCCGGAGGCGGAACTCCATCGCATTGGGATCGCCGAAGAAGGCAAGATGACGACAGCCATGTTCGATCAGATGCGTTGCGGCCATCGCACCGCCGGCGCGGTTGTCCGATCCGACCGAGCAATGGACCTGTCCCGGGCTGTAACCGCCCCAAACCACCAGTGGCTTGTAGCGCGCCGCGACCCGGTCGAGCACAGCTTCCTGATCCGACTGCCCGATCACGATCACCCCGTCGACCCGGCCCGAATCGACAAAACGGTCGAGCCAGTCTCCGTCCGTCGGGATTACCCGCGACAGGACCAGATCATAGCCCTTCTCGGTCAACTCATCGGCGAGCAGACCCAGCATGGTGATGAAAAAAGGGTCGGAAACATGCTGGCCCGGATCATGGCCAAGAGGAATGACAACACCGATCGCCCCAGTTTTCTGGATACGCAAATTGCGCGCCATGATATTGGGGCGGAAATCATGCTCGCGTGCCAGCGCTTTGATGCGCTCGCGCGTTTTTTCGCTGATTAATCCTGTATCGGACAAGGCACGCGATACCGTACCCGCAGAAACGCCCGCGAGCTTTGCCAGATCGTTAATGTTCCGAATGCGTGGTTTGTCGGTCAACTTGCCTCCCCAATGCGGCGTCTAACGCCTGCCGGTCGATCTTGTTCCGTGATTTCGGGGCGAACGCAATGGAAAATGCGATGGGACGAACATGTGCGAAAGAAAGTTGTTGCGTATCGTTGCAATCGATTGCATATGGAGTCGCAATCGATTGTTGGAGTGTAACGCCAAGTCGACAACGAAATTCCTGCAAAAGCGGGATTGATAGGGGAGGTTTCATGAAAAAATACCAGCTGAAATCCGTTGCGTCGCTCTCGGCGATCGCCATGATCAGCTTTGCTGTGCCGGCCTTTGCGCAGGATCAGGCCGACACTACCGAAGAAACCGATGAGTATGCGGGCCTCGATGCAATCGTCGTGACCGCGTCCGGTCGCGACCGGACCCAGATCGAATCGTCGGTTTCGGTAACTAGCCTTGGCGCTGACCTGATCCAGGATTTCCAGCCTTCGTCAGAAGCCGAAGTGTTCAAGTTGCTCCCCGGCATCCAGGTGCCCGGCACGTCGGGTCCCGGCGGTAACTCCAACATCGCGGTCCGCGGCCTTCCGGTTGCGACCGGCGGCGCGCCCTTTGTCCAACTGCAGGAGGACGGCCTTCCCGTCGTGCTATTCGGTGACATCCAGTTCGGGAACAACGACTATTGGACAAGGTTCGATGCAACCGTGGCCAATGTCGAGGCTGTGCGCGGTGGTTCTGCCACCACCTTCGCCTCGCAGGCCCCGGGTGCGGTCATCAACTATATCTCGCACACTGGCGAGAAAGAGGGCGGCTATATCGAGGCGCAAACGGGCATCGATTACAAACAGCTGCAGCTCAATTTCCGCTATGGCGCGCCGATCGGCGATGGCACCTATTTCCACTTTGGCGGTCTGTACAAAACCGGTCGTGGACCTTTGAATGCAGGTTACTCGCTCAGCGAAAGCATGCAGCTCAAGGCGAATTTCACGAAGGAGTTTGCCGATGGCAAGGGCCTGATCCGGGTCTTCCTCAAGCTCGCCGACACCCAAGAGCCCAATTACACCGGTGCGCCTGCGCTTGCTACCATCAATGGTGGCAAGGTTTCGAACATTCGGCCCTTCCCCGGCTTTGATGGGCGCAAGGACACCAATTATTCGGTGCTCAACAAGCAGTTCCTGATCTACAATCTCGACAACCAGCTTGAGACCGTGGACATGGACGGCATCAGCACCAACCAGAAATCGGTCGGCTTGCAGTTCGAATATGAATTTTCGGACAATTTCCGCATCACCAACAATTTCCGTGGCTCCGACTTGCAGGGTTCGTTTGCTTCGCCGTTCCTGGGCATTGCGCCTACTGCCAGCATTCTGGGTTCGACGGTCAATGGCCGCGTCGTTCGTGCGATTCGCTATGCTAGCGGTCCGCGCGCCGGACAGGTCTATACCGGCACCTATCTCGACAATAACGTCAATGTGAAGACGAACATCCGCGAGTTGGGAAGCCTGGTCGATGACCTGACGCTGACCGGCAAGTTCGACACCGGATTTGCCGAACTGACTGCGCGTGCCGGTTTCTTCTACATGAAGCAGAACATTGCGATGGACTGGCACGTCAACAAGTCAACGCGCGAGTTGAGCGGCAATAGTCCGGCCCAGCTCGATCTGTATGACAGCGCGACGCTGACCGCGACCGCCAACAAGATCACCAACCAGGGCATTTCGGGGTATAACAACAACTGGGGCACTTGCTGCGCACGCAATTACGACCTCAGCTATACCAACACCGCACCCTATGCACAGCTGGTGCTCGACAACGACATGTTCAACATCGATGGCAGCATCCGCTTTGAACGGGTCCGGGCAAAGGGTGCCGCAATTGGCGGTGGACCGGAGTTCAATGTCTCGTCCGGCGGTGTGCAAATTCCCACGATGCGCGCCAACGGCACCTTCGAACGCCTCGACTATGCCCGCAGCTATATCAGCTGGACCGGCGGTGCATTGTGGAAGGCCACGGCCGACCTGTCGATCTTCGGTCGTGCTTCGCGCGGCGGACGGTTTAACAGCGACCGTCAGACGCTGTCGAACAAGTTCCGCCCCGATGGCAGCCTGTGCACGCGGGCGCAGGCAACTGCGCTGCTTTGCACCGACGGCGTCACACCCTCGGTCGATTTCGTCAACCAGTATGAAATCGGTGTGAAGAACCGGGGTAGTCTGGGTTCGGGCCGCTACACGCTGGAACTCACCCTGCTAAAGGGCGATTTCACCCGCAGCGACTTTGAACCGACCACCACAGGCATCTGCCCCGGCGGCGGTTGCGTGATCGACAATGAGTTCAAGACGCAGGGCGCCGAATTCTACGGCACAGTACGCCTGGGCGGTTTCAGCTTCATCGCCAACGCGACCTATACCAAGGCGAAGCAGAAATTCACCTCGACGCGCAATGGCACGCAGGTTGCGGGTTCGGCGAACTTCAGCCGCGCACTGAACATTCCGGACCTCAGCTACTCGCTGTCGGCCAATTACGACTTTGCCGATATTGCATCGTTCGGGATGACCGCAGTGGGCCAGTCGAGCACCTTTGATGGCGCTCTCGAATATCCTGGCAAGACGATCTTCAACGCCAATTTGAAGGTGATGCCGATCGAGAATATCGAACTGGGCATCAACGTCTACAACCTGTTCAACACATACGATTCACGCGGCAACGGTAATGGCACCTTTGGTGGCGGCATTACCGGAACGCCTGTGATCGGGCAGACCTTCACCGGCTCGGTGCGTTTCAGCTTCTGATTTTGGGGGACCCTGCCGGTGGGCTTCGGCAGGGAACCAGTCTTGGGGAAGGGCGCGGTACGCATGAGCCGCTCTCTTCCCCTTTTTGTCGATACTGCTAACGAAGAACCATGAACGACCGCGCCATCCGCTCCATCCTGATAGTAGGCGGTGGTTCTGCCGGATGGATGACGGCGGCCGCGCTGGCCAACACGCTGGCCAAGAACTGCAAGATCATATTGGTCGAATCCGAAGAGATCGGCACTGTGGGCGTTGGCGAAGCAACGATCCCGCCGATCAAGACATTCAACCAGATGCTTGGCCTCGACGAACGCGAGTTTGTGAAAGCCACTTACGGGTCGTTCAAGCTGGGGATCGAGTTTGTCGACTGGGGCTTGCTGGGCCAGCGCTACTTCCACCCCTTCGGCCCGCATGGAAAGCCGTTCGACATATTGCCTGTCCACCAATATTGGTTGCGCGCGCAAGACGGCTCGAACTTCGACGATCATTCGATGGCCTGGGCGCTGGCGAAGGCAGGGCGGTTCAACCGGCCCAGCCCCGATGAGCGCAATGTGCTCTCGACATTTGACTATGCCTATCATTTCGATGCCGGGCTCTATGCGCGGCATTTGCGGTCCTATTCCGAAGCGCGCGGCGTGGTGCGTGCCGAGGGGAAAGTCGCATCGGTGCAGCAAAATGGCGAGAGCGGTTTTGTCGAAAGCGTGACCATGGAGGACGGCCGGGTCCTGGCCGCCGACCTGTTTATCGATTGTTCGGGCTTTCGCGGGTTGTTGATCGAGGGGGCGCTGAAGGCAGGCTATGAGGACTGGACGCATTGGCTGCCCTGTGACCGCGCGGTGGCGGTCCCCTGTTCCAAGGGCGGCGAGTTTACTCCCTACACTCGCTCGACCGCGCGCGAGGCGGGGTGGCAATGGCGTATCCCGCTGCAGCACCGCACCGGCAATGGTTATGTCTATTGCAGCCAATATATTTCGGACGATGCAGCACTCGACACATTGCTGGCAAACATCGATGGCGAGACGCTGGCGGAACCCAACAGGCTGCGCTTTACCACTGGCCGCCGCCGTAAATTCTGGGACAGGAATGTCATTGCCATCGGCCTTTCGAGCGGGTTCATGGAGCCGCTGGAATCGACCAGCCTGCATTTGATCCAGGCGGGAATTTCAAAGCTGCTGGCGCTGTTCCCGGATCGCGATTTCGATCCGCTGCTGATCGACGAGTATAATCATATCGCAGTGACCGAGTTTGAGCGGATCCGCGATTTCCTTGTGCTGCATTATAAACTCACCAGCCGCGACGACAGCGAGCTGTGGCGCTATTGCGCGGCGATGGACATCCCCGACACGCTGAAGTTCAAGATCGACCATTTCCGCCGCTATGGCCGCCACATCCCGCGCGATATGGACCTGTTCGGCGCGCCGAGCTGGCTGGCGGTGCATATCGGGCAGGGCAACATCCCAGACGCGACTGATCCCATCGGCGACTATCTCGATCAGGCGGGCGGGCTCGAATGGCTGGGCAAGCTACGTGCGGCGATGGCAGCGGGTGCAGCGCAGCAACCGACACACCAGCAATTTGTCGACCAGCATTGCAGGGCGGGAATTTGACCGATCTTGTGGCGCGCGCCGCCGCCTTGCGCGAGGCACAGGATATGGAAGGCGCGCTGGAGGCGATCACACAGGCAGTCGATCAAAACCCGCATGATCCGCGCGCCGCATTCGGGATGGCGCAGCTAAGTTTCGAGACGTGGCGGCCTGCGGCCGAGCTGTTTGCCAAGGTGCAGGCGCTGGTCCCGGGCAATCCCGACATATTGCGCAACCATGCGCTGGCGCTCGCTGCGGAGGGAGAGGGGGTTGCGGCGGAAGCCCTCCTGGAACATGCGCTGCGGCAAAATCCGGCATGGCTCGACGGGCACCGCGTGCTGGCGGCGCAGCGGATCACCAGCGGCGAGCGCGAAACGTTCGACTGCAGTTTTGCCGAGGCGGTTGCGGCGGACCCGGCCAATGGTGCCCTCAGGATGATGTGGTTCCAGCAGCATTCGACGCTGAAGGACTGGGCGCGGGCAGGGACGATACTGGCCGATGCACGCGCAGCGCTTCCCGATCATCGCGGGCTGCAACTGGCTGAACTCTACCTCGCCAGCGAATCGGGTGCGGCGCGGGACGACCCCAGCCTGTTCGATAGCGTGGCCGATCTGGCCGACCCCGGCCTCGACCTGTGCCGCGTGCGCCACCATCTGCGCGGGGGCGATCCGACGCGTGCCGAGGCCATTGCCATGCGCCACGTCAAAAGCCCACAGGCGCGGCTGTTCTGGCCCTATCTGTCGCTGTGCTGGCGGTTGACCGGCGACGAGCGCGCAGCGTGGCTCGATGGTGATCCGGTCTACAGCGCAAATTTCGACCTCGATTTCAGCGCTGCCGAACTCGCGCAACTGGCCGATGTCCTGCGCAGTTTGCACCGCATGAATGCGCCTTATCCCGAACAATCGGTGCGCGGCGGGACGCAGACCGACCGACAGCTGTTCTTTCACCCCGATCCCGCAATTCAGGCGGCCAAAGCCAAAATTACCGAAGCTGTGCAAAGCTATATTGCGAACCTGCCCGCTGCCGACCATAGCCACCCGCTGCTTGGCCCGCCGCGCGACCTGCCGATCCGTTTCGAGGGCAGCTGGTCGGTGCGGCTTGCGGGCGGTGGCCACCATAGCAGCCACACCCATGTGCTCGGCTGGATCAGCTCGGCTTTCTACGTGGCGCTGCCTGATGCGGAGGAAGCCCCAGCCGGCCAATTGGCGTTCGGCTCCCCGCCGCCGGAACTCGATCTTCCGCTTGGGCCCTATCGGCATATCGACCCGCGGCCCGGGCGTCTGGCGCTGTTCCCCTCCACCATGTGGCATTGCACTGAGCCCTTTGCCGCCGGCGAACGCCTGACCATCGCCTTCGACGTCAAATTGCCCGGCTAGCGCCCGCTGCGACTTTCTACACTTTCTACACGGAATCGGCGTTTTCGCTTTCCCGTTCATCCCGGTCATCAGCAGGGATGCAACGAATCATCCATTGAAAAGAACATAAAAAGAACAAAAAGTCAATATATGACCGCGCGGCGATGTTCCGATCGCGCTTTGCTCCCCGCTGGCAATGTGCGATAAACCGCGCATGCGTGTTGTCTTTGTTACCCTTGCAGTGGCCTTGGCCGCATGCTCTTCGGGACAAGCAGAGGATGTGCGGGCGGTGGTCAAGGCCGACCGAATCCTCGTCGACAAAAGCGACCGCACGCTGATTCTCTACAAGGACGACACCGAAATCCATCGCTACACCGGGATCCGCTTCGGCAATGCGCCGACCGGGCATAAACGCTTCGAGGGCGACGAGAAAACACCGGAGGGCAGCTACACGATCAACGGCCGCAACCCGAACAGCAGCTATCATCTGAGCCTGCGTATTTCCTACCCAAATGCCGCTGATCGGGCCTACGCAAAGGCACGGGGCAAATCGCCCGGCGGCGACATTTTCATCCATGGGCAGCCAAATGGCTGGATCGGCCCTGCATTGACCAGCGACTGGACCGATGGCTGCATCGCATTGTCGAACGCAGAGATTGAATTGCTCTGGAAACAGGTCGCGGACGGCACGCCGATCATAATCCAGCCATGACCGGAAGCGATCCGCGCTTGTGTGTTTGTCGGCAAAGCGTCATGAGGGGGCCATAACGGGGGGCGTTAATTCCTAGCAGGATACGCCCATATATGACATCTCGCGAAGCCACACGCCTTTGGATCGAGCCGGATCAGGGCGTCAGCCAGCCCCTTTCGGACAAGCTGGCAGTCTGCCTCTACGGGGCCATCCAGTGGCCCTGGCTATTGAGCAGTCTGCATGGCGGCCGACGCGCGGAAAAGGCGGCGTTGCTCGACCGCCTCGGCCTGCCGCATGATGCCTTGCCAAATCTGGGCAGCTGGAAAGCCGACACGGTGTTTCTGGGCCATATCGTGGCGGCTATCGAGGAATTGCGCCCAACCAATGTTGTCGAACTGGGATGCGGTGCATCGACGATGGTGATCGGCAAGGCGCTGGCGCGCAATGGCGGCGGGCAGTTGACCAGTTTCGACCAGCATGCCGCTTTTGTGCGCGAAACGGGAAAGTGGCTGCGCGAATATGATGTCGACGCCGGTCTGGTCCATGCTCCGTTGGCCCCTGCTCCCCGTGGCTGGCCCGGGAATTGGTACCGGCTTTCCAGTCTTCCCGCCGAAATCGACCTGCTGGTGATCGACGGTCCGCCATGGGCCGTGCATCCGCATGTGCGTGGGGCCGCAGAAACGCTGTTCGACCGAATCCCGGTCGGCGGGATGGTGCTGCTCGACGATGCGGCTCGCCCCGGCGAACGTGTGGTGGCACATCGTTGGCGCGAACGCTGGCCGGGGTTCCGCTTCACCCTTGACCGTCGCGGTGCAAAAGGCACGCTGATTGGCCGTCGCGAGACTTGATTTAATCGACTGATTAAACAAAGGTGGGCCTATGGAACTCACCGGTATCGGATTTGGCGAAGCGCAAGGAGACCTGCTTGCGGTTGCCACCGGCTTTTGCCGCGACAAGTCGCCAATTTCCAAAGTCCGCGCGCTGATGGAAAGCGAGACTGGCTTTGATGCTGCGCTTTGGCAGGAGATGGCTGAATTGGGCTGGCTCGCCATTGCCATGCCCGAAGCACATGGCGGCGTTGGCCTGACGCTTGGCGAGGTGGTGCCTGTTGTAGAGCAGATGGGACGCAACTTGCTCGCCTCGCCCTTTGTTTCGACAACCCTGGCGGCGCAGGCGCTGATTGTGGCCGGTAGCGCGGAACAGCAAGCGCATTGGCTGCCCCGCATCGCTGGCGGTGCCGTTGGAAGCTTGGCCGTTTGCGAAGGCCATGGCGACTGGGCACTCGATCATGTCGAGGCAACCGCGCGCCGCGATGGCGACCGGCTGCATTTGAGCGGAACCAAGCATTTCGTGCTCTGGGCGGACACGGCGGAGCTTGTGATCGTTTCGGTGATGCTGGAGGGCAAGCCGGCCCTCTTGCTGGTCGAACGATCTGATGTAGAGCCGCACCGCGAGACCATCATCGACGAAACCAAACGCAGCTTTTCGCTCACCCTTGATGGCATTTCGGCTCCTGCCTCGGCTTTGCTGGACACAGCGCCGCTCGACCATATCGAGCAGGCGGCACTGCTATTGCAAAGCGCGGAAATGTGCGGCGGAACGCAGGCGGTGATCGATTACACGCTGGGCTATCTGCAGACGCGCAAACAGTTCGGCAAGCTGATTGGCGAATATCAGGCGCTGAAACACCCGATGGTCGACGCCTATGTCGCGTATGAAAAGGCGCGCTCGCACCTGTACGGCGCGGCGCATGCTTTCGGCGATCAAGGGCAGGGCAAGGTTGCGGCGCATATGGCCAAGGCCGCGGCAGACAAGGCCTACGCCTTCGCCGCCGACCGGGCGATCCAGTTCCACGGCGCCTTCGGCTTTACCCATGATTGCGATGCGGGCCTGCATCGACGCGCGGCGATTTTCCATGCCTCGCAGCATGGCGATGCTGTGTGGCACCGTGCGAAACTGGCGGATTTGCTTCTTGCTTGACGTTTTGAGGCAACGCGGTTAGGGGCAACCGCTTTCCGGGGATGCTGATTCCCGGCCACCAATATTTTATGGGATTTTCAACATGTCGCGCATCTGCGAACTGACCGGCAAGGGCCGCATGGTAGGCCACAATGTGAGCCACGCCAACAACAAGACCAAGCGTACCTTCCTGCCCAATCTGCAGAATGTGACGCTGCTGTCCGACGGGCTGGAGCAGGCGTTCAAATTCCGCGTGTCGGCATCGGGCCTGCGCTCGGTCGAGCATGTCGGCGGCCTCGACAACTGGCTGCTGAAGACCTCGGACGAAAAGCTGTCGCTCAATGCCCGCAAGGTGAAAAAGGCGCTGTCGAAGAAGCAGGCGGCTGCCGCCTAAGCCTTTTCCCGCTTAAAGCGAATCGAAGCCGGGGGTGTTGACCTCCGGCTTTTTCGTGTCCGGCAGGTCGAGCGCGAACTTCATCAGCAAGGTCCGCTGGATCGCCATGAAATTATTATCCGAGATCAGCCAGACGATCGTCCGGCCCCGTTCCTGCGTCGTTGTGACGCCTTCCATATTGTCGACAAGCAAGGGCGGCGCGAGCATTGCGATGATTTCGGGGGTGACAATTGCGTCGCGTGCGATCACCTTTGGATCGACAATCCCAAGCTGGGCCGTAAAGCCGTTCGGCAGGCCGATCCGGCGATGGAGGACCAACAGGCGACCATCGGGCAGCGGCGTCGCGTCTGTGGCGCGGTAGCCCTCTGGCGGCTGGTAGCGAAAATCCATTCGTGTCGTTCCCGGCTCCACGGGGTCACCCGAAAACAGCATCGCCGGATAGAGCGTGCCGTCACCGCCGCCTTCGGCAATGGCGACGAAGCGACCATCGGAAAGCCGGGCAAGCGCCTCTATACCGGCATTTTTGTACCAGTCGTTGCTGCCCTCAATTTTCAAGGTGCCGTCGATCCGCGCCATCGACGGCGGGAAGCGCTTGATGGCATGTTTCACCTCATAGCTGATCCAGATCCTGCCGGTGGTGGGATCATAGGCCATCCCCTCGGTATCGCGGTCCCGATAGTTTTTGTTGGGGCCGAATGCTCCCGGCAGCTCGGCAATGAAGGGGCGGTCTGCGTTGCGGTCGCCCCTCAACCCAAAGCCGATCAAAGTTCCGGCGTCGCCTACCCCGACAAACCGTCCGTCTTTGAGCGCAATCAGGGCTGAGATGCCGCCAAAACTGCCATTATCGCTTTTGAGCTCCCAGGCACCCAGAAAGCTGAGCGCACCAACCTTGCGGCGTGTGGGATCGCTGCTGTCCAGCGGCAGCGGGACCAGCGCGATGGCCTGGCTGCGGTTCTTGTAAACGGTTCGAGCGCCACCAACCGCCAGAACCGCGAGCGCTATGAGCAACACCAACCGACCAAATACTGGCACAATCCGCACTGAATATCCGTTCATCTAAAAGGCCATAAATCTGAACAAAAAATAACGACGCATTCAGTTTCGGCTCAAGGCAGGGGGTCTAACTCCACTGGCACGGGGTAAGAAATTTGAAAAGCCCCGCGCCTTCCCAGCAATCGGGCGCGGGGTGCCAGACAAGAAGAAGTGGAGCACAAGACATGATTACGAAGAAAGCACTCACTGCACTGGTCGCCACCGCTACGCTGGCCACCGGCATCACAGCCGCTCCGGCCGAAGCCCATCATGGTCGCGGTCACGCCAAGCATTATGACCGTTATGACGACGGCTATTATGATTATGACAATCGCGGCTATTATGGCGACCGTCGAGGCTATCGCAACCAGCGCTGCGACAAGGGCACCGGTGGTACTGTGATCGGCGCTGTGGTCGGCGGTCTGGCCGGTCGTGAAGTCGCCCGTCGTGGTAACCGCACCGAAGGTGCGATCATCGGTGCAGCGGTTGGTGCCCTGGCTGGTCGCGCCATCGACAAGGCGGACAGCAACTGCCGTCGCTATCGCTAAGTCGGGATAAATAGTTTCAGGCGCAACTTGTCGCCGCATGGCCAACCCGGCTATGCGGCGACATGGCTTTTGATCTGACCGAAGCGCGAGTGGCAATCCGCTCGCTGCACCGTACCCCCGAACCTGAAACTTTGGCACCACTGGTCGTAGCTGCGCAGCTCGATACCGGCCAGCGGGTGAGGGTCATGGAAACCGCGCGCGGCCTCCTCGGCGAATTGCGCACGGCGCAGACCGATGGCTGGGTAAACCAGTTCCTGCAGGAATATCGGCTGGGTACCGAGGAGGGCACCGCACTGCTTTCGCTTGCCGAAGCGTTCCTGCGCGTCCCCGATCCCGAAACTGCTGACCTGCTGATCGCCGACAAGCTGGGCGAGGCCGACTGGCGGGCGCATAAGGGGCAATCGGCGAGCATGCTGGTCAACAGCGCGACGTGGGGGCTGGTGCTGGGCAAGGCTATGGTCGGGAGCGATACCGGCAGCGCCTTGCGGGGGCTGGTTGCTCGGGCCGGTGAACCCTTTGTACGGCAGGGCGTGGGGGCTGCCATGCGATTGATGGGGCAGGTCTTCGTCATGGGCCGCGACATGGATGAAGCAATGAAGCGGATGGAGGGTCGGGAGCATAAGGGCTTTACCGCAAGCTTTGATATGCTCGGCGAGGCAGCACGGACAAGGCCCGACGCGGCACGCTATTTCGAGGCCTATCGTGGCGCGATCGCCGCCGTGGGCAGAAAGGCCGAGCGCGGGCACAGCATTTCGGTCAAGCTCTCGGCGCTGCACCCGCGCTACGAAACGGCGAAGGCCGCGACTTGCGTACCTGAACTGTCGGCGATGCTGGTCGAACTGGCGCGGCAGGCGGCTTCGGCTGGCGTGCAGCTGACCGTCGACGCCGAGGAATCGGCGCGGCTGGAGATGAGCCTGGACATTATCGAAAGCGCAGCGCGCGATCCGCTGCTGAAGGGGTGGGATGGGCTTGGCATGGCGATCCAGGCTTATTCGAAGCGCGCACGCCCGGTAATTGCCTGGGCCGATGCGCTGGGGCGTGAGACCGGGCGCATCATGCAGGTGCGGCTGGTCAAGGGCGCCTATTGGGACAGCGAAATCAAATGGGCGCAGGAGCGCGGGCTTTCCGACTATCCGCTGTTCACGCGCAAGGCCGCGACCGATGTCTCCTATCTGGCCTGCGCGAAGGACATGCTGGCGGCGGACAACATCCGCCCCGCCTTTGCCAGCCATAACGCACTGACTATAGCGACGATATTGGAGTGGGCGGGCAATGCCCGCGATTTCGAGTTCCAGCGGCTGCATGGCATGGGGCAGGGGCTGTTCGAGCGACTGGTGCGCGAGGACGGCCATCATTGCCGCATCTATGCGCCCGTGGGCGGGCACCGCGATTTGCTCGCCTATCTGGTGCGGCGCTTGCTTGAAAACGGCGCGAACAGCAGTTTCGTCCACCAGTTGGCCGATGAGGATGTGAGCGAGGAGGAATTGCTCGCCGATCCGGTTGAAAAGGTGATGGAGGTCGGCGGCACGCGGCATTCGGCAATACGGTTGCCGATTGACCTGTTTGCGCCAGAGCGGGCGAACAGTAACGGGATCGATCTGGATGATGCGGCATTGCTGGCGGAGACGGAGCAAGCGGTTGCCGCGCAGGTCATGGTCCCGAAGGTCGATGCAGTGTCCGTCGATGCGGCAATAGTTTCAGCAACGAAAGCGTTTCCGGCTTGGTCCGCCACTCCCGTCGAAGAGCGAGCCGCCTGCCTCGACCGACTGGCCGACTTGCTTGAAGAGTACCGAGCGCCGCTGATGGCCATCGCGGTGCAAGAGGCCAAGAAGACTATCCCCGACGCGCTTTCCGAAGTGCGCGAGGCGATCGATTTCTGCCGTTACTATGCAGCGCGCGCGCGGGAAGATTTACAGCCGGTCGAGCTGCCGGGGCCAACGGGCGAACGCAACGTGTTGCGCATGGAAGGTCGCGGCGTCTGGGCGGCGATTGCGCCCTGGAATTTCCCGCTGGCGATTTTCCTGGGGCAGGTAGCGGCGGCCTTGGTGACCGGAAATACCGTAGTCGCCAAGCCTGCGCCGCAGACCCCCGATATTGCGCGCTATACGGTGGCGCTGGCCTATGAAGCGGGAATTCCCCAAGGCGCGTTGCAACTGGTAACCGGCGGCGGCGATGTCGGTGCGGCGCTCACCGGCGACCCGCGCATCGCTGGAGTCGTTTTCACCGGCTCGGTGCCAACAGCCAAAGCCATCGCGCGCAACCTCCTCGTCGACGATGCCCGCCCGCTGGTGCCGCTGATCGC
>CAZSJE010000006.1:0-22452 GCA_964606835.1 uncultured Sphingorhabdus sp.
CTTGCGAACAATACTGTTAGCACCATCTGCACCGATCAGATAGCTAGCCTCCACATGCTGGATGTCCACAGGGGATTCCAGTTCGATCAGGACGCTGTTTTCAGTCTCCTTATAGTGCAACATCCGGTGGTTGAACAATACCGTCGCATTGGGTGCCTTTGCCAGCTTTTCGGCCAGGCTGCGTGCGAGGTGGAACTGCTCGCACTGGACACGAAACGGGAATCGGGTCTCGTCGGCAATTTCGCCAAGATCAAAGCTGAACACAGCCCCTGTGCGGCGTTCTCGCCAGTGATAAATGGGAGCCTTGAGCCCTTTAGCGATCAGCTCATCGGCCAAGCCCAGCGAATCCAGCATTTCCAGCGTCGGTGGATGGAAAGTGGATGCACGCAAATCATGGGCGCTGTCCGCAGCCGCTTCCACCAACACAACATCGATACCATGTTCCGCCAGATAATAGGCGGCAACGCAGCCGACCGGTCCCGCACCCACAATTGCAACTTGAGTCTTGTACATCGTTTGCCATTTCGTCCGTATTAAAGGCGCAATCAGCTCACATCCTTCCAAATCGGATGTGCAGTCTTTATTGGCACTTTGCTCGGCATCCGCCAGATTTGCATCGGGTTAGTTCACCTAATGAAAACACGGATCAAATAACCACTCAGCTTCCGCCCATTTGCGGGATGGTCAATGGTTCCTGAGGGATCATGGTGCTCTTTTCTTCGCTGAAAAGCTCTATTGACCCTGGCAATCCATCACGGCCGATTCCAGAATTTTTGAAGCCACCAAAAGGTGCCCGAAGATCTCTGGCCATCGGCGTGTTGACCCAAATGGTCCCTGCACGCAGCTCGCGACGGGCTCGCATAACCGCGGAAAGATTTTCAGACCAGACATAGGCAGCCAGGCCAAACTCACTGTCATTCGCGCGTGCGATGGCATCGTCCAAATCACTGACCCGCTGGATCGTCACAAACGGACCAAAGAGTTCTTGCTGGCAAAGAGTCAGGTCATTGCCGCTTGCTTCGACGACCGTTGGGGCAAAGAAATATCCTTGATCAAGCCCGGGAACCCGGTCGGCACCAGCGTGCACCTGATAGCCTGGCCCCGATCTAGCCAGATTGGCAAATTCCAGCAGGCGCTCGAAATGGGCCTGAAATGCCATCGGACCGATTTCGGATGACGGGTCGAACGGATCTCCAACCTTCATCCGCTGCACCCGGGCAACAAATTTTTCGATAAATGTGTCGGCAATGGATTGCTCGACCATGATTCGTGACCCTGCAAGACATTGCTCGCCATTGCCGGCAAAGATCGCGAGCAGCGATCCATCGATTGCGCGGTCCAGATCGCAAGATGCCAAAACGATATTGGCGGACTTGCCTCCCAGCTCAAGCCCCACCTTCTTTAGACCGGCCGCGGCACTTGCCATGATCTGCTTGCCAGTGCCGGTGCCACCAATGAAGCCGACCACATCTATGTCTTGATGCTCGACCAGCACTTTACCGACATCTTGTCCGGTGCCGCACACCACCTGCACCACGTCCGCTGGTACTCCCGCCTCGTGAATTAGCTCAACCATTCGGAGCACGGCCAAAGGGGCATATTCAGATGGCTTGATGATGACTGAATTGCCAAGCGCAAGCGCAGCAGCAAGCTTCATCGAACACAACACCAGCGGAGCATTCCAGGGAGCAATCAAAAGGGCAACGCCGACAGGCTCACGGGTCACAATGGTCAGATACCGGCCTGTTTGGTCATAGGTTTCACCCGCCAAACCCGCCAATACATCGGCAAAGAAAGTGAAGTTTTCGGCGGTCCGGCTTACGTGCATACCCCGCGACTGGCTAATCACGATAGACGTTTCCAGTGTTTGCAGCAGCGCCAGCTCCTCGGCATGATGGAGGACAAGGTCACTGATCTTGCGCATCACGGCCGCACGCTCGCTTACTGTGCGCTTGCTCCAGCTGCCGGATTCGAACGACGCCCGGGCCTTCGTTGCAGCCGAATGGATATCCTCTATTCCAGCATGTGGAACGAATGCGAATGGTTCGCCGGTGGCGGCGTAAACCAGAGTCTGTCCCCAGGCACCTGGGCTCGTGCTGGCCGGTGCTGGCAGCTTCAATCCGGCAACAGCCGCTGGAAGGATCAAATGGTGTGGGTCTTGTCTAGTCATACCGCGTTGTCCCGCTCTTGGTTTGGTTTGACAGCTTGATGCTACTTAATGTTCGCGCGGTGAACATGCCGGGGAGCCAACTAAGGTCATCCCTGTTCTTCCAGAGCCTTTGTAATCGTGAGAGATAATTGCTGCAGAGGAGCAAGGTATTTTGCAACGGCGTCCTGGATAGAATGGGCGCTGGCGAAGAAGACGATCGCAAGACATGCGCGCAAACGACCCCTGTAAAAGACCGGGACCGCGATCGTTGATGTCTTTCCCGGCGTATCATTATAGGAACCCCGTGCGACATCCGCGTAACCGTTCTTGCGTATCTTGGCCAATAGCTCTCCACTGCTGAAAAAGAGCAATCGGTTGGGATCGGTGTCAGAACCCTGGCCCACCGACCCACTAAGCAATGTCTGACGCTCCTGTTCATCGCAAAAGGCTAGATAGGCTTGGCCAGATGCCCCACCAAAAAGTGGCACGGTGTGCCCTGGGAAATAGTTTACGAAAGTCTGTGATGTGAGCGCATGAGTCGAATGTTTCACCATCATCCGGTTACCAACCCGGACAGATATGGCTATCGGCCAAAAATAGGTGGAGGTGAATTCGTCCATTGGCTCGATTGCGGCATTAAGCAGGCGATCATCTTCCTGAAAGCCGAGCGACAGAGATTTGACGAGTTCCGTTGGGCGATAGCGTTTGCGGTAGGGTTCCTGCTCGATCATGCCTTCCCCCATCAGCGTCTGGACGATGCGGAAGGTGGTGGGATAGGGGAGCCCAGTTTCGTTGGCCAGTTCCCTGAGCGTCGACGATCGCAGCCGATTAACGGCCTGAAGGACCAACAGGGCGCGGCGCACGGCGCGAATGGTCGAGTCTTTTTCCACTGGGCAAGCGTGTCATAGGGCGAGATTCGATGGTGAGATTTGCGCAAAGATATCCATCTGGTGAACAAGGTGCTAGCTGGCTTTGTCTACGCCGCTGGCCGGACTAATCTACCCCCAACTTCGGAGTACCGCTATGAAATCGCGTGTTCGATTTTCGCCCAACCATGATGAAGCGGCGCGTCAGGCTTTTGTCGGGAGCCTGAAAAAATATGTGAACTTCACTGTGGAACCGGCCCTGGCCAGACGATATTCGGATATCCTCGTGCCTGCGCACCTTGCCGAAGGGGGGAGTCAGCCTGAATCTCGAGACGATGCTGCCTCGTTGCTGGAGGGAGACTTTCTCTATAATCTTTGGGGCACGTTGACCTATCATAGTCAAAATCTGATGTGGGACGCGGTGCAGCTGACAACAGACAGGACGATCAGCGATCAGGTCGCCGCGTTCGAGGCCATTTGCCAAGACCCGGAGCGGCTCGGCCGCTTACGGCTCAGCGACACGTTAGTGGTGAAGGCGCCAGTCGCAACGACAGAAATTCACCGCCAGCCCGGTGGATATTGGCGTGAGCGCCGTGCCAATGATCTCGAAGCAGCATTGAATTACTCTGGAACGGTTGAACTTTACCGTAATGCGAAGGGGATGAGCGCTGGAGCCCGACCTGCTCCTGATGCCATGGGCCAGTTTGTCGCATCGGTTGCGCGGCGCTATGCTCCGGACCTGTCGCCAACTGCCATTTTGGACATGGGATGCGGCACAGGCGAGCAGACCTTAGCCTATAAGCGCGAGTTTCCCTCGGCCCAAGTGACCGGAATCGACTGCGCGCGCCCTTTTGTCCGTTATGCACATGCTCATGCCGAATCCGAGCGAGTAGCCGTGGATTTCGCGGAAATGGACGCGGCGCAAACCGATTTTGCAGATGCCAGCATCGATCTGATCGTCTCGATCATCATGTTCCATGAAACGTCCAAAACGCAAATCCGCGATATCCTGCGCGAATGTTATCGGATATTGCGGCCAGGGGGACTAATGCTCCATCTTGATGTTCCCTATCAGCCGGCGCGGATGTCGTTGGTCAGTCAAGTCACGAACCATTGGCAGGTGCGCAACAATGGCGAGCCTTTCTGGTCTGGTTTTGCAGAATTGGATATGCGCGAGGAGGTAATTGCGGCTGGTTTTGATCCAGCCGACGCCTTTGCCCGTTATGAATCTGTTGGTCCTGCTACCTATTATTTTTTTGGCGGTCGTAAGTCATGACAGCAGCAGGCAATCAGAGCGAGGACGGCCCTGCCGAATTCCCCAAAGGACCGCGTTCGACCGAACGGCACAGAATATTTCTAGATGATGCCCTTTCCGATCATTTACTGAGAGCCGTAGTCACCTTGGCTATGGAACTCTCGGTGACGCGGGAAAGACTGGCGGCGATTGAAGCCTTGCTGGCTAGCCAGGGTACTCTACCAAAGTCTGCTATCGACATGTATGAACCTGAAAATAGCGAGCAGAGGGCACGCGAAGAGTCTCGCGCACGGTTGATCGACAGCCTGATCGGTCCCTTCATTCAGAATTTGGCTGGCAAGGCCCCGGATTATTGACCTTTGTTTGGCGGTTTGTTCACTTAGTGAACACGTTGAGCAATCGGATTGCTGACTTACGAAAGCAGGCGAACATGACGGGAAGGGAGAACGCAAAGGCGATAATATTAATCGGAGGATCGATGAATGAAAACTCACATTCTGGCAACAACGGCTTTGGTGACACTTACTGTTGGCCTTTTTCCGAATGCAGTACTTGCCCAGACGGGCGCTTCGCAGGAAGCGGCAGCGGAAGAAGAGGGTGACGCTATTGTCGTTACCGCACGCCGCCGTGAGGAATCGATCCAGGATGTGCCATTTGCAATAGAGGCAATTGGTGCTGAGCAGATCGAATCACGTGGCATCAACAACGTCGAGGACATTGCGAGATACACGCCAGGGCTCGTATTTGATCGTGGCATCAGCTTGCAGGATAACCGTCCAGTCATTCGCGGTCTTCCGGCTACCCGTGGCCGTCCTCCAGTGGGCGTCCTTCTTGACGGAATCGATATATCGACAGAATCGCTCGGCAACGCAGGTGGCGGCACGCTTCTTAATGCTCGTCTTCTTGACCTGGAACGCATCGAGGTCGTTAAAGGTCCACAATCCGCGCTCTACGGTCGGGCCGCCTTTGCGGGTGCGATAAACTATGTGACCCAGCGTCCTTCTGATTCGTTTGCGGTCAAATTGCGCGGAAGTGCTGCCACCTTCTCAACTTATGAATTAGGTGGATCGATAAGTGCGCCGGTCTCGGAAAAACTGGGCTTTCTTGTTAGTGCAAGCCACGCTCAGTCCGATGGTGACTATAACGCGCCGGTCAGTGGCCAGAATCTCAACGGATACAAAACCACCGGCGGTTCCCTGGGCCTAGAGTTTGATAGCGGCCCGCAATTCAACGCATATCTGCGACTGTCCTACTCCGATTACGAATATACCCAGCCTGCTATGCAATCCCTGAGCGGCTTTATTCCTGGGTCTGTGTCACGCCCAGCCGCAACGACGCCGGAAGGCCTTGCCGTGGCTGCTGGCATCGCCGGAGGAGCGCTCGCGGCGACGGCTTTGCCCTCAAATGTACCCCCGCGACAGGTGCTTAGATTCACCGGAGTTACCGGACTTTCGCTTGATCCCAGAACCGGAAGGGATTTCCCGGGTCTCAACGGCAACACCTTTACCGCAACACTGAATGTTAAGGCAGATCTTGGGCCTTTCGAATTTGTCTACAATGGCGGATATGTCTCACAAAATGAAAGACTTATCTATGATGGTGACTTTTTTGGAGTGGCGCCAGTTGCGTTAACCGGGGGCACTGCGGAGCCGCTCAATATTGTAGATTATGTTGATTTCGATAATGATCAGACCTTGATCAGCCAGGAATTCCGGTTCCAGGATTTTTCGCCAGGTCCATTTCGGTGGGCGATTGGCGGTCTCTACTGGTTCTCGGATATGGATCAGCGAAACAGGTCATTGAGGACCATTTCTGGTTTTCCGCTGGCTGGGCGGCCCTTATCTGCTGCCGCCTCGGCTCAGGCCTTGTTTCTTGCATCGGCACCGAATGTTCCTGCCTCGCCGTTCCGGCGCAAGACCGACAGCCTTTCCGCCTATGCGCTGGCCGAATATGACATAATCGACAGCCTGACAGTGTCTGCCGAGGCCCGGTACATCCGGGAAGAAATTCGAGTTACCCGGTCGGATTTCGTCCAGGCGGCCTTTGCACCCATTCGGCCCGGCTTCGTCAACCCAGTGCAACGCGACGCCATTAGTGATGATGCCATCGTTCCTCGCTTTTCGATAACATTCAAACCTAATGACGATGTACTGTTCTATGCGTCAGCGGCGCGTGGCTTCAAACCGGCTGGGATCAGTGAGCTGGATTTTGGTTCGCCCCTTGTTGACAGCCGGTTTAAGGCAGAAAATGTCTGGAACTACGAAATCGGAGCGAAGACCAGCTTGGCCGACGGCCAGATAACCCTCAACGGTGCATTATTCTATATGGACTGGACCGATAAGCAGGTTTCGCAGCTGGTGGAAGACCCCCGCGCGCCTTCCGGCTTTCGCGCTTCCATTCGCAATGCAGGTGCAGCAACGGTCAAGGGGATAGATGCATCTTTCTCAGTACGGCCCAATTTTGCTCCTGGGCTCGTTTGGGACGCAGGCTATACTTTCCTCGACACCAAATATACCGATTTCACAATCTTGAGCACCAGTGCCTTCACGGTAACCGAGGCTAGCAACTGCACTGTCGTTACACTGGGTACCGGCAGGGTTTGCCGAGTCACCTATAATGGCAATCGCCTTGAGCGCGCGCCCAAACATCAGCTGGTGACTAACATTTCCTATCGCTACGAACTTTCGGACGATCTGGCGCTGAGTTTTGGCGGGTCATTGCAATATCAGGGATCTCGCTTCCTGACCGAGGATAACCGCCTCAAACTGCCGTCTTTCGTCAATGTCGATATGCAAGTCGGGCTGGAATTTCAGGCTTTCAAGATCGAGGGCTTTGTTACCAACCTGACCAAGGAAGATGCGGTCCGTTCGGCGCAGAACAATTTCGACCTTTCGACTTTTGGTCGTTCGGTCAATATCTACGCTCCGCCGCGCCGTGTGTTCGGCGTCCGGACCAACTTTACATTCTAATATTATTGCGGCGACGGGGCTGTCGACGCAGCCCCGTCGCCGAAATTGCTAAAGCACGTAGTTTCAGTTACGATGGGGTCCGACCTTTTATGGATATAGCAGCACATAAGGCGATTCTGCGTTCAGCAATCGATCAATGCAAGCCAGATGGAACCTATTCCGAGGAAGCCATCGACCATATCCATACATTGATTGCAGATTTAATACCCCATAGCCCTGTGCCCCGGCCGATTGATCGTCAGGAGTTTGTCGAGGCGCCATGGATTTCCTATTTTGCCCAATTCGGTCCTAAGCATACCGCCGGTAAGCCGATCAAGCATCAGACCTCGTTAAAGCTGCAGACTTTCGGACGCTTTGAGGACGTACCCGTTCTGGTACACAGCATGGAGCAGGAAATCCGGGTCGAAGGTAATCATTACAACAATGTGGTTGATGTTTCGACGCCGGATAGTGCCTATCGGGCCACGATCATCGTTTGGGGCAGATATCGGCTGGAGCCTGAGACTCCACAACGGTATGAGGTTGATTTCTATCTTGCGGAACTGGTTCCGCCAGATGGCGTAACACCCGAAGAACTTAAAGCACAATTCGGGCTTGAGACTGATGCGTCACTGCGCCGGGAAATCAAACCGCCAAAGCTGCATTCCGACGTTGTTTATTGCGATGACGACATGCGGATCAATTTTGGCAGCATGGGCGGCGTCTATGTTTTGCAACGACTTCAGCATAGCGGCAAGTCGGTCCAATTTACCAAATGACAGATCGTCAAACACCAAGACCAGCTTTGCTTCCGCAGCTTGCTTGGGCATCAGGTTCATTCGGCACTGGCGCGGTATTCAACGCCATGGCGCTGTTTTCCTTGTTCTACATGACGAATTTTCTCGGAATCGCTCCCGCGCTGGCTGGCACAATCATTCTGGTAGCAAAATTATATGATGGCGTGATTGACCCTGTGATCGGCGCCATCAGTGATCGGACCGATCATCGCTGGGGCCCGCGAAGGATATATCTGCTGATTGGTTCGCTAGGTGTCGGCCTAACTTTCGCATTGTTTTTCAATCTCGCTCAATTTTCGATCGCGGGCCCAATGTTGGTTCTGCTGGTTACAGGGGCGCTGCTACTGTATTCGACTTTCTATTCCATATTCAGCATTCCATATCTGGCAATGCCGCCGTCCATTGCCGCCGATTACCATCAGCGTACCCGTCTGATGAGCTTTAGAGTGTTCTTTCTTCTGCTTGGGGTCACCAGCGGTTCCGCAGGGGCGCCCATGCTTATCGGGATGGTGGGCGGTGAACGCGACGGATATGGGGCGATGGGCATCATCATGGCTATTGCAGCAACGGCAGTTGGCCTGCTGGCCTTTTTCAGCGCGGGATGGCTGCCTCGCGAACAAAGACTGGAGCGCAGTGCAGCGCCCTCGATCCCTGCCCTGTTGGCAAGCCCGTTTACAGATGCCCTCAAGGTTATGGGCCATGCACCTTTCCGGCTGTTGACCATCATCAAGCTGTGCCAACTTGCTGTATTGTCGACGGTCTTGGCATGTACACCCTATTTCTTTGCTCTGGTGCTGAATCTGGATGCCGGCAAGATCGGACAATATTATTTGGCGTTTAGCCTTTCTGGTTTGCTGAGCGTGCCTGTTTTTCGATGGATTATCAATCGCGCCGGCAAACGCGAAACCTATCTTGCCCTTCTTACCCTTTATGGGCTGGCTCTGGCGTCGTGGATTTTTTGGAAGCCCGGCGAGCACGAGGCCCTGTTCTACGTTCGGGCGGTCGTCATTGGCTCCTTTTCTACCGGCACCCTTTTGTGCGCTCTATCGATGTTACCTGATACGATGGAGTATGATCGCCTGGCATCCGGCCAGTCGCGAGAGGGCATAATGAGTGGTGTTTTCACTTTCGTGGAAAATGTTGCAGGCGCGCTGGGGCCATTTCTGATCGGGCTGCTGCTGCAGGCCAATGGACTGATTCAGTCTCGCGACCCGGCAACTCCGCAGCCCGCCGCCGTCATTGAGGCGGTGCATTGGGGCGTTTCGATTATTCCAGCCCTGTTCTGCTTCGCGTCGATCCCGTTCCTACTACGCTATCGACTTGATGCTGCTGCGCTCGCTCGCATGCAGGGTCCCGAATCCTAGTGTGTTCTGCTCAGTGGCTCTAGCAACAGATTGGGGATCACTGCATCGTCATAACTCAGGTTTGTGGCGCCAAATCTTGCGATAACAAGTTCGGCTTTGCGGGAGATATAGACTCGCTGCCCCCCAAACCCGTCCATAAACGCGATGTCGTCGACCAGATATGGGTTGGAATGGGGTATCGAAACCGGGCTATCCGGACTGTACCGTCGTTTTCCATCCTTGGGTGAACCAAGCCATGTTAACAGGCCATAATTGGGATTGGCAGCTGACGGAACGAGCATTTGGTCAAGCAGGCTGGGTGCCGGGTGCGAGCCAAGCCGGCCAGTCCGGATCGCCTCTCCGACCCTTGCCCAGTCGCGCAAGGAGGCGTTCACGCCTGCAAAGAACTGAGGCGATCCACCGACCCGGTCGAGCTGAACCTGCGCATCACCATTGCCGAGCGGACACCAGATTCGTTTGGATAGATAATCAACATACCGCCCTTTGCCTACCTTGGCCAAGGCATTGGAAAGGGCGTGACCAGTAAGCTGTGCATCCAGATTCTTGTAGATGAATTGCGCGCCTGCCGGGCCGGCAGATTGTGCAGAAAGGGCGGTGCCAACACTGTTGCTCCCATATAGCAGCGCCAACGCCCTGGGATCGCCCTTGGCAAGCGGAAACGGCTCGAGTCCGGATGCCATTTGCATTGCCTGACGCAAGGTGATGTCCCCACGTGAATCGTTCCGCCATTCCGGAATATATTTGCCCAATCCGTCGTCTAATGAACTTATTATGCCGTCGTCCACTGCGGTTAGAATGGCTAAAGCCAGCAGCGTCTTGTGCATCGACTGGCTGGTGAATTGCGTGTTGCTGCCGATCCCGTCTGCATATCTTTCGTAGAGCAATTTCCCCTTATGCATCACGATCAGCCCAAGCCCTGCATGCTCGTCCGAATAGCTTTGCGCCTTCTGCAATGCCGCCTGAAGCGGGGCGCTCATCGTCGATCGGGGTGTTTTCCATGCCCTAGCCTTCCGCGGGCCGCAGCCCCTGATCCGTTCTACGGGGAGAAGAGCCTCTACGTCTGTAATCTTGGCCTGCCGAGCTACAGCCGCGCGCTTTGCAATCAATGCGGCTTCTGCTGTGGCATCTTCAGGTTCAGCTATGGGGGTATTTTTCGGCATCACGATGCTCATGCTGCCTATTGATGCAACGGCGCCACCCGGGAAAGCCAGGGTTGCCAAGCATCCTGCTAAAATAAATTTGCGTCTCATTTTGCTAAAGCCTGCGGAACCCTATCCGGGTTGGGTTTGCGTAGCCCGTTCAAAACAAGATTGGGCAATTTGCTATTGTCCCAGCGCTCGGTTTTGGGCGGAGCCACGCCTGTTCTGAGGATGATCATATCTTCCGAAGGAATGATATAGCTGACCTGGTTGGCATTACCGTCGAATAAGTACAGATCGCTCGCAGCATAAGGCTCGCTGTGCAGGATCGTATATTCGCCGCGATCAGGATTGGCGTAACCGCGTTCGGCCACATAGCGACCGGCAATCCACACTCCCATGCCATAATATGGGTTCTGCACAGTTGCCGAACGCATTTCCGCGACATAGCCTTTAGGAAGCAGCTGCCTTCTGCCCCATTTACCATCCTTGAGCAGCAACAGCGACAATCTGAGCCAATCGGAGGTCGGCAGCAATATGCAGCAACCAGAATGTGCCGTTCCGCCGATCCTGTTCAGCCAGATTTTGCCACCGCGTCCCCGGATTTTCTGTATCACCTGCGTGGCAATGAAATCCTGATATTTCATGCCACTTGCTGCCTCGATTACCGGCGCGACCATTTCGGATGTGGCGTTGGAATAGTCATAGCGCGTCCCCGGCTCGCTCACGAGGGGGTAATCATGAACGATGATTTCGTCATGCCGTGGATGAAGATAGGCGCGGTTTAGAATATGCTGCGGATCCATCGCCGCTGCCTGGGGTAGAAAACCAGTCCGCATGTCAAGCAAATGCCGAATGAGAATGCGAGCTTTGCAGCTATCCTGACGCCAAGCCGGAACAAAATCTGCAACCGGCTGATCCAGTGATTTGATCATCCCCAATTGCAAGGCCCGACCGATCGCGATGGCTGTCAACGGCTTTGCAAAGGAGCGCGCATTGACGAGATCATTGGCTTTGGCCGCCCCAAAATAGCGTTCGAGAACGATTTTGCCCTTATACCAGATGACCAGCGAACTGCTGTTCGTGCGTCCGGCATAGGCCTCTGCCGCTTGCAGCGCCTCAAGCGAAAATGCCTTGTCGGGGCTCTTCATCACTGGCAATCCAGCGTCCGGGACACCAGCCACGTCAACCACCGGATCATAGCTGGCGAGACCGGTCTGGGTGCGCATCGATTCCATCAGCGCCGCGAAGCGCTTCGAATATTCGTCCTCATCGTTTTGCGAAAATTGCTTTGCCACAGCAGCCGATCCCACTGGCTCGCACGGCTTTGCAACTGCGCTCTGCACCAATGAAATCATGCTGATCGAAAGCGCGAGCGGTACAGTGAGCATCAATCGCATGCCGGGTGCACGAATCATGTTTTATCTGCCAGTATATCAACAATGGACTGCAACATTTCTGTGCCCTCGCGCGTTAGCCTATCGGTAAACTCCTGGTCGGGCTGAAATGCGTCGATGGCGCTGGACACATCAATCCCGTTGCGATCCAGCACGGCTTCCAGGATCGCCATACGATCCTTCATAACCCATAGTTCGCGGCATATCGCCAGCATAGCGAGGCCCAACCTGTCTGTGCTGCTGTCGGGTAGAATGACACGATCAGGCCGGTTGAAGTCGCGCGGATCAGTCATGGGGTCTGCGCGCTTGTACAATATGCGGGAAAATGCCGTCTGCATGCGCGTCGACAAAGCCTGTCTCACGCGCAATTTCTGCCAAATCAAGCACTGCCGTTTCGCGCCAATAGGGTTCTCCGCCCATACGTGCCAGCAGGTCCTGTCGCCAGACCGCGAATTTGCTCATGGAAGAAAAACGCGTGACATCCGCCATGAGAAGATCGCCGCCGGGCCGAAGTAGCCGGAAGGCTTCGGCAAAAATTGCCCGAACAATCTCTGCTGGCACCTCATGCAACAGGATATAGGAGGTCACCAGATCAAATTGTTGATCTTCAAAGCCAGTCTTTTCGGCTGCTCGCCGATAAAGCTGCCAATTTGCACCCATGGCATTGCCCGCCCGCGCGCAATGCTCAAGTGCGCGGATGGACAAATCAATTCCCGTGATTTCGGCCTCCGGAAAGCTCTGGGCTAATGCCAAAGTATAGTGGCCGGTGGAACAGCCCATGTCCAATATGCGACCATAGACTTTTCTGGGGGCTTTCTGCGCGGTTGCCAGGCGGGTGCGGAATATTCCGCCGGGAAAGATGCGCTCGACCATCTTTCGGTGGACGATCTCGGCATGGACATAGCCGCTGTGGGTGTCGGCATCCCAGCCACCGGCGGTGCGGTGATAATCTACCCCCTCCCAATAGGTTGGCGGGGTAAATTCCGGATCAGCATGGATGCGGCATGCACCGGTTAGTTCAAGGGGGAGGCTGTCGCGTACCCGATGAAACGCCTCGGCAGCAATGGGGCCATGGTGTCTTGCATGATATTCGCCCAACAGTTGCTGCGTTTGAAAGACTGGATGCGGTGCCATGACCTTGGCCATCTGATCTGCCCTGGCATCAAGATCGTCGGCCAGACTGTGCTCGTCCAGCCCTGCATCACGGGCAATATCGGCGAAGTCATCCCGCAGACGGTTGTTGGCCTGACCAAGCATTCCAATGAAATCAACCGAGGCACGCCCCCGTTGATCCAGCTTTGGTGTCAGATCGAGGATCGCCCCCTCCATTACTACGCCTCCTTCGCGATTGTCGAGGAAGTCATGTTCAACATCCGACCAGCATGCCGCCCTGCCAGTTTACCCAATGTCGTTGCGGATAGCAGTCCGTTACCCGCCATATAGCCGTCGCAGCCCGGTCCCGAGATGCCACGTGCCGCGCCTCCGCCCGCATAAAGATTGGGCATAACGCTACCGTCAAGCTTGACCGCACGTGCGTCGATGTCAACGGAAATTCCACCCTGGGTATGAAAAAGGGCACCAGTGACCTTGGCGCTATAAAAGGGAGCCGCGAGAGGCCGCGAGCCTGCGAAATCCCGACCGAAAGTGTCGCTTCCTATACCTGTGCGCAAATCATCCACTTGTGTATTTGTGGCAAGCAATTGCGCACAATTGATCCCGCTCGTATCGGCAAGCACTTCAATGGTGTCTGCCTTGTTAATGGCGCCGGCCATAACGGCTTGCTGGAAATCATCAAATTTCATCATCAGGTCGTAACGCTGCTGGTCGAAGATGGACCATGCAACCCGTCCCGGTTGGGCCAGAACTTTGACCGCATGTTCCGAATATCCGGCAGATTCATCCGCAAATCGCTGGCCTGCGCGGTTGACCTGATATCCGCCTTCCATGATCAGTGGCCACAGAATGGGGATCCCATGGTCGGCAGCAAGGCCGCCATGGCCTTGGTAGCTGGACATGTCGGCAAGTCTGACGCCAAGCTGTTCCGCCCAAAGCATAGCATCGCCTTTGTTTCCGGGATGGCCGTGAAAAGTGGCGTGTTCCAGTTCCGGGATATAGCGACGGACCATGTCCGGGGCTCCGGCGAAGCCGCAACAAGCCAGGATCAGTGCGTCACACCCATATTCCTCTACTCTACCGTCGGGCCGCGACAAACCGACGCCGGTGATCCGGTCTCCTTCATGGAAGAGCATCGTGACATGTGCATTTGTAAGTATATCAACACCGTTGGCCCGCGATGCTTCCTCAAGCGCGGCCATCAATTCCCCGCCCGACCGGTTGGGCATGCCGTACATGCGCATGGCGCTATGCCCGGGATAGAGGAAATCGGTGATTAGGGACAGCGGCACGCCATGGCGGTCGCGCAGCCAATCAACAGTGTCGGCAGATTGTTCCGCAAGACGCAGTGCGATGGCAGCATCGGTTTGACCATGTGTCTTGCGCAGAATATCGTCGGCAAACCGTTGAGGGTGATCGTCAATGCCCGTCCGGGCTTGATCTGCCGTACCCGCCGCCGGGATCAATCCCGTCGACATCGACGTAGTGCCCCATAGCTTGGGGTCGCGTTCCACCACGAGCACGTCGCAACCGGCATCCCGGGCCGCCAGCGCAGCGCAAAGTCCGCATGCGCCGCCGCCCACCACAATTACCGGGATAGAAAAGTCAAAACTCTCTTTGGATCGGACTGCAACAGACATCCCTCCATCCTTAGCAACCGACTCGGCCAAATTGATGGCGGCATCGGATTTTGTTCAGCAGATGAATTTCATAAGCCCATGTCTGGCGGCTTATGTTCCTATTGCAGGACATCACTATATTTATCTATCTCCCGCGCAAACCCGCTGCGTGAGATACGGTCTGCCTTCTCCACAAACGCCAGAGACAGCTTCACAAATCTGGCGAACTGGTTCGCATCCTCCGTTGAATGGTCGGCCTTGATGCGGCCTATGATCCCGCCGAAATAGTGATCGACGCCGTCATAGGTGGCGCACCATGCGAGGCCTGAAGGCGCGTCCTTACAGCTATCAAGATGCTGCTGCCATTGCGTGACGAAAGGAGGCAATATGTCAAGGCTGCCAGTTTGCACGAGCATGGGAGTCTTCATCGCCCGCCATGATCCTTGCGGGCTGAAGCCGTCAAAGGCAGGAGGGGGAGACAAGGCGATGACAGCCTTCAAGCCATTTGCCAGCGGCAGTCCTTGTGGCTTGCGCTCAACCGGGTTGATAACTGTGGCGCCACCCGCAATCTGCGCAATATAGGCCCCATAGCTGTGGCCGGCAGCAAAGATCGGCAGATTGGGCGGAAGACCGGTTTCCACTTCAGGGCGACGCGCGTCGTCTACCACCGCCTGCCAATCAGACATGCGAGTAGCCAGCACTCGGGCAGGGTCACTAGTCACCCGCAGCGGGTGCTCTTCGGAATCAAGATGCAGTGGACTTGCAACGACATAGCCGGATTCAGCCCAAGCCAGGGTCAGTCTGCGATAGCGCTGCGGCGACGAATTGGCTCCATGTGAAAAAATGATCAGACCACGTGGCGCCTTGACGGGCACGATTTGTTCAATTTCCAGGCTCCTTCCATCCTCAGTGGAAACCACACGCTTTTTTATCAGCGGGGCTGCCGGAGATTGGCTGTCAGGCAATGCATGAGGCCTGATCGCTTGCCCCACATTCTGACATGCTGTTAAACCACATGCGATCACTGCAACCAGCAGCCCTGCCATTAAGCCCTTCAAACTTTTCTTGCCCCTGGGCCGGTTGCGGAGCCACAGAGTGTCTATCGATCGATTGGAAACGTCGTTTTCGTCCATTGGTTTGCTGATCCGCATACGCACCCCGTTGACTTTGACTTTGCAGGTTCACCCAAGCCGCAGCATATGGCGCTGACATCACCATTCCGTCAGCGATGGGTCCGGGTGGGCGACCCCCTGCCTAGTCTGCACTGATTGTTAATTCAACATTGCTTCCGATGCCGTTGCTGACGGGAGATGGAGCGCAACGCGGAGGACAACCATGGCGTCGTCGTCGCCTCCAGACCCGGCGTTCAGTAATCACCCAGCAATCACCGAGGCGGAAACTGCCGCCAAGGGACGAAAATGGTAGCGTAGCTAATATATTGATATAAATCGATATTTCTACGCTAGAGGTATCCCTAGATACGCCTCCAGCGGAAATACCAGACCTCATGCCCCAGCCGGCGCGCCTTGGCTTCATAGCGTGTTTCGGGCCAGCCGCCCGGACGGGTCAGGAAATCCCCCGGGCCATCGCACAGCCAATCAAACTGCGCCCGGTGGCGCTGCATAACCATCAGAGCGTGGCGGAGATAAATGGGGTGGTCGGTACCAAAACGGAATTCGCCGCCCGGCTTCAGCTTTGCCGCGATCAGGTCGACCGGGCCGTCGTTCATCATCCGCCGCTTGGCATGGCGCGCCTTGGGCCAGGGATCGGGGTGGAGCAGATAGGCAAAGCTCAATGCGCCGTCGGGAATGCGTGCCAGCACATCCAGCGCATCGCCCATATGCAGCCGCACATTAGCCAGCGGCCCCATGCCGTTCCAGTCGCTCACATGGGTAAGCGCCTGTGCGACGCCGTTCATGAAGGGCTCGCAGCCGATGAAGCCATGATCGGGCAGCAGGTCCGCACGCGTGGCCAGATGCTCGCCGCCGCCAAAGCCAATTTCGAAATGGAGCGGCCTGTCGTCGCCGAACAGCGCCTGCGCCGTCACCGGACCATCCGGCGGGACCGCGATTTGCGGCAATAGCTGGTCGAGCAGGTCGCTCTGGCCTGCGCGCAGCTTTTTGCCCTTCGACCGGCCGTAAAGCCGGTTGAGCGTAATGGGATCGCCGGGTTTGTGCGCGGTCATGGCAGCGGCGCATAGCTAAAATCCGGTCCAGCGCAAGCCGCTGCGCCGAAAAGCCGCTTGTAACATCCTGCAATGCGTGAAAGAAAAGTCGTCGCGTTACGGCGAGCTTGAAGCCCTCCGTGCGAGGGGGACCAACGCCGCAGATGACCGATAGCGCCGCTCCGACAACGATATTTTTCAGCTATTCGCGCGACGACCAGGCGCGGGCGTTGCCGATTATTCGCTTGCTGGAAGGTGCCGGATATCCGGTTTGGTGGGACGGTTTACTAGAGGGTGGCGAGCGGTTTTCGCGAACCACCGAGGACGCACTCAACCGGGCGCGGGCGGTGGTCGTGCTCTGGTCGAAAACATCGGTCCATTCACACTGGGTGCATGACGAGGCAACGCGCGGGCGCGACCGGCGCGTGCTGGTGCCGCTTTCGCTCGATGGTTCGCAGCCGCCATTGGGCTTTGGCCAGTTCCAGGTCATCGACCTGTCAAAGGCGAAGCTGAACGCGAAAGATTCAACCGTGCAGCGGATGCTGCGTGCGGTAGCGGCGCTGCATGGTGAGGAAGCGCCTGTTGTTCCAGTACCGAAGGCGTCGGGCCAAGCCATCAACCGGCGGTTGTTGCTGGCGGGTGGATCAGCGGTCGTCGCGGCGGGTGCGGCTGGCGCATGGATGGGCGGCCTGTTCGGCGGCGGCGTGAAAGGCAACCGCATTGCCGTACTGCCATTCGATAACATCAATGACGATCCCAAATATGGCTATCTGGCCGAGGGGTTGGCGAATGAAATCCGGGCAACGCTGTCCCAAAACGCTGCCTTGCAGGTGGTGGGACAAGCCTCCTCAGAAGCGTTCGAGCGCGGCAAACAGGATGCGGTTGCCTTTGCCGGCAAATTGCGCGCAAGCTTCCTGATCGACGGGAGCGTGCAGGTGGAGAAAGACATCATCCGCGCGACCATCGGGCTGGTCGACGGACGCACTGGGGTCGGCAGCCCAAGCCGCAGTTTCGAGCGGCCAATGGATGACATCTTGGCGGTGCAGCGCGAAATCGCCGGGGCCATTGCAGCCGAACTGAGCAGCAAGATCGGCGCTGCGGGAGCTGAAAAGGCAGTCATCGGAGGCACAACCAATGTTGCGGCTTATGACCATTATTTGCGCGGCAAGGACCTTTATGTCCACGCGGAGAATGAGACTGAGGAGCGTGAAGGTTTGGCCCAGTTTGAGGCAGCTATTGCTGCCGACCCCAAATTTGCCGCTGCCCATGTCGGGCGAGCAAGGTCGCTTGCATATCTAGCTGGCTCTTATGGCAGCGCGGAGGAAATCCGGTTGTATACTGCCTCGGCAATACAGTCGGCCAAGCGGGCAATCGAACTGGCACCCAAGCTTGCCGACGCGCACTCGGCCCTGGGGCTGTTGCTGTTTCAGGGCAATCTTGACGCAAAGGCCGCGCGCGCGCCGTTCGAGCTTTCGCGCCAGCTGGGTGAGGGCGAAACGCGCGTGATGGCTCAATATGCTGGCTATGCGGCGTCAATGGGACAGGATCAGGAGGCGCTCGTGGCGATTAACCGCGCCGTACTGCTCGACCCGTTGAATGCGCTGGTCCATCGCATCAGGGGTAAGGTCCATTTCGCTGCGCGCCGGTATCCCGAAGCGATCGCTTCGCTCCGCGAAACGATAAAGCTCAGCCCGGACTTGAGCGAAACGCGCGCGAAAATCGGGGAGGTGCTTTTGGCCGAGGGCAAGAATGCTGAGGCCTTGAAAGAATTCGAGACCGATACACACAAATGGTCGCGGCTTGCCGGGGTGGCGATTGCACAGCATCGATTGGGCAACGAAGCGGCCTCCAAAGCGGCGATGGCCGGTCTGACGAGCGATACCGATACGGTTTCGCTTTACCAGCAGGGACAGGTGCTCGCGCAATGGGGCGAACTGGACAAGGCGGTCGCAACTCTGGAGGAAGGCAAGCGGCAACTCGATGCGGGGTTGAATGCCGCGCGCTATGATCCGGCGCTCGATCCGTTACGTGGTAGGCCCGATTTTAATCATTTGCTAAATTCGATGGGTTTGGCGTAGACCGAGGGTCCAATCATAAAGGGGATTATCAATATGCGTAAGATGATCAGTGCGACCGCTGTCGCCACCGTGACGATTTTGCTGGCGGCCTGCCAGCCTGCTGCAAAGGAAGAAGCGGCTGAGCCTGCTGCGACCGAAGAAGCCGCTCCGGCTGCCGAACCTGCCGCCGCCACCGGCGCTGCCAAGGAAGGCGCTGCTGCCGAAGCTGCACCTGCTGCAGATGCCAAGGAAAAGGCACCCGAAGGTACCGAACAGACCGGCGGAACGAAAGTCGGTCAGTAATCCATGAACGGCGGGCGGTGTTTAGCGCACCGCCCTTCCCGTGCTCTTGCTGATCCAGGGCATATAGGCAGCGATCCGCGTATAGATGCCGGGCTGCCCGTCGGGCGCGCATCTTTTCCCGCCTGCACTCACCACAGCAATCAACTGCCCTGTCGCGGTGTCGATCACCGGGCCGCCGCTATCGCCTTTGCACGTCTTGCGCGTCTTTGCGGCTGCGCACACCACACGATCATCGACCGTGGCTAGGCCAAAACTTTTGCATGTCGTGCGGTCCATGATGTTCAGCTCGACTTTCATCATGAACGATGCGGTGCCATTGCCGGTGTCCTTGGTCCGGCCCCAGCCGAACACCGTCACGGCGCGGTTGACCGCCGGGTCTGCGGCGCCCGCCAGCGTGATCGGTCGCACCTGACCCAGCGGCGGGCGGGCGCCGGTGTCGTTTTTCAGCTTGATCAGTGCGATGTCCCCGCCCTGTAGCGGGCGGTAGCTGCTGTTGACGATGACACGCTCGATCGCATAGGTCCAGCCTTGGCCGCGGTGGAGGTTTTCCTGCCCCAAGCGGACGCGATAGCCATATTGCCGCATCTTGTCGTCGATGCAGTGCGCGGCGGTGAGCACCCACTGCGGCGCAACCAGCGTGCCGCCGCAAAAATGCTGTAGCGCCCATAAAGGCACCCCGGCGCGCAACTTTGGCTGCCAGTCGATTGAGGCAAACGGATAGAAGATTTGCGCCTGCCACGGTGCCTCTGTATTCAGCACGCGGTCGCCGCCGAACGAATAGCCTGGGAATTCCTGTGTTTCCTGCACTATTTCGTCGAAATCATCCTGTGGCGACACGACGAGCAATCCGGGTGGTTCCTTCAAGGCCGGCTCGTCAACAAATTCTATGTCCAGAAACGGATCGATCTCTGGTGGTGGCGGCGGAGGGGGTGGCCCGCCAGTGGTTCGAAAGGCGCGCCTGACGACAGGCTTGGGGGCAAGTTCGGGCCAGGGATCAGCATCGTCCTCGACATAAAATTCGGTTGGCGCGCTGGCTGCGGCATCGTTGGCCGGGTCACCCTGCGCGTTCAATCCCGCCGCTGCACCCAGTGGCAGAGCGGCCAAAAACAGATATGCGATTCTCGCCATCGGTTTACCCCCTTTGATGGTGCAAACATGCCTCGGCGACCCGGCGCAAATACGCGCGCAAAATCGGCGCAAGTCAAGCGGTGCTAGACCGGCACCGAGATATGCTTGCCCCCAAAGACATCCTGCCAATGTTCGATTTCGGAAACGACGATTTCGTCGACTGCGCGGGCAAGGTCGGCGACGCGGTGATAGTCTAGCTCTTCATCGGGTGCCGCCAGCAGCGCCTCGATCCGCTTTTCAACCGCAGCCAGCCGGGTCGCAGTCGACTCAGAGATCGCGGCAAAGCGTCCGAAATCGGCGAAATAGTGAATGCCCGCCAGCGCACTGCCCAGCGCGGGGAGGGATATGCCGAGGAAAGTGGTGATTTTCGCGCCCTTGTGCACCAACGCTTCGGGGATCACATGGGCCGCTGCCAGGGCAAAGCCGATCAGGTAAGTCGCCACCACCAGCATGGCGAGCAGGAAGAGAAATTCCGAAAACCGCTCCAGCCGGTGATGAATTCGCTCCAGCCGCCGTGCCTTGCCAACATGGTATCGGTGCTGTGTGGCAACATGTGCGCCGATCCAGTCGCGCAGCGCCGTGCGCAGCATCGGCGCGTCGATGGCCGTATTGGGCAGGCCGATCTCTCGCAGGATCGAGCGGACATAATCCTCCGGCCAGCTGCTGTCCGATCCGTGAGGCCAGGATGCTGCGGGTCGCGAAACGCCGAGCAGCAGCATGAACGGGGCATGGCGCAGATATTCGGCCACCCGCCGCGTCTGGAACCAGCGACCGTGCCAGTCGCGCTTTCGCCCGATGGCGAGGACCAGCAGGATCGTTGCCAGCAGGCTGAATTCGAACAGCGCAAAAGGCCATTTCAGCGTCGAATCGGTCAACGGCATGTACGCCACCCCGCCAATGACCGCAAAGGCGGCAAGCAGCAGGTTGGTCACCATCCCGCCACGATAGGCGTCGGACAAATAGGTCGCCTTTGCGTCCGCGCGGGCGAAGCGGCGCACGACCTGATCCTCGGTGCGCGCGGTCAGCGCCTTGTCGGTTCCGGGCAGCGCCTTTGCCGAGCCCAACAGCCCTGTGGCATTTTCCGCCAGCACTTCCTCTTCGCTGGCATAATGTTGCGTGATCGGGCGGAACAGCGCGCCAAACCCTGCATCGAAAATCGCCTCCACCCGGCGATAAGCATGGAAGCGTTTGCTGCTGCGTGCGGGTGGCGCGGAAAGGTCGAGCTCATCCATCCCCATTGCCGCTTCGCTTTTGGGACAGCATGAAGCGATGAGGTTCGAGATGTCAGCTGGTCCGGCGAGAATGGGCAGGGCAAAACGGCTGGCCAGTGCCTCTGGCGTATCGAAATAGCGCCAGTTGGATGGCGCGCTCGCATCGACCCAGACCACTCCGACGCCGATCTCCAGCGCTCTTGATATGGTGTGCCGGGTGCCGCCGACCGGGCCAGGGCTGTGCCCGTCCCAAACCGCGACCAGCAGGTCGATCTGTTCGATCATCATCCTGCCCGCGAGTCCCGCACGCTCGGATGCCGCCGTTGCAAAGGCTTGCTGCGCCGCTGGTGAAATTGGTTCTGCCAGCGAGTTGAGAAAAAGCGCAGTAAGCTTCGCGTCGCGCTCTGCCAGTTCGAGACAAGAAACCCGCGCCGCGACTTCCATTATGTGCGTCGCGGTGGCGGCAGCCTTACCATCGCCTTTGCCGTCGAGCAGCGCCCTGGCCTGATCGGCATTGGCGGGATGCGCATTGATTGCGGCGTTCAGCCGCTTACCAAAGGGCAAAGGTGCCGCCACCTGCCAGTCACGCTCCAGCGCAATTTCAACGCCCAGCAAGTCCGCACCGGGGGAAAGCAAGGCGTGCAGCCGGGGCTTGCCGCTATCGCCTGCCGCGCTTTCGATAGCTTCGAACAATGCACGCAGCGCCGCTTCGACGCCCGCATGGTTGGCCTGGTAGGCCGCATTGCTGTCGCGATGACCGGTAATCCCCAAGCTCAACCGCATGCGTGGCCCCTCGAACTCAAGGCTGCTATTTCACAGCGCAGGCGGCAAAGCAATCGGCTTGGCCGAAGCGGCTTTCAGCTAGCCTTTAATTTGCGCCAGCAATTGCTGCGCGCGGCTCAAATGCGGGCGGTCGAGCATCTTGCCGTTCCAGCCGATGGT
>CAZSJE010000006.1:22552-30819 GCA_964606835.1 uncultured Sphingorhabdus sp.
GTCGAACCCGATTCGATGCCTTGCGCCACCTCTGCATTGCTGAGAAGCCGGTCGAGCGTCTCGACGTCGGCGCGGCCATAAACTTTGGGTAGCATGATCCCACCGGGATTTGCCGGCATGACGGCAGCTATATCGTCCAGCGCGTAGGGGCCGTCTAGCGGGTTGATCCGCACCCACAACCGTTCGCGCTGGTCGGGATGTGCAGCGATAAATTCTCGGATCATAGTGCGCGCCAGCGGCTTGTTTTCCGCCGCAACCGCATCTTCCAGATCGAAGATGACAATGTCGGCCGGGCCTTCAGCCGCCTTTTCCATTTTCCGCGCGCTGTCGCCCGGCGCGAACAGCCAGGATCGCATTTTCACGGTCAATAGCTCTTGGGCAGGCCAAGCTCCTGCTCGGCGATATAGTTCATGATCATATGCGGGCTGACCGGGGCAATGCGCGGGACCAGCACCTCGCGCAGATAGCGTTCGATATGATATTCCTTGGCATAGCCCATGCCGCCCATTGACATCATCGCCGTCTGGCACGCTTCGAACCCGGCCTCCGCGCCAAGATATTTGGCGGCGTTGGCCTCGGTGCCGCAATCCTCGCCCTTGTCGAATTTGGTAGCGGCGTTGAACACCATCAGGCTTGCTGCCTCCACCTGCATCCATGCCTTGGCCAGCGGATGCTGGATACCCTGATTCTGTCCGATGGGGCGGCCGAACACGATTCGCTCCTTGGCGAACTTTGCTGCACGCTTGATCGCGACGCGGCCCAGCCCGGTGGCTTCGGCAGCCATCAGCACGCGTTCGGGGTTTAGCCCTTGCAGCAAAATCTTGAAGCCCTGCCCCTCTTCCCCGATCAGGTCCTCGTCCGGAATGAACAGGTCGGAAATGAAAACCATGTTTGACCCCACCGAATGCCGCCCCATTTTCGGGATGATCCGTGTTTCGATCTTCTCTCGGTCCAGCTTGGTGTAGAACAGGCTCAAACCTTGCGTCTTGCGCGTCACTTCCTCCAGCGGCGTGGTCCGCGCAATCAGCAGCATCCGGTCGGCCAGATGCGCCTGCGTGATCCAGATTTTCTCGCCATTGACGCGGTAGCCGCCATCGACCTTCACCGCGCGGGTTTTCAGGCTGGTGGTATCGAGGCCAGTATTGGGCTCGGTCACCATGAAACACATTTTTTCCGCCCCTGACAGGATCGGCGGGATCATGCGCTGCTGCTGTTCCTCGGTTCCGAACAGGATCACCGGCTCGAGTCCGAATACTGGCAGATGGATGGCCGACGCCGCAGTCATCCCGCCGCCCGATTCCGCGACGGCCTGCATCATGACGGCTGCTTCGGTAATCCCCAACCCTGCGCCGCCGACGCTTTCGGGCATGGCAACACCGAGCCAGCCGGCCTCTGCCATCGACGCGTAGAATTCCCGTGGGAACTCCGCCTTTTCGTCGCAATTGAGCCAATAATCGTCGGAAAATTGCGAGCAATGTTTAAGGACCGCCTCGCGGATATTCTGCTGGTCCTGGGTGAATGAAAAATCCATGGCCGAAGCGCCTAGCAGCCAGCGCCTGATGCCTCAAGTCGGCTTCTTGTTGACCAACGCGCTGCGCAGGCAGGAGCAGACAATCTCGTCGCGCTGATTGAACAATTGGTGCGCGAAGGTCACCACGCCCGCATTGGGCCGCGATTTGGACTCGCGCAGTTCGGTGATTTCTGTTTCGGCGCGCAGCGTGTCGCCCAAAAACACCGGCTTTGGCATCACCAGCCGGTCATAGCCCAGATTGGCAATCAGCGTGCCCAGCGTCGTATCGGCGACCGACAGCCCGACCATCAGCGCGAATGTGAAGGTGCCGTTGACCAGGATCTGGCCATATTCGCTCGCCCGCGCCGCTTCGGCATCGATATGCAGTGGCTGCGGGTTATGGGTCATCGTCGAAAACAGCAAATTGTCGGTTTCGGTAACCGTGCGTCTGATTTCATGGACGATGCGGTCGCCCACTGCCCATTCGTCGAAAAACTTCCCTGCCAAGTTTACGGTCTCCGCGTCTTTAGCGCCTGCTACATTATCTTGCTTGTTTTGCTTTGCGCGTCCAGCAAATAGCACTGCAATGCGAGCACTGACCCATCTCGAACGGCTGGAGGCCGAGGCGATCCACATCATGCGTGAAGTGGTGGCCGAGGCCGACAAGCCGGTAATGCTGTACAGCATCGGCAAGGATAGCGCGGTGATGCTGCATCTGGCGAAAAAGGCGTTTTACCCTTCGCCTCCTCCCTTTCCCTTGCTGCATGTCGATACGACTTGGAAGTTCAAGGACATGTACGCTCTGCGCGAGAAATCGGCGGACGATGCGGGGATGGAGCTGCTCGTCTGGCAAAATCCGGAGGCAAAGGAGCGCGGGATCAACCCGTTCGACCACGGTCCGCTGCATACCGATATGTGGAAGACGCAAGGGTTGAAGCAGGCGCTCGACCATTACGGGTTCGACGCGGCATTTGGTGGCGCGCGGCGCGATGAGGAAAAGAGCCGGGCAAAGGAGCGCATCCTTTCTTTCCGGACAGCGACGCATGGCTGGGATCCGAAAAACCAGCGGCCTGAGCTGTGGAACCTCTACAACGCGAAGAAGGCGAAAGGTGAAAGCATCCGCGCCTTCCCGATCTCGAACTGGACCGAGCTCGATATCTGGCAATATATTCATTTGAACAATATCGAGATCGTTCCCCTCTATTTCAGCGCGCCCAGGCCGACCTTCGAATATGAGGGCGGACTCTTCATGGCTGATGACATGGAGCGGCTCGAAAGGGTGATGGGCAAGCGCCCCGAAATCACCACCCGCTCGATCCGCTTCCGCACGCTGGGGTGTTTCCCGCTGACCGGAGCAGTCGAGAGCGAAGCATCAAACCTGACTGAAGTCATCCAGGAAATGCTGCTGACTACCACCAGCGAACGGCAGGGTCGGGTAATCGACAAGGACGGCGGCGACGCTTCGATGGAGAAGAAGAAGCAGGAGGGCTATTTCTGATGAGCCAGCTTGTTTACGAGACCGACCCGCTGATCGCGGAGGATATCGACGCCTATCTGGAACAGCACCAGCATAAGAGCCTGCTACGCTTCATCACGTGCGGCTCGGTCGACGACGGCAAATCGACGCTGATCGGGCGGCTGCTTTACGACAGCAAAATGATCTTCGAGGACCAGTTAGAGGCGCTTGCGGCCGACAGCAAGCGAGTGGGCACGCAGGGGCAGGAAATCGACTTCGCCCTCCTCGTCGATGGCCTTGCCGCCGAGCGTGAGCAGGGCATCACCATCGACGTCGCCTACCGCTTTTTCGCCACCGAAAAGAGTAAGTTCATCGTCGCCGACTGTCCGGGGCATGAGCAATATACGCGCAATATGGTAACCGGTGCGAGCACAGCCGACCTCGCCGTCATCCTGATCGACGCGCGCAAGGGCGTGCTCGTGCAGACGCGTCGGCACAGCTATCTGGCGAAGCTGATAGGCATCAAAAATATTGTGCTCGCGGTCAACAAGATGGACCTGATCGATTTCGACGCAGCGCAGTATCATGCCATCGTCGCCGACTACCGCATGTTCGCGGAAGAAATCGGCATAGACGGGTTCACCGCCATTCCGATTTCGGGGTTCAAGGGCGACAATATCACGACCCGTTCGGAAAACATGCCCTGGTATGGGGGCGATCCTTTGATGAGCGTGCTGCAGACGGTCGAGTTCGACAATGCCTCGGACCAGCAAAAGCCGTTCCGTCTGCCGGTCCAATGGGTCAACCGGCCCAATCTGGATTTCCGGGGCTTCTCCGGGCTGATTGCGACCGGCAGCGTCAAGCCTGGAGATGCGGTCCGCATATTGCCTTCGGGAAAGACGTCGAGCGTTACCAGGATAGTGACGCTTGATGGCGACCTGGATGAGGCGGTCGCTGGTCAATCGGTCACCATCTGTCTGGCCGATGAAGTCGATTGCTCGCGAGGCAATGTGATTGCCGCTGCTGACGCGCCGCCCGAAGTTTCCGACCAGTTCGAGGCGACCATTGTGTGGATGGACGATGACGCGATGCTCCCCGGCCGGGCCTATTGGCTGAAGCTTGGCACGCAGATGGTTTCAGCAACGGTGCAGGCGCCGAAATATGTGATCAACGTGAACACACTGGAGCAGCTGGCGGCCAAGACGCTGGATCTGAACGCAATCGGCGTTGCCGAACTTGCGACGGACAAGCCTGTTGTCTTCGAAGCCTATGCCGACAACCGCGCATTGGGCGGGTTCATCCTGGTCGACAAGATTACCAACCGGACGGTGGGGGCAGGGATGCTGCACTTTGCGCTCCGCCGTGCGCAAAATGTCCATTGGCAGGCAGTTGACATCGACCGGGCGGCGCATGCGCGGCAAAAGGGACAAACGCCCAAGCTGCTCTGGTTTACCGGCCTTTCCGGCTCCGGCAAATCGACGATCGCCAATATGGTCGAGCGAAAGCTGCACGCGCTGGGGCGGCACAGCTTTTTGCTCGACGGCGACAATATCCGCCATGGCCTGAACCGCGATCTTGGCTTCACAGACGCGGACCGGATCGAGAATATCCGCCGCGTCGGCGAAGTGGCGAAGCTGATGACCGACGCAGGGCTGATCGTGCTCACTGCCTTCATCAGTCCGTTCCGCGCCGAGCGCGATATGGTCCGCGCGATGATGCCGGAGGGCGATTTCATCGAGATTTTCGTTGATACGCCGCTTGAGGTTGCCGAGGGACGCGACGTGAAGGGCCTCTACAAGAAGGCGCGGAGCGGCGCGCTCAAAAATTTCACCGGGATAGACAGCCCATATGAGCGGCCGGAAAGGCCCGAATTCCGCATCGACACCACGCAGATTTCGCCCGACAAGGCAGCGGAGATGATCGTCGAACATATAATCGGCGTATGGAGCCCCGACCTTTGACCTTTCAAAAAACGAGCGACGCCGAACTCGCACATTTCCTCGCGGAAGAAGCCGGGCGGATGCTTTTGGCGTTGCAGCAATCGGAAGCGCTCGACGGCAAGGCGCTCGGCGCCGAGGGCGACAGACGAGCCAATGACTATCTGCTGGGCATGTTGCGAGCGCAGCGTCCGGAAGATGCGGTTCTCTCTGAAGAGGCGAATTGCGACGGATCCCGCCTTGTAGCCGACCGCGTGTGGATTATCGATCCCCTGGACGGCACGCGCGAATATTCGGAGAAGCGGAGCGACTGGGCGGTCCATGTCGCGCTGGCGGTCGATGGCAAGGCAGAAGTGGGCGCAGTCGCGCTTCCCGGTGCCGGAATGACGCTTGCCTCTGACCGGCCCCAGCCGCTGCGACCCGCGAACGATCCGCCAATCATGGTCGTCAGCCGGACCCGACCCGCCAAGGAAGCGCTGTCGGTCGCTGAAGCCATCGGGGCCGAGCTTTTGCCAATGGGCTCCGCAGGCGCCAAGGCGATGGCGGTGGTTCTTGGGCAGGCCGATATCTACCTGCACACCGGCGGGCAATATCAGTGGGACAATTGCGCCCCCGTCGCCGTTGCCGCAGCGCATGGCCTGCACTGCTCGCGGGTCGACGGATCGTCAATCGCGTATAACGACGCAGACACCAGCCTGCCCGACCTGCTCATCTGCCGTCCCGAATGGACGGAGAAGGTACTGGCCCTGATGGCAAACCCCCGCTGATTTGCAACGCGCAGAGGAACGTCCCGAACGCTGGATACACATTGGTCGCGGTTAGGGTGCGGCAATTCGCTCAGTCGGGTTCTTTGTGTTGATGCCTGTTGGCGCTTGATTCGCGGGCAAGTTTCTGTATTCGATTTTGAGAACGTTAACATATCGGGCGAGAGATTTGCATGCTCCTGAAAAGGTTGACACTGTCATTGGCATTGCTGCTGGCCGGCTGCGATGCTTCGGTTCAGAAAACCGGCTTTGACGGTGCGCGAGATGCTGCGGCCGATCCGGCGCAGTGGCCAAAGGCAAAGAGCCCCGCGGCCTTGACTGCTGCGGAAACCGAAGCAGCGATCGATGCCCTGCTTGCGCGGATGACGCTCGAACAAAAGGTCGGGCAGCTTGTGCAGGCGGACATCAGCGCCATCAAGCCCGCCGACCTGAAGCGCTACCCCATCGGTTCGATCCTGGCCGGCGGCAATTCCGGACCTTATGGCAATGAAAGGGCAAGCGCCGCGAAATGGGCGCAGTTGGTGAACGAGTTTCGCGCGGTCTCTGGCAAGGCAGGCGCGGGCATTCCGATCCTGTTCGGCGTCGATGCCGTGCACGGGCATTCCAACCTGCCGGGCGCAACGATCTTCCCCCACAATATCGGCTTGGGAGCAGCAAACGATGCCGAGCTGATCGGGCGTATCGGAAAGGCAACCGCAGCGGAAATTTCCGCCAGCGGGATCGAATGGACTTTTGCACCAACGCTGGCGGTGCCGCAGGACTATCGCTGGGGCCGGACCTATGAAGGCTATGCCGCCGATCCCAAACTGGTCGCTGAATATGCCCGCGCGATGACGCTTGGCCTGCAGGGCGAATTGATTGCTGGGAAGCCCTTGGCGGCCGACCGGGTTGCGGCAACCGCAAAACATTTCCTGGCAGATGGCGGCACTGCCGACGGCAGGGATCAGGGTGACGCGCTGATCGGCGAAGCCGAACTGATCGAGAAGCACGCGCAAGGCTATCCGGCGGCAATCGATGCAGGCGCGCTGACGGTGATGGCCAGTTTTTCCAGCTGGAACGGGGTCAAGCATCATGGCAATAAATCGCTGCTGACCGATGTGCTGAAGGACCGCATGGGCTTTGCCGGACTGGTGGTTGGCGACTGGAACGGTCATGGCCAGATTCCCGGCTGTTCGAACACCAGTTGCCCTGAAGCAATCAATGCAGGTCTCGACCTGTTCATGGCACCCGACAGCTGGAAAGGCGTGTACAATTCCACCTTGGCGGCAGCACGCGACGGCAAGATTCCGGCGGCGCGAATCGACGATGCCGTGCGCCGCATCCTGCGCGTGAAGTTCAAACTCGGCCTTATGGGCGACGCCTTGGTCGCGCGCGGCAATCCCGCACTGGTGGGTGTCGCCGAGCATCTGGAGCTGGCGCGCGAAGCGGTTGCCAAGTCGCTGGTGCTTTTGAAAAACAACGACGGCATTCTGCCCGTGCGCGCCGGAGCCAATGTGCTGGTTGCCGGCTCTGGTGCCGACAATATGGCAATGCAGGCAGGCGGCTGGACCATCACATGGCAGGGCACCGATACCAAGGCGGAGGATTTCCCCAAAGGTCAGACGATCGGTCGCGCACTCGCTGACGCCATTGGCAGCAATGGAGGCAAGGCGACGCTGTCCCCGCAAGGCAAATTTGTCGGCAAGCCGGAGGTTGCCATCGTCGTGCTGGGTGAGCGGCCCTATGCGGAGTTTGAGGGCGATGTCCCCGATCTCGCATTCCGGGCCAATCCGGATGACGAAAAACTGATTGCGCGGCTGAAGTCTGAAGGCGTCAAGGTGGTTGTTCTTTTCCTTTCGGGCCGCCCGATGTTTACCGGCAAGCTGATCAACCAGGCCGACGCGTTTGTCGCCGCTTGGCTCCCCGGCACACAGGCGCGCGGCGTAGCCGATGTATTGGTGGCGGGCCGCGATGGCAAAACTGCGCGCGACTTTACTGGACGGCTGCCTTTTGCCTGGCCTGCCGATGCGCGCTCCCCGGTGAAGAAGCCCCTCTTCGCTGCAGGCTATGGTCTGAGCTACACCAAGCCCGGCAATGTTGGGCGGGTCAATGAGGAGCCGGGCGTCGATTTGGCCGCGAACAGCCATGCGACGAAGTTCCTGGTGCGCGGCAAGGCTCCTGCTCCCTGGCGGCTGGTCCGCGACGGCTCGGTATCGGCGCGCGCGGTGGATATGGGCGCGCAGGAAAATGCGACGCAATTCACTTGGAACCACACCGGTGCACTGGCCATCGAAGGCGTTGCCGTCGATCTGTCCAAGGAACTGGAAGCAGACAAGAGCCTGCTGATCGAATGGCGGATCGACCGCAAATCTTCCGGACCGCTGCAGCTGTCGCTGGGTGGCAAGGGTTTCGACATGCGGAGATCGCTGGAAAAGGCTCCGGCGGGTGAGGTCATCCAGACCCGCATTCCGCTGCGCTGTTTCAAGGCCAAGGGTGCGAATCTGAAAGCGGTCGGCTCTGCCATACGTATTCAGGCGGACAAGGGGCTTGTGGCATCGGTCCGCGCCATACATATCGACGCGGGTGAGAAAAACGGCGCTTGCCCATCGTAGGCGCGCTGA
>CAZSJE010000007.1:0-5330 GCA_964606835.1 uncultured Sphingorhabdus sp.
GGGCGACGCGCACCGCACCTTCAGGAGATTTGACATGGGTAGCATGAGCATCTGGCACTGGATCGTCGTTGGCATCGTCGTGATGCTGCTGTTCGGTCGTGGCCGCTTTTCAGGCATGATGGGCGACGTGGCCAAGGGCATCAAGGAATTCAAAAAGGGCATGGCCGAGGATGACGATGGCAAAGCAGCTGCGTCGCGGATCGAAGCGCCGCAACCCACAGTGGTCGACGCCGATAAACAGGCAGACAAGTCGAACTGATTCCGTGTCTGATGCCGTTCGTGTCGAGCGAAGTCGAGACACCTGGAAGGCGTGCACCATCTTGAGGCATCTCGACTTCGCTCGATGCGAACGGGTTTTGGGGTAAGTTAAGTGTTCGATATCGCGTCCAGCGAATTGCTCCTTGTGGCGCTTGTCGCCCTGCTGGTGATCGGCCCGAAAGATTTGCCGCGCGTGCTGCGCTATGTCGGCAATTGGATCGGCAAGGCGCGGCGGGTGGCAGGGCAATTCCGCAGTGGCTTTGACGAGATGGTTCGGCAGTCCGAACTGGAAGAGATGGAAAAGAAATGGGCCGCTGAAAATGAGCGGATCATGCGTCTGCATCCACCCGAAAAATATGATTCGGAGCCGCCGCCACCTGTGATGACCGAGCTACCTAAGTCTCCAGCCGAGACGCCAATCGCGCCGACACCGAAAAAGCGCGCGGCCAAGAAACCGGCAAAATGAAAGACATCGACGACAGCAAGATGCCATTGCTCGACCATTTGATCGAGCTGCGAAACCGGCTGCTTTGGTGCCTGCTGGCGCTCGCACTGTCATTTGCCGTCTGTTTTTACTTCGCCGAGCCTATCTATGGCGTGCTCGTCCAACCGCTGAAAGACGCCAATCAGGACAAGCTGATCTACACCGACGTGTTCGAAGCGTTTTTCGTGCAGGTAAAGGTCGGTTTCTTCGCGGCGCTGATGATCAGCTTTCCGGTCTTTGCTACGCAAATGTACCGGTTCGTCGCGCCAGGACTTTATCGTAATGAGAAAAAGGCGTTCCTGCCATTTCTGCTGATGACGCCGGTGCTGTTTACGCTCGGTGCCAGTCTTGCCTATTTTGGTGCAATGCCCGTTGCGCTCAAATTCCTGCTGGGGTTCGAAGGTAATGTTGGCGGCATAGAGCAGCAGGCTCTTCCCAGCGTCGCCAATTATCTCAATTTTTCGACGACGTTCATTTTCGGCTTCGGGGTTGCATTCCAGCTCCCGGTCCTGCTGATGCTGCTCGAACGCGCAGGAATCGTAACCCGCGACCAGCTGAAGGACGGTCGGCGCTACGCGATTGTAGGGGCGTTCGCGATCGCAGCGGTTTTGACACCGCCCGATGTTGTGTCGCAGCTGATGTTGGCTATCCCGCTATGCCTGCTCTATGAAGTTGCGCTCTTCGCCATCTGGTTCACCCAAAGGCGGCGTGCGAAGCAGGAGGAAGCGGAGCAGGCGCAGGAGACCGAAACAGCCGAGACCGAAACGGCCTAAATGGCCTTGTCGCCCGCTTCGCCAACCGACTCGATATCGCGGCCAAGCCCCTTCACCGTGTTACAGGCAGACAGCATCAGCGAAGCTGCGATCAATGTTGCGGCGACTATCTTGCGCATGATTTGCTCCTCATCTGGCGTCGGCAAGCGATAGGGGGCGTTTGCTGAACGCCAGATGAGCCGGGAATTCCCTAGAAGCTGAAGCGCGCGGTTACGCGGAAATCGCGACCGGCGAGCGGCACGAAATCCTTGGTAAAGGACGCAGCGCGCCGGGCATCGACATCGAAAATATTGTTCGCCGCGGCGATCAGCGCCACGTTGCGCGACCGCCCCCATGGGCGCCAGGTAAGCTCGGCATTGACGAGCGTAAAGCCGTCGGTTTCGGTTTCGAACGCGGCGTTGCGGTTCTGGTCGGCCGCCCATTCGACTTCGCCGCGCAGGTCGAGCGTGTCGCTCTTTACGCCAAGCCCGCCAAGCAAGCGAAGCGGCGGGATGCGCGGCACCGGACCGCCGCCATTGGAGATCGAGGCGCGGACATAGTCGGCGACGCCATCGACCACGAAGTCGAAAGTCCCGATTCTGCCGACGCGTGCGGATATATTCGCCTCCGCGCCATAGAAACGGGCATCGCGCTGAAAATATTGGAAGACGGGGAGGTCGTCTTCCTCATCGCCGGTTGCATCCTCGTAAATGAAGCCGTCGAACCAGTTGGCATAGACGGTCGCGCTTGCCTCCACGGCAGTGGTATCGAGCCGCGCATAGAGCTCCACATTCCACGCCTTTTCGCTTCTCAACGTAGGGTCGCCGATCTCGAACGCCTGCGTTGCGATATGCGGTCCGTCGGAGAATAGCTCCTCGACCGACGGCGCGCGGCCAGTGCGCGAGACGTTCACACCAAATTTCAGGTCGCCGACATTATAGCCAGCGCCGAGCGCGGCGGAGAAGTTGTTGAAGGTCCGCTCGATACCAAGCGTCTGCGCCTCCTGATTGACCTTGTCGAAACGAAGCGCGCCTTCGAGTTGGAGCCAACCGGTTTGCAACTCCTGCAGCGTAAAGAGCCCCAGCTGACGGGTCCGGTTGGGCGGGACGAAGGCCTCGGCGCCGATCGCCTCGAAATCGCGGGTCTGGAATTGCAGGCCGCTTGCCCCGCGCCAGCCATTGCGCTCGCGCTGCACCAGCTCTGCGCGCCCCTCTATGCCCTCGCTTTTGAATACGGTGCCGATCTCGTCGCCTTCGAATTCGGTATGCTCATAATCGGCAAAGCCGCCACGGAAGGTCAGTTTTTCAAGGAAGCCGCCATCGGTCAGCACTTCGCCGCGAATATCGGCGCGATATTGCCTCAAGCCAATCGTGACATCGCCTTCTTTCTCCTCTTCGCCGCCTTCATGCGCATGCGCGACGCCGGGCCGGGCCGGTACGCCATAGTCGGTGTCGTAAATGCTGAAAGACACGCCCAGATTGCCGCGATCGTCGATGAACGCGGCGCCAGCGCTTGCCGACCATGTTTCGACTGCGCTGTTGGGGATGCGACCGCGCTGTGCTGCGGCTTCGCGCAGTTCTTCGGCTTCCTCCAGTTCGCCTTCATCCTCTTCTTCATCGGCAAGGTCGAGCACGGCCGCGCGTAGCACAGGCGACAGCTGGAAACCGCCGATGCGCAGGTCGTCGCTCTTGCGATAGCTGCCATCGACATGGACGACGAAACGGTCGGACAAGGGCACATCGACCGACGCGCCGCCCGACCAGTCGTCGGCAGCGCTGCCATAGCCAGCAAGCGCATCGACATGCACGGCCTCTTCAGGAACGCTGCGTGGGATGCGCTTGTCGATCGCATTGACCGCGCCGCCCACCGCCTGACCGCCGAACAGCAGGATTGCCGGGCCGCGCAGCACCTCGATCCGCTCGGTGGTCAGCGGCTCGACAGTCACGGCATGGTCGGCCGACGTATTCGATACGTCGATATTGCCGATACCGTCGGTCAGCACCATCACCCTGTTGCCCTGAAACCCGCGCAGCACGGGGCGCGAGGCGCCGGGGCTGAAGCTGGTGGCGGAAACGCCGGGCAGCGACGTGAGCGAGTCGCCCAGCTGGCCGCGCAATTCCGCCGCCAGTTCTTCGCCCGACAGGGCAGAGGTTCCCGCCAGCAGGTCGAGCCGTTCGAAATAGGGAGCGGTCACGATGATCTCCCCGACACGGTGGAAATCATCCTCTTCGCTCTCGGTCGTCGTTTCGTCGGAGCGATTGTCCTGCGCCAAGGCTGGCGCGGCCAGCATCATCGAAACGGGAAACAGCGCGGAGGTCGCCAGCAAGCGGAACATTTTCATGGATAGGGCCCTTGGATTTTTGCTTTGCGCGGCCCCTAATGGCAATGTGATAGTATAACAATACTCTATTGTGACGTTTCGACGAAGCGGCATTCAGCGGCGACAGAATGCGCATACGCCTCAACCTTTGCTATGGCCTGCCAAAGCCGCATTCTCTTGCACCTGCCCCTGGGGCGCATTAGCTAACCTATATGACAGCTATAGCGTCCACCCTCGACCTGATCGGCAACACGCCGTTGGTATTGCTGAAAGGCCCAAGCGCGGAAAGCGGTTGCGAGATTTACGGCAAGTGCGAATTTGCCAATCCCGGCGCGTCGGTAAAGGACCGCGCCGCGCTTTACATCGTCCGCGATGCGGAAGCTTCGGGCCAACTTAAGCCCGGCGGCACCATTGTCGAAGGGACGGCAGGCAATACCGGCATCGGTCTCGCGCTGGTGGGCAATGCTTTGGGCTACAAAACGATCATCGTCATGCCAGAAACGCAAAGCCAGGAAAAAAAGGACACGCTGCGCGCGCTGGGTGCAGAACTGTTGCTGGTACCTGCCGCGCCCTATGCCAATCCCGGCCATTTCGTGCACACCTCGCGCCGGATTGCCGGCGAAATCGACAATGCGATCTGGGCTAACCAGTTCGACAATATCGCCAACCGCCGTGCCCATATTGAAACCACTGCGGAGGAAATCTGGGCGCAATTGGAAGGCCGCATCGACGGCTTTACGTGCTCGGCAGGGACGGGCGGCACCATTGCCGGCGTCGGGCTGGGGCTGAAAGCCAAGGATGACGCAGTCACCATCGCACTGACTGACCCCCATGGTGCGGCGCTCTTCAGTTACTATGCCTGTGGCGAGTTGCGCGCTGAAGGAAATTCAGTTGCCGAGGGGATCGGACAGGGTCGGATCACTGCCAATCTCGACGGTGCCCCCATCGACACACAGTTTCGTATTTCCGACGAGGAAGGACTGGTTTGGGTCCGCCGCTTGCTGGCGGAGGAAGGACTCTGCCTTGGCCTCTCTTCGGGGATCAATGTCGCGGGCGCGGTGGCGCTGGCAAAGCGGCTGGGGCCGGGCAAGCGTATTGCCACCATCCTGTGCGACACGGGCTTCCGCTATCTCTCGACGCTGTACAATCCGGCATGGATGCGATCCAAAGGATTGCAGCCGATGCCGTGGCAACTGGACAGTGTCGACGCGGCGGCGTAACCGGAGGCAAAGGAGAGGCGATGGCGCGTACCGATGAATCGGCGGTTCAGCGACTGCAGGTGGGGTTGGTTGGTCTGCTTGCGGTGCTGATCTTTGTGAGCATTGCGAGCATGATCCTGAATCGCGCCGATGGCCCGACCCAGCCTGTCTCGGCCACCGAAAACGGCGGTGCTGCCGATGGCAAGGACGGCGGCGAGCCGCTGGTGGAATTAGGCGTGACCCCTATGGTGCCCGAACAGACCGACAAGGCGCCGCAAACCGGCGCAGCGCCAAAAAACTGAAACCTAGCCGATGCA
>CAZSJE010000007.1:5430-29240 GCA_964606835.1 uncultured Sphingorhabdus sp.
CGACAAGGCGCCGCAAACCGGCGCAGCGCCAAAAAACTGAAACCTAGCCGATGCAGTTGCCGCAACTCGGTCTTTCTGACCGGAGAATCTGGATCGGGATTGGCGTGCTTGTGGCCATTGCTGCGGCCCTGTTCCTGTTCAATGCATTGGCTGGAGGCGACAAGAGGCAACCTCGACCGACCTTGCCCATCATGTCGAGCATTCCGCTGCAATGGGGGGAGGCGACGATGGAGGAAATCGTTGGCGGCAAGGCGCAGCCCTCGCCGCTGCTCGATCGGCTGGGGCAGAGCAACCGGCCGATCCTGATCGACGATTTCCAGAAATTGGGCGGAGCCGAATCGCAGCCCTTGCTTCTGATCCAGCCGCGTGCGTTGGCTCCACGTGAGCTGGTACAGCTGGATAGCTGGATCCGTAATGGCGGTTCGGCAGTTATCTTTGCCGATCCAGCGCTCGACTGGCCCAGCGAACTGCCATTGGGCGATGCGCGGCGACCGCTATTCACCTCGCTGCTGACGCCGATTTTCCGCCATTGGGGGGTTGAACTGGCCTTGCCCGTTGCGGAGGAGAAGGCTGTCGAGGCGGCGGCAATCGGAGAATATCAGGTCGCCCCAAAGTCGCCTGGCATCTGGTTGCAGGCTGATAACCCCCGACCGTCTGCTGCGTGCACCATCCGCACCGATGAACTGGTGGCGCTTTGCCGGGTGGGGAAGGGGCGGGCGCTGCTTGTCGCCGACGCCGACTTGCTCCACGATGAGCGCTGGACCGACGGCGTTCTGCAAGCTGGCACCGTGGCCTGGTTGCAGGCGGCAATTACCGCGATGCGCGACAAGGCTCCGCTGCCGGACAAGATTTGGGATTTCAGGGGAGAATCGGGGAAATGATGGGCGCGAGACTGCAAATGGCGGGATTTTGCGGGATAGAAGCGTCCATTGTACATAATGGATACCCCCATCGAAAAATTATATTTCATCTTTCCAGTAGTTTACGGGCGATGAGATAGCATTCCCAGAAAATCCCGCTTTTCATCCATAATATCCCATGATACGCCCACCTCAATCCGGGGTGGATTCCTGATTTCGGCTTTCCCAGGCTTAGAACGCGATGGCGCACGCTTTCGCGACAGGTGAACCGCACCCGCAAGGAAGGGGTGAAAAGGTTCGTGTCTGCTCTCGTTGTCTACGCCGGTTCCGGACTGTCGACGATCGATGGCAAAGCGCGCGTCACCATCCCCTCAGAACTGCGCGAGCCCGTCGCTGAATCGAGCGGCGACAATATCGTCTGCCTGCAACGCCACCCCAAATTACCCTGCCTGATCGGTTTTGGGCGTGCCGAGCGGCTGCAGCGCCGCAGCGACCTGGAAATGCAGTTCAAGGCTTCAATAGAGCAGCGCGTCGAGTTTGATCGCGAAACCGCAGGCGTTGGAGCTTCGTCGATTTTCGAAACCGCGTTCGAGCCATCGGGCCGCTTTGTCATCCCGCCAATGCTGAAGCATTTCGGCAAGCTGGGCGACCGTGGATTCTTCTTCGGGGCGACCACGCACTTCATGCTGTGGGACCCGGAAGTCTTCAAGGCTTCAGCCCCCCCGGCCTTTGCGCAGGTGCGCGAAGAGCTGGACTATTGGCTCGAAGATTTTGCGAGGCGCGGCAAATGACCGCGGTCGCTCCCCATATTCCAGTTTTGCTGGATGAAGTGATTCACGCTCTGGCCATCACCCCAGGTTCGGATGTCGTGGATGGCACCTTTGGTGCAGGCGGATATAGCCGGGCTCTGCTCGGCTTGGGCGCGCGCGTTCATGCATTTGATCGCGACCCCAGTGCGCTTGCGGCAGGTGCCGACCTTGCAGCGCAGAGTGGAGGTGCCTTGCACCTCCACTCTGCCTGCTTTTCTGAAATGGACCGGGTGCTGGCAGGACGGCAAGTCGATGCCGTAGTGCTCGATATCGGCGTATCGTCGATGCAGCTCGATCAGGCCGCGCGCGGCTTTTCGTTCCAGCAGGACGGCCCGCTGGATATGCGCATGAGCCAGTCGGGCGAAAGTGCTGCCGATTTCGTCAATGGTGCCGACGAAGGCGAGATTGCTAACGTCATTTATCTTTATGGCGAAGAGCCCAAGTCGCGCCGGATCGCGCGCGCCATTGTTGCGGCTCGCCCGATCGACAGCACTGCGAGCCTCGCCGCAGTCGTGCGCAAGGCTCTGGGCTATCGGCAGGGTGCGCCAAAGGACCCGGCAACGCGCACCTTTCAGGCGCTGCGGATCCATGTGAACCGCGAGCTTGATGAGCTGAGCGAGGGCCTTGAGGCTGCCGAGCGCATCCTGAAGCCAGGCGGACGGCTTGCCGTGGTCAGTTTTCACAGTCTTGAGGACCGCATCGTGAAGCAGTTCCTGCGCGAACGCAGCGGAGCCACCGGCGCCGGCTCGCGGCACATGCCGGTCACTGCCGCAAAGCGTGCGCCCAGCTTTGTGCAGGTGTCGAAAGCGATCCGCCCGTCGGACGCCGAAATCGCCCGCAACCCGCGTTCGCGCTCGTCGACATTGCGCCATGCAACGCGGTCCGACGCCCCGGCTTGGGAGATTGCAGCATGACCCTTGCAATGAAAAAGCTGAAAAATTTCGGCTGGGTGGCGTTGCTCTCGGTGATCGTGGTGATGCTCTACCCGCTGTCGCTCAACGTCGGCGCGCTGCACAGCAAGCTCGTCGAAACCGACCGCAAGATCATGCAGACCAAGCGCGCGATCAGCTTTCTGCAGGCCGAGCTGCGCACGCGCGCCAATATGCACCAACTCGCCGAATGGAATGACCTGATGTACGGCTATGCGCCGCCGACCGCCGAACAGTTTTTGGAGGGTGAGCGCGCCTTGGCGAACCTCGATGGCGTTGGTCCCGACGTGAAGCCAGTGATGGTTGCGGTGTCGAACATGGATGGCGTTACCCCTGCAGGCGAAATCGGCAAGGTTGGTGCCGCTGCATCGAAACCCGATGGCGAGGATAAGCCGGTGCGCGTGGCTGTTGCTTCACCGGACAAGGCCGAGCCCAAGGAAAAGGTCGTCGCGGGCAATTCGCCGGGACGCACCGAACGGCTGTCGAAAATGGACGACCAGCTGCTTTCCGATAGCCTATTGAAAGAAATCGAGAAAAAGGCAGCGCAGGAGCGCAAAAGGCGATGACAACTTTCGTGGCCCGACCCAGCAACCGCCAGAACGCCAATGCCGCGCGCGCCGCGACGGCATTGTCATTCTGGCGGTTGCTGGTGCTTGCCGGACTGTTCGGGCTGTTCTTGCTGCTCATCGTCGGACGGCTGGCTACGCTGGCGCTATTTGAAAGCAGTCGGGCTTATGGCGCGACCAACAGCAATTATGTTCCGGTGCGCGGCGACATCGCCGACCGCAACGGCGTTCCCCTGGCGCGCACCATCCGCGCCTATGCAGTCTGGGTGAAGCCCGATGGCCTGATCGGCGACCGGCAGAAAATGGCGCAAGATTTGGCGACGATCTTCCCGGATACGACGGCGGAGGAGTTTTATGCCAAGCTGACCGCCAAAGAGCCGGGCTATCTCCGTAAACGCGCGCTTCCCGAAGAGGCGCGTCGCGTCCACGACATGCTGGGACAAGTCGCCATCGAGTTTCCGCGCGAGGATGAGCGGCTTTACCCGCAGGACGAGCTGGCTGCGCACGTTCTTGGCTTTGTTGATCGCAACGGAAACGGTGCGTTCGGCATGGAGCGGGTGATGGAGGCACAGCTGAGCGATGCCAAGAAGCGTGGCGAACCGGTGGCGCTGTCGCTCGATGTCCGCGTTCAGGCAGCGCTAGAACAGGAACTGGCGCGCGGCATGAAAAGCACCGAGGCCAAAGGTGCGGCAGGGGTCATCATCGACGTCCACACCGGCGAAGTGCTGGCCATGGCGTCGCTCCCCTCGTTCAATCCCAACTTCCCCAATTTTGCCGATAGCAGCACCAAGGAAATAGAGGCCGCAGAGATCGCTGCCGGCAAAATCCCGGTGGTGCGGCAGGTCAACATGGTCACCAACCGCGTTTTCGAACTGGGTTCGACCTTCAAACCGCTGACCGTGGCGGCGGCACTCGACGCAGGCACCGTGCGCAACCTTGCGATCCGTTATGACGCCACGGCACCGCTGGAGATCAGCGGTTTCAAGATACGCGACACCCACCCGTCCGGTCGCTGGCTCAATACGCCGGAAGCACTGGTGCACAGCTCCAACATTGTCACTGCGCGCATTGCCGACAATCTGGGCCGCGAGAAGATGGAAGCGATGCTCAAGACGCTGGAATTCGACAAGCGCCCGCGCATCGAGCTTGCCGAACGCTCCAAACCGCTCTGGCCGAAAAGCTGGGGCCGGGTGACCAATATGACCGTCGGTTTCGGTCATGGCATGGCGGTTACTCCACTGCATCTGGCCAATGCCTATGCCGCGATGGTCAATGGCGGGATTTTCCGGCCCGCGACACTATTCCGCGTGAAGGAAGGAAAGAAGATCCCTGGTAAGCGCGTATTCGCTGCCGCCACCAGCGCGCGGATGCGGCAGTTGCTGCGCATGATCGTTGTCGATGGCACCGGCAAGAAAGCCGATGCTGCGGGCTACCGCGTCGGTGGCAAGACGGGCTCGGCGGAAAAACCCGGTGTCGGAGGTTATGCACGGAATTTGGTGGTCTCCACCTTCGCCGCCGCTTTCCCGATGGACAATCCGCGCTATATCATTGTCGCCATGCTCGACGAACCCAAAGGAACCGCTGAATCCGGTTTCCAGCGCACCGCTGGTTGGACAGCAGCGCCCGTGGTTAACCGCACGGTGCTGCGCATTGGCCCACAATTGGGGATCATTCCCGACACCCACCGCGATGTCGACGTTTCCGAACTGATGCCTTTGCTCTGGTCGCCCAAGGGTGGCAACTGATGCTGCTCTCTGCGCTGATCGGGGACGCCGCCGGAGATAGCGGCGAGGCGCGCGTTACCGGCTTTGCCATCGACCACCGCAAGGTGGCCGAGGGAACGGTGTTTGGAGCGTTCCGCGGTGCGAAATTCAACGGTGAGGATTTCATTGCCGATGCTTTGGCGGCAGGCGCGATTGCCATCGTCGCGCGTCCGGAGGCGCAGGTGGTTGGTTCAGTCCACATCGCCTCGGATAATCCGCGCAAAAGTTTTGCGGAGATTGCGGCGAAGTTTTTTGCGCCCTTTCCATCGCATGTGGCTGCGGTCACAGGCACCAATGGCAAGACTTCGACTGCCGAACTGAGCCGTCAGTTGTGGCGAATGCTGGGGCATAATGCTGCTTCGATCGGCACGCTGGGCGTCACTACTGCGCAGGACCAAGTTCGCACAGGGCTGACCACTCCCGACATTGTAACCTTCCTGTCGAACATGTCGGGTCTTGCCCGCGAGGGTGTCAGCCATGCGATTTTCGAGGCTTCGAGCCATGGTCTCGACCAGTATCGCGTCGGAGGTGTGCCGGTCGGCATCGTCGCCTTCACCAATTTGAGCCGCGACCATCTAGACTATCATGGCAGCATGGACGCCTATTTCGAGGCAAAGATGCGGCTGTTCGACGAAATTGCCAATGACACCGCGGCTGCCGTGATATGGGCTGATGACGAATGGTCGGATAAGGCGATTGCACGGGCCAGTGCGCGCGATCTCAACCTGATTACCGTCGGTGAAAAGGGCAAAGGCATAAAGCTGCTTTCGCGTAAACCGACGCAGCTCGGGCAGGACCTGGAGGTTGCGGTGCAGGGCCAGACCTATAAGGTCAAACTGCCGCTGATCGGTGCCTACCAGGCTGCCAATGCGCTGACCGCCGCCGGCGTGGTGATCGCCAGCGGAGAGGATGCGGAGGATGTCATTGCCACGCTGTCCCGACTGCAAACGGTGCGCGGTCGGCTTGAAAGGGCAGCGATCTCGCGGACTGGCGCGCCCATTTATGTCGATTATGCACACACTCCCGATGGCTTGGAAGCAGCGATCAAGGCGCTTCGTCCGCATACCCAAGGCAGGCTGATCGTTGTCTTCGGCGCAGGTGGGGACCGCGATGTGGGCAAGCGTCCGCTAATGGGTGCGATTGCGCAGGAACAGACAGATATTGCGATCATCACTGATGACAATCCGCGCAGTGAAGACCCTGCCGCTATTCGTGCCGCCATCGCTGCGGCAGCGCCGGACGCGCTCGATATCGGCGACCGTAGGCAGGCCATTGCCCACGCCATCGGGCTGGCGGCAGCACAGGACATCGTGCTGATCGCGGGCAAGGGGCATGAACAGGGTCAGACCATTGGCGAGCAGACCTTTCCCTTCGACGATGTCGAGGTTGCGCGCGAGTGCACGGCATGAGCGCGCTGTGGACCTCCGCCGACCTGGCCCGGATCATGGATGGACAAGCCTCCGTCGATTTCGAATGCAACGGCGTCGCGTTCGATTCGCGTGAGATCGGCGCAGGCGACCTGTTCTTTGCAATGAAGGGCGAGCATGCCGACGGGCATCGTTTCGTCGCGGGTGCTTTTGCCAGCGGTGCCACCGGCGCGATTGTCAGCGAGCCTGTCGATGGCCCGCATGTTTGCGTCGCCGACACGATGCGCGCGCTGGAGCAACTCGGCATCGCCTCGCGCGACAGGGTCGATGCGACAATCATCGGGGTTACGGGGTCGGCAGGGAAGACCGGGACCAAGGAGGCACTCTATGCCTCACTCGACCGTGCATCCTTCGGTAAGGCACATCGTTCGGTCAAAAGCTATAACAACCATGTCGGCGTTCCGCTCAGCCTCGCGCGCATGCCCGCCGACACGCTCTATGGCGTGTTCGAAATGGGAATGAACCATGCCGGAGAACTATCGGCGCTGACGCAGTTCGTCCGCCCGCATATCGCCATCATCACCACCATAGCGCCCGCGCATATCGAGAATTTCAGGGATGAAAGTGGTATTGCCGATGCCAAGGGCGAAATCTTCGAGGGGCTGGTCGATGGCGGCACGGCGATCATTCCGCGCGACAATGTCCATTATCCGCGCCTGCGCGCGAAGGCCGAAAAGCATGCGGCGCATATCGTCACCTTCGGTTTCTCCCCCGAAGCCGATGTCCGCTGCGTCGACCATGTCGGGGGAAATGGAGGCGGCTCGCTAATCACCGCGCAATTGCCGGATGGGATGCTGTGCTATCAGCTGTCGCAACCGGGCGATCACTGGATATCCAATTCATTGGCCGTATTGGCAGCGGTTGAGGCGGCGGGAGCCGATCTTGCTGCTGCTGGTCTTGCGCTGGCCGAATTGGGTGGCCTGAAAGGACGCGGTGCGCGGCATGACATCACGGTGGGCGGCGGCAAGGCGCTGCTGATCGACGAATGCTACAACGCCAATCCCGCCTCGATGGCAGCCACCATCGGCGAGCTGGGTCGGGCGTCGGGCGACCGGCGCGTTGCGATCCTGGGCAGCATGAAGGAATTGGGCGAAAAATCCGCCGATTATCATGCAGCGATAAAGACTTCGCTCGATGCCGCAGGCACAAGTTATGCACTGTTAGTCGGTGAAGAGATGCTCCCGCTCGCCGAAGCGTTGGCGCGCGACGTTGCGTGGGCGCACAAATATGCCCATTGCGCAGCCGCAAGGGACGCAATTCCGCTGGCCAAGGACATGCTCCGGCCCGGTGATGCGATCTTGGTCAAGGGGTCCAATTCGATGGGGCTTTCCGCATTGGTCGACGCATTGCTCGACAGCGCGGAGGGTGGGGAGCGCTGATGCTATTCTGGCTGGCTGAATATTTCGATTTTGCAGGGTTTTTGAACCTTTTCCGCTACCTGACCTTTCGCGCCGGTGCCGCCGTTGCGACGGCGCTGATCATCGGCCTGCTGATTGGTCCCAAATTCATTTCCATGCTTCGCGTCCGGCAGGGCAAGGGGCAGCCGATCCGCGACGATGGTCCGCAAACGCACCTTGCCAAGGTCGGCACGCCAACAATGGGCGGGCTGATGATCCTGACCGCAATTGCGATTGCGATGCTACTGTGGATGGACCTGACAAACCTTTATGTCTGGGCGTGCCTGCTGGTGATGACCGGCTTTGGCATTGTCGGCTTCATGGACGATTATGACAAGGTCAAGAAGCGCCACCATGCCGGGGTTTCGGGCAAGGTCCGGCTGTTGTTCGAATTCCTGATCGCGGGCGCAGCGGTGACTCTGATCGTCGCACAATCGGGGGGGAAGCTTTATCTGCCCTTCGTCAACGGCCATGTCGCCGATCTGGGCTATTGGTATATCCTGTTCGGCGCGTTCGTGATTGTCGCATTCGGCAACGCGGTCAACCTGACCGATGGGCTGGACGGTCTTGCCTCCATGCCTGTCATTATCGCCAGCCTTGCATTCATGATGATCGTTTATCTGGTCGGCAACGCCAAATATTCCGAATATCTGGGGCTGCCCTTCATTCTCGGCGCGGGTGACCTGGTCATCCTTTGCGGCGCGATCATTGGCGCGGGGCTTGCCTTTCTTTGGTACAACGCCCCGCCCGCAGCCATCTTCATGGGCGATACCGGCAGTCTCGCGCTTGGCGGTACGCTCGGTGCGATTGCAGTGGTTGCGCATCATGAATTTGTGCTGGCGATCATCGGCGGGTTGTTTGTGGTCGAGGCATTGAGTGTGATCATCCAGGTGTTCTGGTTCAAACGCACCGGAAAGCGGGTGTTCCGCATGGCACCGATCCACCATCATTTCGAACAGCTGGGCTGGCCGGAGTCTACAGTGGTCATCCGTTTCTGGATCGTCTCCTTCGTGCTTGCGCTCGCCGGGCTTTCGACGCTGAAGCTGCGGTGATCGTATCGGACGCCTTTCGCGGCAAACGCTATGCGGTGCTGGGGCTGGCGCGTTCTGGGTTAGCCGCAGTGCGGACGCTGGTGGCCAGTGGCGCGGACGTCGCCGCATGGGACGCGAAGGAAGAAGCGCGCGCACTGGCAGGCGATGGTGTGACCCTTGCCGATCCCCTGCAGATCGAGCTGGCCGGTTTCGATGGTATTGTGGTCTCCCCCGGCGTGCCGCTGAACAGCCATCCGATTGCGAACAAGGCACGCGACGCCAATGTGCCGGTAATCGGGGATATCGAGCTTTTCGCACTCGCCCGCGCCAGCCTGCCGCCGCACAAGGTTGTAGGCATCACTGGGACCAACGGTAAATCGACCGTCACGGCGCTGATCCATCACATGGTGAAACATGCAGGCCTCCCAGTGCTTATGGGCGGAAATATCGGGCTGCCGATCCTGTCGCAGGAGCCGCTTCCTGCTGGTGGCATCTATGTGCTCGAACTGTCCAGTTTCCAGATTGACCTGAGCTACAGCCTCGATTGCGATGTCGCGCTGCTCACCAACATCACCCCCGACCATCTCGACCGCTATGACAGCTTCCTCGACTATGCGTCGGCCAAGGAGCGGCTGTTCCATATGCAGCATGCCGACAAGCTGTCGGTGATTGCAGTCGACGACGACCCCAGCCGGATGATCGCCAGCCGCATTCATCATCGGCTGAAACGCGTTTCGGCCAAGGACATCGCCCACCAGTCGCGCTGGCCCTCGCTGCAAGGCCCGCACAATGCGCAGAATGCGGCCTGCGCGATTGCAACCTGTGAGGCGTTGGGGCTTTCGCCCGAACAGATCGAAGCGGGCCTTGCCAGCTATCCCGGCCTTGCCCATCGCATGGAGCGTGTGGCGGAGGTATCGGGCGTGCTTTACGTCAATGACAGCAAGGCTACCAACCCGACATCGACCGCACCTGCGCTCGCTGCCTATCCGGCGGTGCATTGGATATTGGGGGGGCTTGCCAAGACCAACGATCTCGATGCCTGCGCTCCTTTTTACGGCCATGTCCGCGCGGCCTATACCTTTGGACGCGACGGGCCGATGCTGGCTGACATATTGCGTCCGCACATGACCGTGGTCGAAAGCGGCACGCTGGACCGGGCGGTTACCAACGCGCATGACGTGGCGCGTCCGGGCGAAACAGTGATCCTGTCGCCAGCTTGCGCATCGCAGGACCAGTTTATCGATTTCGAAGACCGTGGCGACGCGTTCAAGCGCGCTGTTATGGCATTGGCGGCATAGGGGGGCATCCATGCAGGCAGCACAGACAGGCAAGCGTCCGCTTTCCACCCGGCTCGGCCGTGGCGATCGCTCGCCCCTGAGCGTATGGTTCTGGGAGCTCGACCGGGTGCTGTTGTCGCTGATCATGGTGCTGATTGCCATTGGCCTGTTGGCGGTCGCTGCCGCGTCCCCCGCGACCGCGCAACGGCTTTCGACCGCAACCAAAGAATTGCCGCCGCTCTACTTTTTCTACCGCCAGCTCGGTTGGCTGGTCTTCGCCTTGCCGCTGATGTTCGTGATCTCGATGTACCCGCGCGAGCAGGCGCGGCGGCTGGGCATTGCGGCGTTCTGTGTGTTTTTCGTGCTGCTGTTGCTCGTGCCATTGCTGGGCAAAGAAGTGAACGGTGCGCAGCGCTGGATCGGCTATGGCGCGGCTTCGCTGCAACCGTCCGAGTTCCTGAAACCCTTTTATGCAATCACCATGGCGTGGGTGCTTTCGTGGCGGCTGAAAGACCCGACGCTGCCGGTGCGTCTGATTACCATGGCGGTCACGGGCCTCATCTGCGCGCTGCTGATGCTGCAGCCCGACTTGGGGCAGACCATATTGTTCGGCGGCATCTGGTTTGCGCTGATGATGGTGTCCGGCGTGCCTGCCGCGCGGTTGTGGAGTTCGGTCATCGGCGCAGTGGTTGGCATTGTCGCTGCCTATAACTTCTATCCAGTAGCAACGCAGCGGATCGATGCGTGGGTGTTCGGCACCGACGGGATCACCCATGACAAACTCGCCATGTCGACACTGACGGCAGGCGGCCTGACCGGCACCGGGCCGGGCCTTGGCACGCGGAAATTCGCCCTGCCAGAGGCGCATACCGACTATATATTCTCGGTGATCGGTGAGGAATTCGGCCTGATTGCTTGCATGATCATTGCGGTGGTGTTCTTCGCCATCCTCGCCCGCGTGGTGATTCGTATGCTCGATGAACAGGACCAGTTCACGTTGCTCGCTTGCACCGCGCTGGTCGCGCAGTTTTGTGGGCAAGCCATGATCAACATGGCGGTCAATCTCGGCATCTTCCCGTCCAAGGGAATGACTTTGCCATTCATTAGCTATGGCGGATCTTCGCTGATCGCATTGGCCATTTGTTGCGGAATGCTGCTCGCCTTGACGCGCCGGAACCCCTATCTTGACCAGACACCCTATTTGACAAGAGGCGGGGTATGACGGTTTCCAGACATTATGTGCTCGCGGCAGGCGGCACGGGAGGGCATGTCATGCCAGCCTATGCGCTTGCAGTCGAGCTGATCGCGCGCGGGCATCATGTCGCACTGATTACGGATGATCGCGGTATGAAAATCCCCGGCTGCCCGGAGAAACTGGCGCGGCATGTGCTGCCTGCCGGACGGATGGGTGGCGGACCGCGCAGCTGGTATGGTGCTGCGCGCAGTATCGCGCAGGGACGCGGCATGGCGCGTCAGTTGAACCATCATTTCCAGCCGAGCTGTGTTGTTGGCTTCGGCGGCTATCCCGCATTTCCGGCGTTGCTTGCGGCATTCGCCGACAAGGTGCCGACGGTGATACACGAACAAAACGCAGTGCTCGGCCGCGTCAACCGTTTCGTTGCGCCCAAGGTCAATGCCATTGCCACGGCTTACCCTGATGTCCAGCGGGTGAAGCCTGCACACCGCGAAAAGGTGCATCTGGTCGGCAATCCGGTGCGCGAGGAAGTTATTGCACTGCGCGACGAAAAATACCCGCCATTGGACGAAGACGGGATTTTCCGCGTGCTGGTCACGGGTGGCAGCCAGGGGGCGTCGATCCTGTCCGAGGTGGTGCCAGAAGGGCTGGCGCAACTGCCGCTCAACCTCCGCCGCCGACTGCAAGTGACGCAACAATGCCGCGAGGAAGATATTGAGAGTGTGCGCAAAACCTATGCCGACCATCAAATCCCGGCGGAGCTTGCCACCTATCTGGAAGATTTGCCCGAACGGCTCGGTTGGGCGCACCTGGTGATCGGGCGGGCAGGGGCCTCTACCATCGCCGAGCTGACCTGCGCCGGACGACCCGCAATCCTGATCCCGCTTCCCACCGCGATGGACAACCACCAGGCCTTTAACGTCAAGGAAATGGTCGAGGCAGGCGGCGCACGCGCGATTTCGCAGCATCAGTTCACCGCCAAGGAACTCGCCAAGCAGATCCAGAAAATGGCGCTGCTCCCCGGTGCTTTGGAAAATGCCGCGAAGGCAGCATGGCGTTGTGGCAAGCCAACGGCGGTGCGCGACTTGGCCGACCTTGTTGAATCCTTCGGACACAGAACGACGATGCACACAATCAAGCCGCAAGAATCGGGCTTCGGCTTCGGCAATCCCCAGCCAGCCATGGCCAAGGATGTCGCTGCATGAAGGGCGTGGGAACCGATATCGGCACCATCCATTTCGTCGGCATCGGCGGCATCGGCATGTCGGGCATTGCCGAGGTGATGCACAATCTTGGCTATAAAGTGCAGGGCAGCGACATCGCCGAGGGCTATGTTATCGAGGGCCTCCGCAAACGCGGAATCAAAGTGATGATTGGCCATGACGCTGCCAATCTGGGCGATGCGGCGGTGGTGGTAACCTCGACCGCAGTCAAGCCAGGCAACCCCGAACGCGACGCCGCATTGGAACGGCGCATCCCCTTGGTGCGCCGCGCCGAAATGCTCGCCGAGCTGATGCGGTTGAAATACACCGTTGCGGTTGCGGGGACGCATGGCAAGACCACGACCACCTCGTTGATCGCGGCGATGCTCGACGCCGGCGGGTTGGACCCCACCGTGATCAATGGCGGCATCATCAACAATTATGGCTCAAACGCGCGGCTGGGCGACAGCGACTGGATGGTGGTAGAGGCCGACGAAAGCGACGGCAGCTTCCTGCGGCTGGATGGCACCATTGCGGTGGTCACCAATATCGATCCCGAACATCTCGATCATTATGGCGATTTTGAGAAAGCCAAGGCCGCCTATATCGAATTTATCGAGAATGTGCCCTTTTACGGCGTTGCCATCCTGTGCCTCGATCATCCCGAAGTGCAGGCTATCATTCCGCGCATCCGCGACCGGCGCATTTTGACTTATGGCTTCTCGGCGCAGGCCGATGTGCGTGCGGACAATGTCCGGCCCGAGCTGGGCGGTAACACCTTTGATGTGGTCATCCGCGGGCGCGACGGTAGCAAGCGCGAAATTGCCAACGTCTTCCTGCCGATGTCGGGGCGGCACAATGTGCAGAATGCGCTGGCCGCGATTGCGGTGGGGCTGGAACGTGGGATGACCGATGCCCAGGTGCAGGCCGGTTTTGCCAAATTCGGCGGCGTCAAGCGGCGCTTTACCAAGGTCGGCGAAGTCGATGGCGTGACCATCATCGACGACTATGGCCACCACCCGGTCGAAATTCGCGCCGTGCTTTCGGCGGCGCGCGAAGGGGCAAAAGGCAGGGTAATCGCCGTCTGCCAGCCGCATCGCTATTCGCGTCTCGGCAATTTGATGGAGGATTTTGCGACCGCCTTCAACGATGCCGATGTCGTCTATGTTAGCCCGGTCTATGCAGCGGGCGAGGCACCAGTCGAAGGCGTCAGCAGTGCGGAGCTGGTGCGCAAAATCCGCAATCGCGGGCACCATAGTGCAGCGGAAATCGAAAGTGCGGAGGCACTGGCGAAAGAGCTGGCGGGAACGACACGCGAAGGCGATCTGGTGGTTTGCCTTGGCGCTGGCGACATCACCAAATGGGCCGCTGGTCTGGCCGATGCGATCAAGGCCGCAAAGGGATGAGCGTGGCCGAACTTCCCAAGGTTTCTGGAAAGCTGACGGCCAATGCGCCGCTGGCTCCACTCGTGTGGTTCAAGTCGGGTGGAGCAGCCGAATGGCTGTTTGAGCCGAAGGATCTGGCCGATCTGCAAGGCTTCATCCGCGATCTCGATCCCGATATGCCGGTGATGGCTTTGGGGCTGGGCTCCAACATGATCGTCCGTGACGGGGGCGTTCCCGGAGTGGTGGTGCGGCTGGGGAAGGCCTTTTCGAAAGTAACCTGCGTCGATGCAACCACACTCGACTGCGGCGGCGGGGCCTCTGGCATATTGGTGTCCTCGACTGCGCGAGATGCTGGCATCGCTGGCCTCGAATTCCTCCGCTCCATCCCCGGCACCGTGGGCGGCTTCGTGCGCATGAATGGCGGAGCCTATGGCGGCGAGGTGAAGGACATCCTTGTCGATTGCGATGTGGTGTTGCGCAGCGGCGAGCTGGCGACCCTCCCGGTTCAAGACCTGCAATATAGCTATCGTCATAGCGAACTGCCCGACGGCGCGATCGTTGTGGCCGCGCGGTTTAAGGGCCAGCCCGGCGACCCCGAAGCCATCCAGGCCGAAATGGATCGCATCTCCGCCAGCCGCGAAGCTTCGCAGCCGCTGCGTTCGAAAACTGGCGGTTCGAACTTCAAAAACCCCGATGGGCACAAGGCATGGCAGCTTGTCGATGAAGCCGGATGTCGCGGCCTCCAGATCGGCGGCGCGCAGGTTTCGGAAAAGCATGCCAATTTCCTGATCAACACCGGCGATGCGACCAGCGCCGATATCGAGGCACTGGGCGAGGAAGTCCGCGCGCGGGTGAAGGCCAAGTCGGGCATTGAATTGCAATGGGAGATTCAACGCGTGGGAGTGAAGAAGTGACCAGTCAGACCCACGTCGCAGTCCTCATGGGCGGCTGGTCCAAGGAACGCACGGTGTCGCTGAGCAGCGGTGCCGAAGTGGCGGCTGCGCTGGAAAGCCAAGGCTACAAGGTCAGCAAAGTCGATATGGATCGCAATGTCGCCACCACGCTTGCCCAGCTGAAACCCGATGTTGTCTTCAATGCACTCCACGGCGTTCCGGGAGAGGATGGCAGCGTGCAGGGCATGCTCGACCTGATGGGCATCCCCTATACCCATTCGGGTATGGTCACCTCGGTGATTGCCATCGACAAGGAATTGACCAAGCAGAGGCTGGTACCGGCAGGCGTGCCGATGCCCAAGGGGAAGATTGTCGCCAGCGAAAGCCTTTACTCAAACGACCCGATGCCGCGTCCCTATGTGCTGAAACCGGTCAACGAGGGCAGCTCGGTGGGCGTCGCCATCGTCAAGGCGGACAGTAATTATGGTGATCCGATTTCGCGCGATGCGGTGGGGCCATGGCAGGAATTTGACGAACTGCTCGCCGAACCCTTTATCAAGGGCCGCGAACTGACCGTTGCCGTGCTCGGCGACCGCGCGCTGGCCGTGACAGAGCTGAAACCCAAAAGCGGCTTTTACGATTTCGACGCCAAATATACCGATGGCCTGACCGAGCATATCTGCCCGGCGGAAATCCCGCAGGATATCGCCGATTATATGATGGAGCTGGCGCTGCTCTCGCACCGGATGCTGGGCTGCAAGGGCGCATCGCGCACCGATTTTCGCTGGGATGACGAGCTGGGTCGCGACGGTGTGTTCGCGCTCGAAACCAACACCCAGCCGGGGATGACGCCGCTTAGCCTGGTGCCCGAACAGGCCCGGCATGTCGGGATCAGCTATGAGCAATTGGTCGATATATTGGTGCGCGACGCGCTCAAAGGGGGGCAGGGATGAGCAGTGCAGTGGTACGCAGGACGGGCAAGACCCCGGCGCGGGCGCGCAAGAAAAATGTTCGCAGGCAGCAGGTGCGGCAGCTCGGCTGGTTCGACCGGCTGTTGCAGGCCATGCCATTCACCCAGGCCGAGGTGCAGCGGGCGCTGACCTGGGCCGTGCTGGGCATCTTGCTGGTCGCCGCATTATTGGTCGCCAACTGGTTCGGTGCACCGCAGGCGCTCTACCGCCAATATGGTGAAATGACCGCCAAGGCCGGATTTACGGTCGAGGATATCGAGATTGTCGGCACCCGCCGCGTCGACCAGATGAAGGTTTATGACATCATCCTGGAACATGCGCAGGGCCCGATCATGCTGGTCGATATCGATGCGATCCGTAAGGACTTGCAGGACTATGGCTGGATCAAGGATGTCCGTATCGCACGCCAACTGCCGGGCAAATTGTTCGTCGAAATTACCGAACGCAAACCAGTCGCAGTCTGGTCGCATTCCGGGCAGTACAAATTGCTCGATGATGAGGGCAAGGTGCTGCAAGCGATAAGCGCGGCAGAAATCGGCAACCTCCCCGTCGTCAATGGGGCGAATGCCGACCGGCATCTGACCGGCCTCGATGAATTGCTCGACAAGGCGCAATCGCTGAAAAGCCAGGTGGCGGGCGCGACCTGGGTGGGCAACCGCCGCTGGGACCTGAAGTTCCGCACCGGCGAAACGCTGTCGCTGCCCGAGGGCGAAGAGCTTGCGGCGCAGGCGCTGGTCAACTTCACGCGGATGGACGGCATCCACCGCTTGCTGGAACGCAATATCATCCATTTCGACCTGCGCGACCCCGACCGGATGTATATGCGCGAGGCACCCAAGGCGAAACCTGCCGAGTTGAAGCCGGAAAGCGCGCCAAAGGCCGATGCCAAGGGGGAGGGCGCGGCCTGATGGCAGCAGCCAGGTTCGAAAAGATCATCTCCGCGCTCGATATCGGTTCGTCCAAGGTTTCCGCGCTGATCGCAGGCGTCGCCGAGGATGGCGGCCTAACCGTGCTGGGCAGCGGCCAGCGCGAGAGTAAAGGCGTGATCCGGGGCTGCGTCGCAGACATCAAGCAGGCCGAACTGTCCGCGCGGCAAGCGGTCGAACAGGCCGAGCGTATTGCCGGGACCAATATCGAACGTGTGCTGCTTGGTATTTCGGCGGGCGGCCTAGACAGCCAACTGGCCCCGGCTGAGATCGACCTGGGTGGCGACCGGATCGAGCAGGTCGATATCGACGATCTGCTGATGGCCGGTCGCACCAATATCGATCCGCGCGGCAAAACGCCGCTGCATATCAGCCCGACGCTTTACTCTATCGACGGCGTCGGCGGCGTTGCCAGCCCGCTGGGGCTCTATGCCGACCGCTTGGGCGTCGACATCCATGTCGTGCTTGCCGAACCAGCACCAGTGCGCAACCTCGACATGACCGCGCGCGCCGCGCATCTGGGCGTCGAGGCAGTGGTCGCTGCTCCGGTCGCTGCCGGTATGGCCTGCCTGACTGCGGAGGAACGCGAACTGGGCGTTGCGCTGGTCGAAATTGGCGCAGGCGTCACCAATGTCTCGGTCTTTGTCGGCGGGATGCTGGTCGGGCTGGTGACATTGAACCAAGGCTCGGCGGACATTACCGACGATATTGCGGCCACCTTTGGCCTGCGCCGTGCCGAGGCGGAGCGGTTGAAATGCCGCGATGGTTCGGCCCAGTCCAACCCGCGCGACCACCAGGACATACTCGATGTCGCTGACGCCGAGGACGGCAACGGGCAGGAACGACCGAAGCTGACCCGTGCACAGCTGAATTCGGTCATTTGCCAGCGCGTCGACCCAATGATCGCGGCCATTGGCAAGGCGCTAAGCGACCTCGGCTTTTCAGCACCCGGAAGGCATCATGTGGTGTTGACCGGAGGTGGTGCCGAGTTGAAGGGGCTTGCCGATCATATGCAGGCCGCACTTGGCCGCACTGTCCGCGTCGGTCGCCCGACTGCGCTCAACGGCTTACCCGAAGCGCATAGCGGCCCTGCCTTCTCGACGCTTGCCGGACTGATACTTTATGCACAGTCGAACCCGATCGACCTGAAGCTTGGTCTGGGGGTTGAGGATGCCTCTGCATCGGGTGCCAAACCCGGCATAATAGCGCGGATTTTGCAAATCATCCGGGAGAATTACTGAAACGCCTTGTGCATAAGTCAAAGCGCCAGCCTGTGGGTAACTTTTGGTCGTTTTGTGGATAAAATTATGCAAAAGAGAATGGATTAACTGGTTAATTGAGTGCGTGATCAAAGGGAGCAAGCAGGACATGAGCATCAATATTGGACCGCCGGTCGTTGATGAACTGAAACCGAAAATTGCGGTCATCGGTGTGGGCGGAGCCGGGGGGAACGCCATTGCCAACATGATCAACGCCCGCGTCGAAGGGGTGGACTTTGTTGTCGCCAATACCGATGCACAGGCGCTGAACAGCTCCCCTGCCGAATTCCGCATCCAGCTGGGGCCGGACATCACTCAAGGGCTCGGCGCAGGTTCGCGACCCGAAGTCGGCCGTGCGGCAGCCGAAGAAACGCTGGAGCAGGTCAAATCCGCGCTCAGCGGTGCGCATATGTGCTTTATCGCAGCCGGTATGGGTGGCGGCACCGGGACCGGTGCGGCTCCGGTCATTGCCCGCGCGGCGCGCGAAATGAACATCCTGACCGTCGGCGTTGTGACCAAGCCCTTTCTGTTCGAAGGCCAGCGTCGCATGCGCTCCGCCGACGCGGGGATTGCCGAGCTGCAGGAGCATGTCGACACGCTGATCGTCATTCCGAACCAGAATTTGTTCCTGGTGGCCAATCCCAACACCACTTTCAAGGAAGCGTTCCTGCTTGCCGACGAAGTGCTGCAACAGGGTGTGCGCGGGATTACCGACCTGATGGTCATGCCGGGCCTGATCAACCTCGACTTTGCCGACGTGCGCAGCGTGATGCACGAAATGGGCAAGGCAATGATGGGTACGGGTGAGGCAGAAGGCGACGGACGCGCGCTCGAAGCTGCCGAACGCGCCATTGCCAATCCGCTGCTCGACGGTGTGTCGATGGCGGGTGCAAAGGGCGTGATCATCTCGATCACCGGCGGCGAAGACATGCGCCTGATGGAAGTCGACGAGGCCGCAAACCACATCCGGGAACTGGTCGATCCCGATGCGAACATCATCTGGGGTTCAGCGTTCAACGACAATCTGAACGGCAAGATCCGCGTTTCTGTGGTTGCCACCGGCATCGATCAGGACGGCAGTGCTGCGGTTGAACGCCCGGCGCGTTCCTTTAGCTTCGATCAGCTTTCACGGCCTGCCGCTGCGCCTGTTGCTGAAGTGGCGGAGCCCGAACCAGAGGCTGTGGAAGAGTCAGTCGAAACGCTGGAAGAGCTGGCCGAACCGGCTGTGGAAGAGCCAACCGGTTACACCCCCTATGCTGCTGCTGAAACCGAAACCGCAGAAGGCGGGGCAGAAGAAGACATACTCGAACTCGAAGCCTCTAACGATGCCGAAGAGGACGAAGCCGAAGGGGGCGACATGCTCGAACTCGGCGAAGCAGAGCGCGCCGAAGATGCGCCCAGCGGTGTAGCGGAAGCCGAAGAGGCCGGATCGCTTCGGCGCCGCATGTTCGGTTCCGACGACACCTCCGATCTGTCGCCCGAACCTGCTGCACCGCCTCCACGGGTGTCAACCACTGGGGGCACGCTCTTCGAACGGATGACCAACCTGTCGCGTGGCCTTGGCCGCAACGACGATGAGGATGACGACGACAAGGGCGGTCCGGGCCTGAACATTCCGCGCTTCCTGGATCGCCAGAGCAACAATTGATCGCAGCATAGCCGGTGCGCGCTTTGTCGGGTGCCGGAAACGCTTGGCCGACGCCGCTAGTGCATTTTTTTGCATTTTGCGGCTTCAGTCACCATTGGACGTTGCGATGAAGCTTGGTCTCTATTCCTGTTCGCTGATCGCATTGCTTGCGTCGCCAGTGGCGGCATATGCCACGCAGGACGCGGACGAATCGGCGCTCGACGCACTTGACGAAGCGACGCCCAAGCCGCCGGCGCCCAAGATCGAGCCCGCTGGTGCGGCTGAACTGCGCGATGCCATCCGCCGGATTGCACAGCGCCCGACCGATAGCTTTGCGCTCACCGACGCCGGCTATGCGGCGATCAAGCTGGGCGATTATGATGCGGCGTTCAATTTTTTTACCCGCGCAGGCAATCTTCAGCCCGCCGATGGCCGGATAAAGGCTGGGCTCGGTATTGCGCAGGTCCGGCGCGAAAACCCGTTTGAGGCGCTAAGCCTGTTTGACGAGGCATTGCGACTTGGCGCGAGCGAGCGCAGTTTTGCGCTGGATCGCGCGCTTGCCTATGATTTGCTTGGCAATTTCGAACGCGCTGAGCGCGATTATGCGCTAGCCGCAAGTTACGGGCAAAGCGATGAAGTGAGCCTGCGCCATGCGATCTCGCTTTCGCTGGCGGGCAAGCGCGACGATGCCGACCGGATGCTGGTGCCCATGCTGCAACGCGAAAATGCGGAAGCCTGGCGTACGCGGGCGATGATGCTGGCGGCACGGGGCGACTATAAAGAGGCAGGCAAGATTGCCGCCGGTTTCCTTCCCGAACGTGAGGCGCGGCGGATGGAGGGCTATTTCCGCAACATGTCGCGGCTGACCATCGCACAGCAGGCAGCCGCGATGCATTTCGGCCATTTTCCCGTTGGATCGAACATCGGTGCCGACAGCGACCAGGTGAAAACGCTGGCAGCCGCGACCGGCGCGCCCGTCGGTGGCGGCGATTCGCGGTTGATCCCGACCGGTGAGCCTTTGGGGGCCAAAGCCGCCACGTTGAAAACCGAGCGGGCGAAAAAGCCATCGGCAAAGGATAAAAAGCCGGTGCGAGTTGCGGGAGGGGAGCTTGCCACTGCCTCCGCGCAAAAGGCCCTCGATTCTGCGTCTCGGGCGAAAACGGCGCAGGTGGGCGTCGGTCAATTGCCGCCACCAGAGGTCGCCCGCCCGCCGGTGCGGATTGCCCTGCCTGCACTCGCCCCGGCCAAGCCAGCGGTTACTACCCCAGCACCTGCGCCTGCCCCAATGCCCAGCCAGTCAGAACAACTTCCGGCGGTTGGCCCTGCGGTGATGGCACGCGGCGGCTTGCCTCCCGTCGAGCCTGCAACAAGACCAGCGCCCCAAATCGTCCAGATCGATCCGTCGCTGATCGCCGAAGCCGATGCCGCGTCGCAGCCGGGCTTCGATTCTTTGCCGGCTGCTCAAGCGCCTGCCATGCAGGCTGCATCAGCCAATGTTACAGTGTCAGCCAAACCCGACGCGCCGATTGTCGGCCCGACGCCGCAAGACCCGCCCGTGACGCAGGTTGCTGCCGCAGCCGTCGGTACTTTGCCAGCGGCACCCGACCCGCAGCCCACACCCGCGCCAGCCATGGAAAAAGCATTCGATCTGGGTGCGCTGGTGGAGGCCATTGAGGTCCCGGACGCCGAAAAGCGCCCCTCCACCGTGCCCGTCGACCTGACAAAGATCCGCTCCGCCAAGCCAAAGGCCGAGACGGCCGTCGCGGCAAAGGCCGAAAGCCCGAAGGTCGCGGTGTCCGCTCCGCGTATCTTCGTGCAGATTGCCACCGGGGCTGACGCCAACGGCCTCGGCTTTGATTACCGCCGCATGGCGAAAAAATATGCAGCGCTGTTCGGAAAGCAGGAAGGCTGGACAGCCAGTTGGGGCAAAACCCGCCGCCTGCTGGTTGGTCCCTTCTCCGACATGAAAACAGCGAAGAAATGGGAAGCTGATTTCCGCAAGGCAGGCGGCGATGGCTTTGTCTGGCAGAGCGAAAAGGGCGCTGAAGTCACCAAGCTGAAATAGACGCTGGCCTAACGCAGCGTGCCGGTGCATGAGCGCAAGGCATGACTGGCCGCGCCCCCTATGCCTGCAATCCGGAGACCAGCCGGGGACGGCACTATCCCGAGCCGGCAGGCGAAAATCGCGGCCCGCGCAATATTTTCCAGCGTGATCGCGACCGGATCATCCATTCGATTTCCTTTCGTCGCCTGCGCCACAAGACACAGGTATTTGTCGCGCCCGATGGCGATCATTACCGCGTCCGCCTGACGCACAGCCTTGAGGTTGCACAGATTGGGCGGACGATTGCCCGCGCGCTTGGGCTGGATGAGGATTTAACCGAAGCTTTGTGTCTCGCGCACGACATCGGCCACCCGCCCTTTGGCCATGCGGGCGAGGATGCGCTGGAGGAAGCAATGGCTCCCTTTGGCGGTTTCGACCATAATGCGCAGACGGTGCGGACGCTGACGGTGCTGGAGGACCCCTATCCGTTATGGCCGGGCCTGAACCCCAGTTGGGAATTGCTGGAGGGGCTGGCCAAGCATAATGGCCCGGTTTCGAGCGCGCCCTGGGCGCTGGCCGAGGTGGACGCGGCTTTCCCGCTCGAACTGGAAAAATGGCCTTCGCTGGAGGCGCAGATCGCTGCGGTTGCGGACGACATTGCCTATGACAATCACGATATCGACGATGGCATCCGCGCCGGGCTGCTGACGCTGGACCAGCTGCTCGAACTGCCCTTTGTGGCGGAGCGGTTCGAGGCAATTTGCAGGCGCTATCCCGACCATGATCGAAAGCGGCTGTTACCGGAACTGGTCCGCGAACAGATAGGGGTGATGGTCAACGACGTCATAGAGGCGACACGCGGGCGCATCGCGGCGGAAGGCATTCAAACCGTTGACGATGTCCAAAGCGCCAAAAAGGCGATTGGCGGTTTTTCAACGGAACTTGCCCAGCGCGAGCGGACGCTCAAGGCTTTCATGTACGCCAATCTGTACCACCATCCGACGCAGGTCGAGGCGGCGGAAAAGGCGCGAGTGGTCGTCGCAGAACTGTTCGAGGCTTATTCGCAGGATACCGGCTTGATGCCCGACGAATGGCGCGCGACGCTCCCTCACAAAGAGCCGCAGCGTAGTCGCCATATCTCAGACTTTCTCGCCGGGATGACCGACCGCTATGCCACCAACAGCCACAAGGCGATTTTTGGGGGAGGAGCATGAAAAAAGGGATCGTCATTGCTGGTGGCACGGGGCTGGTCGGCAAGCAGGTTGTGGCCGAACTGGCGGGCCTCGATACTGTCGACCTGCACATGCTGCTTCGCCCGCTCTCGGGAACCCCTATGCTGGGCATCGGCCAGCATGTCGGCGATCCGCGCGACTGGCCAGCCATCATCCGGGAATTGCGGCCCGAGGTGTCAATATCCTGCCTCGGCACCACAATGAAGCAGGCGGGTTCGCAGGCCGCCTTTCGCGCGGTCGACCATGATCTGGTGTTGGCCGTGGCGCGAGCGGCGCGGGAGGCAGGGGCGCGACAGTTTGTGTCGGTTTCGTCAGTCGGTGCGTCGTCCAGATCGTCCAATTTCTACCTGAAAACCAAGGGCGAGGTCGAAGATGCCTTGCGGGCGATGGATTTCGAACGGCTCGACCTGATCCGCCCTGGCCTGCTGACCGGTGGTGCGCGTAAGGACAGCCGTCCGGGCGAATCGCTTGGCATCCTGTTGGCTCCCTTGACCGACCTGTTCATGCTGGGCCCGCTGGGCCGGTACGCGTCAACACGATCAGGCAAGGTCGCCGGCGCAATCGTCACGCTGGCACTGGGCGGCGGGCAGGGCAAATTTATCCACGAAAATGACGGGATAAGGGTGCTGGCCGGTTGACTCTGATGGGCCTTGCAGCCTAGGCGGCAACAGTCGCTGACGAAACGGGAGAGTCCCTCCGACGCCTTAGGGCTTTGGCGGGCGCCGAAGGAGCAACCGCCCCGGAATCTCTCAGGCAAAAGGACCGTTTCGGCTTTTGCGACACTCTGGAAAGCGTTCGCCGGTTGGCGGGCCACCGAAGGGGTAAAGCTCTCAGGTATCCGTGACAGAGGGGGCAGGCAGCGCGATACCCGCGCGGCTTGAACCTTTGCGCGTGAGTGACCGATGGCTGATGATACCGAAATGCTCGAACTGCCATTGGGCGATTGGCACCGCGCGAAGGGCGCGCGCATGGTGTCCTTTGCAGGCTATGCGATGCCGATTCAATATGAAGGCATCA
>CAZSJE010000008.1:0-28521 GCA_964606835.1 uncultured Sphingorhabdus sp.
TGGTTGGCAGCGCTGCGCAAGGTAAAGACGCTCCGCGCGCTGGACAGTTTTGCGGTGCAATATTGGTTCTATGCGCAGCTTTACGCGCTGGGCGCGACCGGAAGACCTGCGCCCGAACGCACTGTATTCCAGGCCTTCCGCGAGGTTGAGGGACGGCACAAAAGCTGGCTGAAAGCGCGTCGCGCCTAAGCGCCCACTTCCATCCGCAAAGCCTTGCGGTCCAGCTTGCCGATCATCGTTTTGGGCAACGCGTCGCGTACGATGACATCGGTTACCCGCTCATGCTTGCCCAATTGCGGGTTCAACCAGGCCATCAGCTCGGTGCCGCTGACTGCATCGGTCACAGTTACATAAGCACGAGGTCGCTCACCCGAATAGGCATCGGGAATACCAATCACGAGCGCCTCTTTCACAGCCGGATGCTTGTAGAGGACATCCTCGATCTGGCTGGGGAAGACCTTGAATCCGCCGACCGCAATCATGTCTTTCAGGCGATCAACGATATAGATGAAGCCATCGTCGTCGATCGTCGCGACGTCGCCGGTCCGCAGCCAGCCGTCGACGAAAACTTCCGCCGTCGCCTCGGGCTTGTTCCAATAGCCCATCATGATCTGCGGCCCTTTGGCCACCAGCTCGCCGGGATGGCCTTCGGGCGCAGGCTTTGTCGGGTCTTCTTTGTCGACCAGTTTCACAGTCGTTCCCGGAACTGGCTGCCCAATGCTGCCCGATCGGCTTTCGCCCTCATAGGGGTTGCAGCTGATAACGCCTGAACTTTCGGTCAGGCCATAACCTTCGATAACCGTCGCATGGCTGACGCCCTCAAACTTTGCTTTCAGCTCGGCAGCAAGCGGTGCGCCGCCCGAAATACAGGCGCGCAGCGAGGTGAAATCGGTGCCCGCCAGATCGGGATTGTCGAGCAGCGCCTGATACATGGTCGGCACGCCGGGCATAGCGGTTACCTTGGCGCGTGTTACCGCCGCCAGCGCCGCTTTGGCCTCGAACCGCGGCAGCATGACGATTTCCCCGCCATTGTCGACAGTGCGGTTAAGCACGGTGGCGTTGGCGAAGACATGGAAGAAAGGGAGCACGCCAAGGATACGGTCGGGGGCAGGGGCGTCTGGCCGGTTCGCCCGGCTGTGCGGATCGAGCAAGTTGATCTGCCGCGCATTAGCAGTGAGATTTTGGTGGCTGAGCATCGCGCCCTTCGGCGTTCCTGTCGTACCGCCGGTATATTGGAGCAGCGCAATGTCCCTTTCAGGATCGCAAGCTGCGGGCATGGACTGGCCGTCATTGGTGATGAAGTCTGCAAAGCGCGTAATGCAATGGTCAGCGGGGATCGGCGCAATATCGGCTTTTTTGAACAGCCGGTAGGCCCAGCCTTTCAGCTTGGGCAAGGCCTCGGCCACGCTGCCCACGATCAAATGGCCCAGTTGCGAATTGTCCAATACCTTGAGCGCAGTGGGCAGCAACGCTGCGGCGGACACCGTCACCAATATGCTGGTGCCGCTGTCCGCCACCTGATGCGCGAGTTCATCGACCGTATAGAGCGGTGAGAAGTTGACCACCGTCGCCCCGGCCAGCATCGCGCCATAATAGGCAACGATGTAATGCGGGACATTGGGCAGATAGAGGCCGACATGGTCGCCCTTGCCTATGCCGCGCAGTTGCAGGCCTCGGGCAAATTTGCGGACGCTTTCGGCCATTTCGGCATAGCTGTATTTGCGACCCATGAAGTCAGCGAGCGGTGCGGCACCCATACGCTCGGAGGAACGGAAGAACATGTCGTGCACCGATAGTGGCGGGAAATGCTGGTCCCATTTGGCGGGGTGGAGATAGGGTGCGGTCATCTCAGTCTGCGCTATACCAGCCGACACCGTCGACCACGTCAAACTTCGCCCGACCGGTCGCCTCCAAATGCCGCAAATGCGCCATGGCTTCGCCGGTGGCGAGGCCGAAGACACTCTCGTCAATCGGCCGGTCGAACAGCAGATCGAAGCAATCTACGGCGCGGTGCGGCTTTTCTTTCAGGGCCTCTTCCAGCCGGTCCAGACGCTCATGGTGCCCTTCAGCCAGTTTGTCGAGGCGGGTATGCACCCCGCGAAACGGCGAGCCATGAGCAGGCAATACCAGCATGTCGGCGGGCAGTTTCCGCCTGAATTTGGCAATCGAGTCCAGCCATTCGCCCAAGGGATCGGCATCGGGCTCACTGTCCATGATCGACACATTGCTGGTGATGCGCGGCAAAATCTGGTCGCCTGCAATGATGGCGCCATTATGATGATCGACCAGGCAGGCATGTTCGGGCGTGTGACCGCCGCCGGTCATCACTTCCCAAACGCGACCGCCAATGCGGACATGCTGCCCATCGTCGAGCCGCCGGTGTCCGGTCGGCAGTTGCGAAACAGCGCGTGCGAAATTGCCAAAACCGCGTTTGCGCAGATCCTCGACTTGCGTGTCGGAGTAGCCTTGGAACTTGCGCCTCGCCAGCACCTCCTTGGGCGGCTCGTCGCGCTGGTCGGCGGTGAGCATCCTCGCCATCAACCACTCGGTGCGGTTCATCCACAGCTGCACCTTGCAGCGGTTGGCAAGCCACCCGGCACAGCCGACATGGTCGGGATGGAAATGCGTCACAAAGATGCGCGTCATCCGCCGGTTGCCGAGCGTGCCTTCAAGGAGCTTTTTCCACTCCTCAATTACCCCGGGCATGAACAGCCCGGTGTCGGCAATGGCAAAGCCGTCGCCGTCTGCATCGCGGTCGTCAAGCAGCCAGATGTTGATATGGTTCAGGTTGCCTGGCACCGGCATCCGCGTCCAGCCCATGTCGGCGGCCAGCGGATAGATTTCGCCATAGGCCGGGACGCGCTCGCCCAGCGGATAGGTCAGCCCCTTGATCTCAAGGGACTCAAAGCCATGATCTTCAAGGCTCATGTCGATAACGGGCAGCGCTTCGGCGGGCATGATTGGACAGCCGTGCCTTATGCAGGCACGACGCGCAATGGTGACGTTGCGGAAGGTGGTGCGATTATTCGCCCGTTTTTTTGAACAGCGTTTCTGCCGTCAGCTCGGCAGGTGCCGCTTCCTCGCCGGTAAGTGCCTCGTCCGCCTGACGTTTGGCTTCCTCACGTTCGGCACGCAATTCTTCCAGCAAGGCTTCGCGGTCGCCGGCAAAGCGGCTGTCATCGGCTGCCTTGTCCTGAAGCCCGGCTTTCTTTGCCGCGCGGGTAACAAGCGCGTCGAGTTCGCGCTGCGAGCACAGGCCAAGCGTTACAGGGTCCTTCGGCTGGATTTCGCTGATGTTCCAGTGGCTGCGTTCGCGGATCGCGGTGATCGTGTTGCGCGTGGTGCCGATCAGCTTGCAGATTGCACCATCGGAGATTTCGGGATGGTTGCGCAGCAGCCACGCAATTCCATCGGGTTTGTCCTGCCGCTTTGAAACAGGCGTATAGCGGGGCCCCTTGGTGCGGCGTACCTGTTCGGGCCCCTTGCTGATCTGCAGGGCATGATCCTCGTCGGCCTGGCCCTTTTCAATTTCTTCCTGCGTCAATTCGCCAGCATGCACGGGATCGCGGCCGGTATATTTCGTGCCGGTCAAGTCGTCGGCCATCGCCTGCACTTCCAAAATATGCAGCCCGCAAAAGTCGGCAATCTGGGTAAAGCTCAACGCGGTGTTATCGACCAGCCATGCCGCAGTCGCATGCGGCATCAGGGGGACCAATCCGTTCTGGGCCATGATGATTCTCCAATGAAAAGGGCCGCCCCTTACCGGAGCGGCCTGAATATGGCGGTTCGCTTAGGCCAAAGCCGACCATACGGCAAGCGGCTTTCGCGCACAAACAATGCATAGCTATGCAGGAAAGGCTTGACTGCTTTAATTGCGCACTTAACACAGGGAGTGTGAGAGGTTTGAGGAGACCGGTTCCGCACCGATTTTGCTGACATCATATCATAAACAGTAGCCATTTATGGAGGGAGAGGACCATGCGTAAGCTACACCTGATTTCTGCGACTGCACTTGCCATGTCGCTGGCCATGCCAGCCATTGCACAAGATGCACCGCAAGCAGATGACGAGGCCGCCGAGGAAGACATTGGCATTGTCGTGACGGCACAACGCCGCACCGAAAGTTTGCAGGACGTGCCTATCGCGGTATCCGCCTTTGACGCAGCGGCGCTGGAAAAGCAGCAGATCGAAAATTCGAGCGATTTGCAGCTGACACTTCCGAATGTGACCTTTACCAAGGGCAACTTCACCGGATCGAGCTTTACCATTCGCGGCATCGGCGATTTGTGCGTTGGCGTATCGTGCGATTCGGCGACTGCCATCCACCTGGATGGCACGCCATTGCTGGCTACCCGCCTGTTCGAAACCGAGTTTTTCGACCTGCAACGTATCGAAGTATTGCGCGGGCCACAGGGCACATTGTTCGGCCGAAATGCGACGTCGGGCGTGGTCAACCTGGTTCCCAATCGCCCCGACCTCAACGGTTTTGCCGCTTCGGGCGAGGTCGAATATGGCAATTATAATTCGGTGAAGGCGAAGGGCATGTTGAATTTCGCCCTTGGTGACACCGTCGGCATCCGCGTCTCGGGCTTTTACCTGAACCGGGACGGCTACACGACCAACCTGTTCGACGGCAAGGACCTGGACGACCGCGACATGTATGCCGTTCGCGGTGCCCTCCGTTTCCAGCCGTCCGACACGACTACCATCGACCTGATGGCCTTCTATTTCAAAGAAGACGACAAGCGGATGCGCATCCAGAAGCAGCTTTGCCAGCGCGACCCGACAGGTGTGCTTGGCTGTCTGCCGGGGCGGCGTGACTATGGAATAACCAACGGCAACGCAGGCTTCGTAGGCGTGCTGACGTCGCGGCAATTCCTTGCCGCCAACGGCATTCCAACCGCATTCGCGCTGGGCAACCTGTACGGTCCCGATGCCTATGCCAACAATATCAACCCAGCCGATCCGCGCGTTGTGAATACCGATTTCACGCCCGAATATGCGTCGAGCGAGCAGCAATATCAGGCTCGGCTGGAGCAGGAGTTCGGCAATTACAGCCTGCAACTGACGGGTTTCTATCACAAGGCAGACGTCGACTCGCGGCAGGACTATAACCTCTCGGTGCAAAACAGAGCATTGTATGCGTCTGCACTGGCGACGCTACAGGCGGCAGCCACGCCAGCCTCGCCCGGCAACCCGCTCAGCGCGCTCGGTCTGCCAGTGGCTTATTTTCAGCCGATTGCGTCCGCCATCATCCCTAACGGTGCGGCCAATAATCTCTGCACTTCGGATACGGAGGAAACAGGGACCGGTGCCTATGGTGGCCACCGTATCTGCTCCTTGACGCCGCAGGACTTCGACCGGTCGAACCAGACGTCCAAGGATTGGTCGGTCGAGGCGATTTTGAGCAGCGACAATGACGGGCCGTTCAATTTCCTGGTTGGCGGCATCTATGCCGACTTTAAACTGGGCGAGAACAGCTATTATGTGAACTCGTTTGGTATCGATTACCTGACGGGGATTTTGGGTACTTTCAACGCGTTGGGCCGCGCCGCTCTCGCCGGGCCGCCGTTATTAGCGTCGCCCCCACCCCCGGGCTATCTGGCAACGCCGTTTTTCCGCAACAACACTGATTTGCTGCATGTCAAATCTTACGGCCTGTTCGGTGAAGCCTATTATCAGTTCAACGACCAGTTGAAGCTAACGGCGGGCATCCGGTATAACAATGACGAAAAATTCGTCCGCGCCCGATCGACGCTGGCGAGTTTCCTGACGCCATTCTCCGCAACTTCGGCATTCAATTCGCCCTATGTCAACGGTTTCGCCGTCACAGGCGCACCGGCGACTTCGCGTCTGCAGCCCTTCGACGCCGACCCGGCAACGGCCTGTTCGATCACTTCGACGACGGCATCTGGGACATTGACGTCGGCAAATACATCGGGTTGCAATCTGTTTCAGGAGCGGAGGGTCAAGTTCGACGAATTTACCGGTCGCGTCGTGCTCGATTACCAGATCACGTCCGACAACCTACTCTATGCCTCTTATTCGCGTGGCTATAAATCGGGCGGCGTGAATCCACCGTTGCAACCGGTTTTTGCCGTTCCAGAGGCGTTCACTCCCGAAATCGTCAATGCGTTTGAAGTTGGTTCAAAGAACGCCTTTGCGAACGGGCGCGTTACGCTGAATGCCACCGCCTTTTATTATAAGTATAAGGGCTTGCAGCTCAGCCGCATTGTGTCGCGTACCTCAGTGAATGATAATGTCGATGCCGACATCTACGGTCTTGAGCTGGAATCGGTCATGCGGCCAATCGATGGTCTGGCCGTCAACATTGGTGCCAGCTACCTGCACACCAAGGTTTCATCTGACAAGTTCCTCGGCAATCCGCGCGATCCTTCGGGTGGGCGGGCAGATGCCGTGATTATCAAGGACATCACCAACGGTGCGAACTGCGCGGTGGTCTCGAATTCGGGTAACGTCGCAGGCGTCAACAGTTTTGTGAACACGGTCAACACGTTGATCAATGCTGGCGCTGTGACTGGTAACGCTGGTGCCGGGCTGCAACCCACAGCTCCTTTCCCAGCAGGATCGGGTCTCACAGCAAACGGCGCGTTCAGCATCTGTGCCGCGCTGGGTGCAGGGGCTGCCGGTGCTTTTGGGGCGGCCGGGCTGACGCCTGCGGCGATTGCTGCGCTGGGTGGCGTAACCGTTGAAAATGCAGGGGTTGCCGTCAATATTCGCGGGAACGAACTGCCGCAGGCTCCGAAGATGAAGTTCAACATCGGCGCGCAGTATGACATCGATATCGGCAATGGCATGTATATCACGCCTCGAGTGGACTATATCTACACCGGCAAAAGCTACGGCAACATCTTCAACGGCTCGATCAACCGCATCAAGGGATATTCGCAGATCAACGCGCAGATCCAGATGAACGGTGCCGACGATAAATGGTTCCTGCGCGCCTTTGTGCAGAACCTGGCGGATAAGGATTCGATCACGGGACTGTATGTCACCGACCAGTCGTCAGGCCTTTTCACCAACATCTTCACGCTGGAGCCACGCCGCTTCGGTGTGGCGGCAGGCGTCAAGTTCTAACGCCAGTCGAAGGATAGAAACACGAAACCCCGGAAGAAACTCCGGGGTTTTTTGTTAGGGCAGCAGCACAATCTTCCCGACGAAATCGCCGCTTTCCATAAGGGCATGCGCTGCCGCCGCCTGATCAAGCGGGAAGATTTTGGCCATGGTAGGGCGTAACCGTCCGGCAACGACTTCCGGCCACACATTGCGATAAATCTCATCGGCCAGAAGCGCTTTGAACGCGTTGGAGCGCGGACGCAGCGTTGATCCGGTCAGCGTCAGTCGGCGCGCCATGATTTGCACCATGGGCACCTCGGCCATTGCGCCGCCCTGGATGGCAATGGTCACATGGCGCCCATCGTCTCGCAGGCACTTCATGTTGCGTGGCACGTAGGGCCCTGCGACCATATCGAGCACCAAATGCACGCCAGCGCCATCGGTGATGCGTTTCACCTCCTCGACGAAATCGCTGTCCTTGTAATTGATTGCATGGTCGGCGCCCAGTTCCAGCGCTGCGATGCATTTATCGTCGCTCCCGCAGGTGACGATAACCGTTAGCCCGAACAGCTTGCCCAGCTTGATCGCCATGCTACCGATGCCGCTGGTGCCGCCATGGACCAAAATCGTCTCGCCCTCATCGGCATAGCCGCGCTCGAAGACATTGTGCCACACCGTCATCAGCGTTTCGGGGATGGCTGCGGCTTCGTCCATCGAGAGGCCTTCGGGAACAGGCCAGCAGACATCGGCGCGGGCTATGCAATATTCGGCATAGCCACCGCCAGCGACCAGCGCGCAGACTTTCTGGCCCAACAGCTCAGCGTCAGTGCCCGGACCAATGGCGACAACAGTTCCTGCAATCTCCAGTCCCGGCAGGTCGCTGGCCCCCGGCGGGGCAGGGTAGAGGCCCATGCGCTGGACGACATCGGGCCGGTTGACTCCTGCCGCAGCGACCTTGACCAGCACTTCGCCTTCACCCGGGTTAGATATCGGTCGCGTGCAGGGCTTCAGCACCTCGGGCCCACCCGGCGTGCTGATTTCGATGGCGGTCATGCTATCGGGAATGTCGGTCATTCAGGCCCCCTGTATCGCTGGCGCGTCTATAACTGCGCCACCCGTACATTGCCAGTACCGCGACCAGAATTGACATAAGCCGGGTTTGTGGCATTTTTGCAGGCGGAGATGCGCCATGGACCTTGACGAACTGTTCGCTAGAAAGCCCGACGATCCGCTTGTCGCCTTGCTCAAGCAGGATATCGACCGCCTGTCGATCGAAGAGCTGGAGGAACGGATTGAGGCGCTGACCGGAGAGATTGCCCGCTGCAAGGGAAAGATCGATTTTGCCAAGAACCACCGCAGCGCAGCGGATGCGCTTTTCAAAAAATGAAGAGAGCGGCAAACATGGTTAACCAAAAACTAACAAATTCCATGCTTTCCTCCGCTGTGGACAAATCGCTGTTGAAAGCAGCCGGGACGGGGCCGATATAGGTAGCGAAGGTATCAAGCAGGAGCGCCGAGACTATGCCATCATTTGCAGAATCGCTGGAGTCGACCCTGCACAATGCGTTGCGCCATGCGGCCGAGCGCGCTCATGAATATGCAACGCTGGAACATCTGCTGCTGGCGCTGGTCGACGATAGCGATGCGGCGCGCGTTATGCAGGCTTGCGGAGTCGATCTGGGCGAGCTTTCCGACACCGTCATCCAGTATCTTGATAACGAACTGGAGAGCTTGAAGGTCGAGGGCAATGTGGATCCGTCGCCGACCAGTGGCTTCCAGCGGGTGGTGCAGCGCGCGATCCTGCATGTGCAATCGTCAGGCAAGGATGTTGTGACCGGGGCTAATGTGCTGGTCGCGCTGTTCAGCGAGCGCGAAAGCTATGCTGTCTATTTCCTGCAGCAGCAGGACATGAGCCGCCTGGATGCGGTAAGCTATATCAGCCACGGCATCGGCAAGGACGGCAAGCTGATCGAGGCGAAGCCCGTCCAGGGTGCCGAGGAAAAGGCCGAGGAGGCAGCCGAGGGCAAGGACAAGAAGGGCAAGGAAACCTCGCTCGAACAGTTCACGGTCAACCTTAATGAGAAGGCCAAGCAGGGCCGTATCGACCCTCTCATCGGGCGGAGCGAGGAGGTGGACCGCACGGTGCAGATCCTCTGCCGCCGGTCGAAGAACAACCCGCTTTATGTTGGCGAACCCGGTGTGGGCAAAACAGCGATTGCCGAAGGGCTCGCGCGGCGCATTGTTGAAAAGCAGGTGCCCGAGGTGCTGCTGCCAGCGGTGATCTATTCGCTGGACATGGGTGCGTTGCTTGCGGGCACGCGCTATCGGGGCGATTTTGAGGAGCGGCTGAAGGCGGTGGTTTCGGAACTCGAAAAGCTGCCCGATGCGATCCTGTTTATTGACGAAATCCACACTGTGATTGGCGCTGGTGCTACAAGCGGCGGGGCCATGGACGCGTCGAACCTGTTGAAGCCTGCACTGTCTGGTGGAACCATTCGTTGTATCGGTTCAACGACTTATAAGGAGTTCCGGAACCATTTTGAGAAGGACCGCGCCTTGCTGCGGCGGTTCCAGAAGATCGACGTCAACGAACCGACCATCGATGATACGGTGAAAATTCTCGCCGGTCTGCGCAGCGCGTTTGAGGAACACCACAAGGTCAAATATACCCCCGATGCGCTGAAGGCGGCGGTTGAACTGTCTGCCCGCTACATCAACGACCGCAAACTGCCCGACAAGGCCATCGACGTCATTGACGAGGTCGGTGCGATGCAGATGCTGGTCGCTCCGTCCAAGCGCCGCAAGCTCATCACACCGAAGGAAATCGAGGCGGTTATTGCGACCATCGCACGTATTCCGCCCAAAAATGTTTCAACCGATGATCGCGCCGCCTTGGGTTCGCTTGAGGGCGATCTGAAACGCGTGGTGTTCGGACAAGACAAGGCAATCGAAGTGCTGTCCTCAGCCATCAAGCTGAGCCGCGCAGGCCTCCGCGATCCCGACAAGCCCATCGGCAATTACCTGTTCAGTGGCCCTACCGGCGTTGGCAAGACCGAAGTCGCAAGACAACTTGCCTCGATCCTCGGCATTCCGCTCAAACGTTTCGACATGAGCGAATATATGGAGCGGCACAGCGTCAGCCGCCTGATCGGTGCGCCTCCGGGCTATGTCGGCTTCGACCAGGGCGGGCTGCTGACCGATGCGGTCGATCAGAACCCGCATTCGGTGCTGTTGCTCGACGAGATTGAAAAGGCGCATCCCGACCTGTTCAACATCCTGCTGCAGGTGATGGATAATGGCCGCCTGACCGACCATCACGGCAAGACCGTCGATTTCCGCAATGTCATTTTGATCATGACGACCAATGCCGGAGCCAAGGATATGGCCAAGGAAGGCATCGGTTTCGGAAGCACCAGCAAGGAAGATGCGAGCGAGGACGCGGTCAAGAACCTGTTCGCGCCGGAATTCCGCAACCGGCTTGATGCTATTGTGCCCTTTGGCTATCTGCCCACCGAAGTTGTCGCAATGGTGGTCGACAAGTTCATCCTGCAACTCGAGCTGCAACTGGCCGACCAGAATGTGCACATCAAGCTGGACGACGATGCGCGCGCCTGGCTGACCGAACGCGGCTATGACAAGCTCTACGGTGCCCGCCCAATGGGCCGCCTGATCCAGGAAAAGATCAAGCAGCAGTTGGCCGAGGAATTGCTGTTTGGCAAGCTGGTCAATGGCGGCGAAGTGGCAGTGCACATCAAGGATGGCGCGCCTGCGTTTGAGGTAACGCCCGCGCCGCCCAAGGTTGGCAAACCCAAGAAAGACAAGGGCGGGGCGAAGAAGGCAAAGGCGGGGTAAAGCCTCCCTTTCCTCACGCCAACATATCCTGATTTGGCCTTTGCGGCGCTAAGGCGCATCTTGCGCCTATGGAAAAAGGCAAAGTATATCTCGTTGGGGCAGGGCCGGGTGATCCGGAATTGCTGACAGTGAAGGCCGCCCGGTTGATCGCGGCAGCGGATGTTGTCGTTCATGACGGGCTGGTCGATGATGCAGTTTTGGCGCTTGCCAACCCAGCAGCGCGGCTAATTTCAGTCGCCAAGCAGCGCAGCCGCCATTCGGTGCCGCAGGAAGGGATCAACGCGATCCTCGTACAAGAGGCGCAGGCCGGAAATTCGGTATTGCGGCTGAAAGGCGGTGATCCTTTCATTTTCGGACGTGGCGGCGAAGAGGTCGAGGCTTGCCAGGCGGCTGCCGTTCCGGTGGAAGTCGTCCCAGGCATTTCGGCGGCCATTGCTGGCGGCGCGGAAACGCTGCTCCCGCTGACCCACCGCGATGCCTCCAGCGCAGTCACCTTTGTCGCAGGCCAATGCAAGGGGCTGACCGACCAGAATTGGGCGGGGCTAGCGGGCAAGGGCCGCACGCTGGTGATCTATATGGGTGTCGCCACTGCGGCGGACATCACCGAGAAACTGATAAGCGACGGGCTTTCCCCCTACACACCCGTCGCTGTGCTGGAGCACGTGGGTCGCAAAAATGCCCGCGCGCTCCGCACCCTGCTCGCCGATCTGGGCGGGATGATTGCGCGTGAGCGCGTGCAGTCGCCTGCAATCATTGTTGTGGGCGATGTCGTATTGAAATCGGACGCACAGGATGCCTTGCAGGCATTCGCCAAAGAAGCGGAGAAACTCGCGTGAAACTTCTAACCGGAAACGACCTCGCCTCTGGCGCTGTAACCTGGTGGACCGGCACCGGCTGGTCGATCCATGTCGAGGATGCCGCCGATGTCGGCGAGGGCGGTGAGCCGATCCTTCACGCTGAGGAAGGCGCGCGCCGCGTCAACGCCCCCTATATCATCGAAGCCATCGCCACCGACGAAGGCCCGCGCCCCGCGCATATCAAGGACCGTGTCCGCGCGCTTGGGCCCACCGTTCGTCCCGACCTGACATTGAAACCCGCCGATCCTGCGGCGGGCGACTGGGTGATCTGACATGTATAAATATGACAATTATGACCAGGCCATTGTCGACGCCCGCGTGGCCGAGTTCCGCGATCAGGTGAAGCGCCGCCTAGCTGGTGAGATTACGGAAGACCAGTTCAAGCCATTGCGGTTGATGAACGGCCTTTATCTGCAGCTCCATGCCTATATGCTCCGCGTTGCCATACCCTATGGCACGCTCGACAGCCGCCAGATGCGGATGCTCGCGCACATCGCGCGCAAATATGACCGCGATTACGGCCATTTCACCACGCGGCAGAATATCCAGTACAACTGGATCAAACTGGAGGAATGCCCAGACCTGCTGGAGGAACTGGCGAGCGTCGAGATGCACGCGATCCAGACCAGCGGCAATTGCATCCGGAACATTTCGTCGGACCAATATGCAGGTGCCGCCGGAGACGAAATCGCCGATCCCCGGCCGTGGGCAGAGCTGTTGCGCCAGTGGAGCACATTCCACCCCGAATTCAGCTACCTACCGCGCAAGTTCAAGATTGCGGTGATCGCGGCTGACGAAGACCGCGCGGCGATGCGGTTGCACGATATCGGCATCCAGCTGGTCGAGCGCGACGGCAAGCTCGGCGCTGCCTTCTATGTCGGCGGTGGCATGGGCCGCACCCCGATGATCGCACCGCTGATCAAGGATTTCGTGCCGATTGAGGATTATCTGAGCTATTCGGAAGCCTGCCTGCGCGTCTATAACCGCTATGGCCGCCGCGACAATATCTACAAAGCGCGGATCAAGATCCTTGTCCACGAAATTGGTGCGGAGGAATATGCGCGCCAGGTTGAGGAAGAATTCGCCCATGTGAAGACGCTGGGTATCGATCCGCCTGCTGCCGAACTGGAGCGGATTGCCGCCTTCTTCGCGCCGCCGCCGTTCGAAAGCGGCCTGAGCGATGATGTCGATCGCAGCGATCCCGATTTCGCTGTCTGGCTCGACCAGAATGTGAAGCCGCACAAGCAGGCTGGCTACGCCATCGTCAATATCAGCCTGAAGCCCATTGGCGGCATCCCTGGTGACGCGTCGTCGGCGCAGATCGATGTGATGGCCGACCTTGCGGAGCAATATAGTTTTGACGAACTGCGCGTCACCCACGCCCAGAACATCGTGATGCCGCATGTCGCCAAACGCGATCTGTACGCCGTCTGGCAGGCATTGAACGCAGCGGAGCTGGCCAATGCCAATCTTGACCTGATCAGCGACATCATCGCCTGCCCCGGTCTCGATTATTGCAGCCTTGCCAATGCACGTTCGATCCCGATCGCGCAGAAAATCGCTACCCGTTTCGCCGATCCGGAGCGGCAGCGCGACCTTGGCGAGTTGAAGCTCAAAATCTCCGGCTGCATCAACGCCTGTGGACACCACCATGCAGGCCATATCGGCATACTCGGCGTCGACCGGAAGGGCGTGGAAAATTACCAGCTAACGCTCGGTGGATCAGGCGCGGAAGATGTTTCCATCGGCAAGATCACCGGCCCCGGTTTCGACGAGGACGGCATTGTCGATGCAGTCGAACGCGCGACCGACAAATATAAGGAGCTGCGCCAGTCCGGCGAACGCTTCCTCGACACCTACCGCCGCGTGGGCATGGAGCCGTTCAAGGAGGCGATCTATGGTTGAACATCATGCCATTGAGGGTGAAGAGCCTTCGGTCACCTTGGACGCTTTCCTCGACCAGTCTAATGCCACTGCGGTCCGGCTGGAACCCGATGATGATGCCCGCGCGCTGATTCCGCATCTGGACCGGCTGGCACTGATCGAAATTGCTTTCCCGAAGTTCCGCGACGGGCGCGGCTATTCGTCGGCCCGGATATTGCGCGAAGCAGGCTACACCGGCGAACTGCGTGCGCAGGGCGATGTACTGGTCGATCAGATTGCCTTCATGAAACGATGTGGTTTCGACAGCTTTTCGCCTGAGACACCCCTCAACCAGACAGACGTAGAAGCGGCCCTGGCACGCTACCAACATGTCTATCAGCGCGCGGCGGATGATGCCGTGCCGGTGTGGAAATTGCGTCATGCCTGAAACCAAAACCCGCGCGCCCGATCGGATCGACACTGGACCGCGCTATAGCGAAACCGATGCGATCCGGCTGAACCATATGTTCCGCGGACGAGACACAGTCGAGATGCTAGAGGTGCTGCTGAAGGAAAATATTCTGGGCGAGGTGGCGATTGTCTCAAGCTTTGGTGCGGAATCGGCGGTGCTGCTGCATCTCATAGCCAGCGTCGATCCTTCGGTGCCGGTGCTGTTTCTCGATACCGGTAAGCATTTCCCCGAGACGATTACCTACAAGGAAGAGTTGCGCGAACGGTTTGGTCTGAGGGATTTGCGCGAGTTGAAACCCGATGCCGCGCTGCTCCGCCAAAAGGATGAGAATGGCCTGCGCTGGTCCTACGATCCCGATGGCTGCTGCGAAATCCGCAAGGTACTGCCGCTAAAGCAAGCGCTTGCGGGATTCGACGCCCAATTCACCGGACGCAAGGCCTTCCAATCCTCCACTCGCAGCGCGCTACCGCGTTTCGAGGTCGAGGATGGGCGGCTAAAGGTGAACCCGCTGGCCGATTGGTCAAAAAAGCGGCTCGAAGCCTATATTGTCGAGCATGACTTGCCCGCGCACCCGCTGGTCGAACAGGGCTATCCCTCCATTGGCTGCTCGCCCTGCACCAGCAAGGTCGCTCCCGGCGAAGACCCGCGTTCGGGCCGCTGGAAGGGCTGGGACAAGGTCGAATGTGGCATCCATAGCGCCGTGCCGGTCGCCGACGATCACGGCGCCAACGATCCTGTATTCTGATGCAGGTCTTGCCGGGGCCGACAATAGGTGTGTTTGAAGCTGCCAACCCCGGCAAAGGGCAAAGGGTCAGATTTGACGGTCGCTTAGCTGGATGAAATCCACCTGGCCGCCGCTTGTGCCGCAGGAAAAGCTGTCCTGAGCCAAGTCGCCCTCGACCCGCCAGCCATTGCCGTCACGCGTGACCGAGCGGATTTCCTCCACCCGCGCGCCATTGCCTGCGCTGCGTTCTGCTGCGTTGGAGCAAAGGCTGACAGCCGTGCCCAGATCGTCGTCGCCCTGATACACTGGTCGGTCGTCGCTGCGTTCGTTGTAGCGCGGCTCGTCGTCGCGGTCGCGGCGATCCTTCTTGTCCGACGAATCGGCAATGGCGGCAATCGCCGCCAAAATACCAATGCCAATAATGACGTCGCCCGCATCGACATCGAGCCTGCGGTTACGGCGATAGCGACGGTGATATTCGCTTGCCTGGCTTAGCACGAAGCCTTCGTCTGCTCTCGTTGATGCAGGTGCCCCCATATCGGCTGCGGCCAGCGGCGTAGCTGAAGTCAAAAGCACGGCAGCCCCCGCGACAGCCAAAGCGGATTTACGCAAAATGATCATGATGTACCCCCTATCGCCGGGGAGCATCTCCCCAGATATGACAACAATGAACGGTCCAGCCTGTCGCCAAGCTGAACCGCTCACGTCATTGCGAACTACGGATCCGGCGACCGGTTAGCGCCACTGGTCCAATCCGCGATAATCAATGTCGACCACCCGGCCGCGTTCGACATAGCAGGTGAAGCGACCCCGGTCGTAACCGCGATCATAGCCACGGTCGTACCGGTCGCGGCCGCGCCAGCCATCGCGGACCACCAGATTGCCCGACACGCGGTAGCCATAGCGCGTGCGGTCGATATCGTTGATTTGCGTCACGTCGGCGCGGCTGTAACGGCTGGCCCAACGCTCAACGCCGTTGATGCACTGGTTTACAGCCGAACGGCTGCCGCCATAGCGGTTATAGTCATAGCCATAGCCACGGTCGCGACCGCGATGGTAGTTGTAGCCATCATTGTCATAGCGATAGTCGCGGTCATCGTAGCGATAGCCCCGGTCGCGATCATTGTCGGACGCGGCGATCACAGCGGCCAAGCCACCGAGTATGACAGCGCCCGCGATCACTTCACCGGCACTGATGCCATCATTGTCGCGATGGCGCGCCTGGGCGGGGGCAGCAACACTGACCAGCGCCGCAGCTGCGGCACCGGCGCTGAGCAGGCTCTTGGTCAAAAACTTCATGGTCTTTCTCCTGTGGGATGGCGCAACGATTCGCGCCGTCATCACGCTTTTGCCCAAGCGGTGCTGATCGCAGCCTGAATCGCTTCGACAGCCCTTGTTCAGGAAAAATACCGATTTTATGAATGAATTCCGCGCAAATATTCATCTGCGAAGGGCTGCCAAGCCATGTCACTTGTTTTTCAGCCGTTTGTGCAAGCATTTCGTCTCAAATGTTCTGGAAAACCAAATAATAATATTGCCGAAGATCAAATCACCGTGATAGCCGCATCGCGTCTGGAAAAATCCTCACAACATAACAGCCCAGGGAACTCACAACATGCCCAACCCCACATTATTCCGCCTGCGCGGCAGCGTTTTGGCGATTACCGCCATGCTGGTATCGCCCGCCGCCGCTTTTGCCGAGGACGCTGCAAATCGACCGGTCGATTCGCTCGAAGCGCCGCACGAAGATGCTGAATCAACCTTCGCGCTGAAAAAGGCAGCTGAGGAGGCATATCGCAACCTGCCAACGCGTGCGACGATTTCGGTCGAAGCGCCCCAAATCACGATCAACAACAACTTTACCCCGGCACAAGCGTTCGACCCGGTCAACATCAACGGCATTGGTCAGGTGATTACGGATGCTGGCGGCGGCTCAGTCGGGCTGTGCACGGCAAGCTTGATCAATCCCCGCGTCGTGCTGTTTGCAGCGCACTGTGTGAATACGCGCGCGGCGACCGCTTACGGCGCTAATTCCGGCGGGGTCGGCATCGGTATCGGTTTCGAAACAAACACCCGCGCCAACGGCGCAGGCCAGCCCGATGAGTTGGTCAACTGGTTGCTGGGCACCGGCGCTGGTCCGGGCCGATTCCAGACCAACCGTGCGCAGCAATTCTACAATATCGAACAGGTGTTCTGGAACCCAGCTTCGACGGCGGCTGCGTCGTGCACCAATCCGACGTCCTGCTTTTTGGAGGCTGACATTGCGACAGCTGTGCTCGATGCACCAGCGCGCAACGTGCCTACCTGGGCGCTGCTGTTCTCGCCGCTGGCAACGCCGAGCACGATCAATCCGGCAACCGGCACCGGCTATCATGTCGCGATTTCGGGCTATGGCCGCAACGGCACCGGCACGACAGGCGCGGTCGGCAGCGATTTTCGCCGCCGCTCGGCTGAAAACATGCTGGGCGCGCTGACCTCGATCAATGCGCGGAACCTGTTCCTGTTCGGTACCACAGGCACGCCTTCGCGTCCGCAACTGCTGTACTGGATGGACTTTGACGATCCGGCACGTGGGACGGCCGCCGCAAATCCGCGAGATTTCAATGGTTTCCGCGATAATGCTTTGCCCCGTGAGGGCCTGACCGGTCCAGGCGATTCGGGTGGTCCGCTGATCCTCGACCAGACTTTCTCAAAAAGTGTCATTCTGGGCGTGTTGTCGGGCGGCTCGACCTTCTTCGCGGGCCAGCCCGGTGGCAGCTATGGCACGCAGAGCTTTTACCAGCCGCTGTTCCTCTATTGGGACTGGATCGTCGCCAATAACCCCTATCGCTATGTCACCGCGACCGCAGGCAACAAGAATTGGGAAGATGCAACGGCCTGGGTCACGACGCTGGATCCGGCCTATAATGTGCTGTCGGGCGGGCAGCTGGTCAATGGCCTTCCGACCGAGTTGGGCGGTGCCAATGTCGCTACGACGCCGCAATTCGGCGAGGTGTGCTTTCAGTCTCCGTTGAACTCGGCAACACCGCCAGCGACCAACGAGTGCCAGAATCTCGCAACGGGTGCGGCGCGCAACAATGTGCCGAACACGCCGACCGGAACCAGCGACAGCTCGCCGGTGTTGAGCGCCATCATTACCGATGTATCGGCGCCTGACATGGTGACTGTGGTTGAAGCTGCAGCTGCCCAAAGCGGCGACACCGCTGTGAAGCGCGAAGGCATGGTCGCGATCGAATCGCCCGAAGCCGCTCCCGGCTTCCGCGACGGCGCGCTGCCTGCGCCGACGATTGCCAACGGCCTGCCCGGTGCGACCAATTTCGTGCCGAACAATGTGGCGCCCGTGCGCGCGACCGGGGTTGCCGGACGCTATTATGATGTCACACTGCGCAATGCCGGGACTGTCACGCTTAACTCGGCAGTGACCATCGACCGCTTCACGATCCTTGGCGCCTCGTCGCAGCTGACGGTCAGTGCCGGGGCCTCGATGAACAGCCTGATCGACATCATGCACGGCACCGGCATTGTCCAGAATAATGGCACGATCACCACCGGAGGCGACTATCTGTTCACCTCCGGCCTGTTGGGCGGCACCGGACGGATCAACACGCCGTTCCTGACCAGCGTAATGGGCAATTTCGCGCCCGGTACGCTCGGGACGGTCGGCACATTGACGCTGGGCGGCAATCTGGTGATGGCATCGGGCAGCAGCTATGCTGTCGATCTGGGAGCAGGCAACACCTCGGACCTCCTGGCTGTGGTTGCCAACGGCGCCAGCACCGGCTCCGCCAATGTGGGTGGCCGCGTGATCTTTTCGGCAGCGGGTGGGCACACGATCCGCAATGGCGATCTATATACGATCCTGACCGCAACCGGAGGCGTGACCGGAACCTTCACGACATCGGCGCTCAGCGCAATCCTTACCCCGCAACTGGTCTATAATGCCAACAGTGTGCAGGCGCGCATCATCGCCGGCAGCTATTTCTCGGTTGCCAATGCAACGCCGGTACAGCGTGCCTATTCGGCCTTGCTCGACAGAAATCGTGGTGCAACCGGGGCGGGATTGTTCGACTATCTCGACTTGCAGAGCGCTGCCACCATCCAGGCAACGCTAGAAAGCTGGGCGCCGCGCACCGAAACGCTGAAGAGTTCGATCGGTACTACGGCGATCGACAATATGAACCGCTTCTATCGCGGGCGACTGGCGTCGATGGATCTGGTGAACGGTCTGGGCGGCGATGTCGCACGGCTCGGCAATCCGATGCAGACCGTGTCGCGTCTTGCCACCCCGACCATACCCGGGCAGCCGACCATGGCCTTTGCCGAGGGCGATGTCGAGGAAGGCGCGCTGCCTGAAACGATGAGCGCATTCTTCGCGGGCGGCTATCTGGACGGCGAGAGCAATTCGATGGCAACGGCCATACCCTTTGGCGGCGACGACAATTATGACGGCTATTATGTCGCCGCCGGTATCGAGGCAGAACTGGCTGAAAATGCCGGGATCGGTTTCGGTCTGTCCTACACCGATATCGACGGCACCACCGGCGGCGTGCCGCAGGGTGCTGAGGGTAAGCTGTTTCAGGGCACGCTCTACGGCAAGCTGCAGAACGCCACTGGCCTGACGCTCGATGCTCAGTTCAGCGCCGCGCTGTTCCGGGCCACGACCGATCGCACCGTAGCGGCTGGACCGACCAGCTATCGCCTGCAAAGCAAGGATGATACGCTGGCCCTGTCGGGCGAAGTCGGCGTCAGCAAGCTGTTCGACGCCGGATCGATGCAGATCGGGCCGCGTGCCGCGCTCCGTTTCAGCAGCATCGAATTTACTCCGACCACCGAACGTGGCGGCGGCCCGGCTTTGGCCTTCGATCGCGGCCGGTTCGACAGCGTGCAAGGCGTGCTTGGTTTCACTCTGGCGGGCGGGATGAAGGTCCGGCCCTATGCGTCGGGCTATTTCGTCCATGAATTTGAGGACAAGCCGGGTGCGTTCGCCGCGAATTTCGTCAGCGGCGTTGGCCTGCCTGCGGCCTTTGCGCTGGCCGGTTATGACAAGAATTGGTTCGAAGCGAGCGCAGGCATTGCCTTTGGCGGCGAAAATTTCGAAATATCGCTGGGTGCAGACAGCACCATCGGCCGCAGCGATGTGTCCAACCAAAGCTACCGGGGCACAGTGAAGTTCCGCTTCTGATCGATCGATCAGCCACAAAACAGGCCGCTTCCCAAAAGGGAGGCGGCCTTGTTTATTGCCAAAAGCGTGAAATTGGTTCCCCGGTAAAGTGTCGAATTGACCGTCTTCAATCGTCCCCATTACGCTTCAAACGTATTGAAAAATAATAGCTTTGCAGGCAAACTTCGCTATTGAATGTTCCTTATATGTTCTGATACTACTCGTTAAATCCAGAACATTTTGTGGGAAAGAATGGTGGAATGAAATGCCTCGGTTGACGGCGCGAAAGGTGGAGCATGCTAAGGCTGGTCGCTACACCGATAGCGATGGTTTGATGTTGTATGTTTCGCCATCAGGCGGCCGTTCATGGGTATTGCGGGTGCAGGTTTCGGGGCGGCGACGCAAAAATGACCACCGCCCTCCTGGACCGGCTCACGCACCATTGCCACATCCTCGAGACCGGTAACGATAGCTTCCGGTTCCGTGCAAGCTCTGCCACCCCAAAAACACGAAAGGAAAAATTACCCGCTTGACCCAATCCCCGCATCGCGGGACATAACAACTACCCGGGTCACTTCTCGATGAAAATCCCGGGTCAACTCTCAGCGGTAATCAACAATCACTCCTCGGGCGCAGTTGTTCGGCGTACTACATGTTTCACCCAGCTCGGCCGCAATACGGTCGCTGCATTTGGGATGTGCGTTGGATAAAGTTTGGAAAATAATCGCCGTGAGGCTATCCCAACCACAATGGCCGCCGCTTCTCAATCACTAAGAGCTCTTGTTAAACAGATACCCGGCGCAATCCCTGCGGTTAGACTGCTGCGGCGGCTGACTGTGCCGCATGAACGGTATATTTATCGGTTAAAGAACGACGAGCAATCGGGACTGTTGCAGCATTCCCCAATGACCATCCGCAACCGCTATCCAACTTTGTTTCAATTCGTTGCCAATGATTTGGAAAATATCCCAGCGCCGAAAGTCCTATCTTTTGGTTGCTCTACCGGTGAAGAGGTATTTACGCTCGTCGATTATGTTCCCCACGGAACAATCACGGGAATCGATATCAACCCCTACAGCATAAAAAAATGCCGGAAAGATTTGACTGCGGAACCAAAATCGAATGTGAGTTTCAAATGCACAGGTTCGGTTCAGGATGAATTGGATGAATATTATGACGCCATATTTTGTTTGGCTGTCACGCGGCATCCTGATTTGGTCGCTGAGCGACCTGATTCATGCGAACAGTCGCTGCCCTTTGAAAAATTTGATACTTTGATGCGGGGCTTTTGCCGCATATTAAAACCTGGTGGTCTGCTCGTTATCTGGAATAGCCAATTCCGTTTCAGTGACTGCGGCGTTGCTCAAGCGTTCAAAACTGTTTGTCGCAACAGTATGCCGCCGCAGGATTTGCTTTACGGCTCTGACAATCGGCGCATTGATGGCACGGTTTATGATGAGGCAATTTTTCGGAAGCATCCTCTGAGAGGATGAAAGTCAAAAACGTGTCCCACGCACAAGAAAATCGCGGTGATCGAGCGCAGCACGCCAAGGCTATTGGATGGCGCGATATGTTTTCGTCCATCGTTAAATATGCCAGATCCACACTGTTTTTTTCGGTTGCGGTGGTTGCTGCTTCCAGCATGTTGGAAGGGATTGGTTTATTGCTCTTGATCCCAATTGCAGATGTGATTTTTTCCAGTGCAAGTTCGGGTAGTGCTGTCTCGTTGTTCATTGTTGATGGCATGCGGACATTGGGATTTTCATCAAAGTTCCAGCAATTGTCATTGCTTTCTGCCATTTTCCTTGGGCTCATGTTCATCCGCGCATTCGTCCTGTTATACCGCGATGTTTTGTTGATGCGGCTATCACAGGGCTATGTGGACCATATTAGAATTCGATCTTTTTCTGCCATGGCTGCGGCCGACTGGCCGACGTTAAAGCGGCTTCAGCGGTCGCATTTGCTCGACGACATGACTATCAATGTTGCACGCATTGCCGCAGCGATGAGCTTTATGTCGGGTGGTATCGTTACGATATTGCTGTTGGTCGTCTACGTAGTGTCAGCATTTGTGGTGAACATATGGGTCGGGATCATGCTGCTGCTCATATGCGGGTTTACTGTGTTTTTTGCGTCCATTTGGCTCAAGCGCATAAGAAATTTGGGCGATAGTTTGACGCAAGGAAGCAGGCAGATCATGAGCGAAACGACGCGTTTTCTCGATGGGCTGAAGGCGGCCAAATCCTGTCAGGCAGAAGGTGTTTTCACAGCGCAATTCGAACACTCAATTGTGACGACCCGGAAAATTGGTACCGATTTCGTCCTTCAGAAAGCCCGGTCTGCAAGGACGGTTGAGATGATTGGTGCGGTCGCAGCGGTTACGCTGTTGTTGTTCGGCTATGAAGTGCTGCATCTAACCGGGCCTGAATTGCTGATTATGGCTGCAATTGTGCTACGGCTTAATCCCAATCTCGTGGGAATGCTGAGCGGTCTTCAGTCGATCGCATTTGCCCTGCCGGCATTTGAAACAACAGAGAAAATTCGGCTGCAGGTCATAAACGACAACGCGGCCAAGCCCAGCAAACGCCGCGCTCCAGCACCTGGCAGTAGCGCAACTGGACCAATATTGGTCGACGGTGCGGTTGTTTGCATGGGTGCAGGGGCAGAAAAAACTACATTGCTGACGACTGCCAACTTCACTCTGGAACAAAAGGGCCTAGTCTATGTCGGCGGTCCCTCAGGTTCGGGGAAATCGACATTTGTGGAGCTGCTCGCAGGGCTGTATTTACCAGCATCCGGGAACGTCACCCGCAACGGGCTTTCGCTCAGCATCGACACCAGAACAATTTGGCAGGAGGCAGTGGCCTATGTACCACAGGAGCCGTTTTTGTTTGGCGGAACGGTTCGCGAAAATTTGTGCTGGCCAAATATCACAGCCAGCGATGACGACATCTGGCGCGCCTTATCGCTGGCTCAGGCAGAGCCGCTGGTCCGCCAGCTGCCATTGCAACTGGATGAGATATTGTACGACAATGGCAGCCGCTTGTCGGGCGGGCAGCGCCAACGACTGTGTATCGCTAGGGCACTGCTGCGCCCGTCCAATTTGCTGATATTGGACGAAGCGACGTCAGCACTGGACCCGGATATTGAAGCAGTCGTTCTGGATAACTTGGCAAATATTGCGCAAAGCAAGGCGGTAATCATCGTCAGCCATTCTCTGGCCGCGAAAAGGGTTGCGACTCAGGAAATAGACATTGTCAGCGGTTTCGCCGCATTGCGTGTCTGACAAGGCGGTAACCGAGCTGCGCTGCCGCTATCTATTTGTGTGGTAGGTGGCGTAACAGCGGACGACCGCATGGTTTTCGAAACTGTGTCCGCCGGTCACGGCGACGGGACCGACCATAACCCATGCATGCGCTTTCAAAGCACTTGCCAAACTTCTGCGCTCAAGCCCAAAGAAGAGCGCGTGCGGGATGCCTGTCGTCATGAGCAGTATGCGAGCTAGAAACGCTTGCGGATAGCAATTGGCAGACGACGGGCTGTATTTGACTGCAAGCATGATAGCGGTTCGAATGTGATATGCGCGGGCGATCTGCGCATCGCAAACAATTGGGACGACGGCATCGGCGCCACAGTCATGTCCAAAAAAGCGCGAGAGAAGGCGAAGAGGACATAATGATATCGCTATCCGCGTGGGCCACAGTAGCAGCCAGACCAGCGCGACCAATGCGATCTTCGAAAAACCTAGCTGGGCCCCACTTCGGATTTTTTGCAACAGCCTGACCAGAGGTTTCAACGAAGGTGAAGTCATGCTAGCCGGATAGTCGCTTTTGGCAATCTCACAAGCCGGTTTGTCCGGAAGGGCGCGGAGCGCTGCAGCTATTGCGGATTGTACGACAAGAGGTGGCATGGACGGATGAAGAGTGAATTTGCACCTGTCTATGGACTGACCAGCGTTTATGGGTTGACCGTATCGAGCGACTTACATTTGCCCGAATTGCAGCCCATCAATTTTGGCGCCACCGCTGATGTCGTGATCCTGCAAGGCCCAGTGGCCGAACCTGCAGTGAGCGACCCAAGCGATATCCGCTGCTATGTCGAGGGCAGTCCGGACTGCCTTCGGCTCAATATCCCCGGCATTTTACGGATGGATATCAGCGGCGGCACAACGATCACCTATTACCGCCATCCGGGCATCGAGGATGACGAAGTCAGGTTGTACGTGTTGGGCTCGGGGTTTGGCGCGATACTGATGCAGCGCGGCTTGATGGCGATCCATGGCAACGCCGTCATATCGCCAGGACAAGGCGGCGCCATCATCTGCATCGGCGATTCCGGCGCGGGTAAATCCACCACGGCGGTTGGTATGATGCAGCGCGGACTCAAGATATTGGCGGATGATGTTTGCCCGCTGGATGCTCACGGCGTGGTCCTTCCGGGCATGGGGCGTGCAAAATTATGGCAAGCGGCGGCTTCGCAACTGGGAGTCGATACAGCGGACCTCAGCCGTGTCCGCCGCCCGGATGCCAAATTCAACCTGCCGCTCGGCGACGCGCATTGCGCCGAACCGCAACCGGTCGGCGCTTTTTATTGGCTTGTGCCTGACGATGTGAATGGAGTGACAATAGAGGAAGTCGCTGGCGCCGAAAAATTCACCGTGTTGCGCAACAATGTCTATCGTCCTGAATATCTGCGGCCGCTCGGCTTAGAGGCTGACTATATGGCGCGCCTTGCCCAAATCGCGTCGACAACAGCGTTGTTCAAAATCTTGCGTCCGACACGCGGGTTCGATATCGACGCTGTCTTGGACGCGATCCTGTCCAATGACGAACGACGGTCAAAGCCGGGACATGGCTTGCCCTCGATTCCCCCAGAATAAGTGAAAGCAAAATATGACCAGTGCATCGATAACGCCCACAACGAAACTTCAGCGGGGCGATGGGGCTGTTTTCGTTGATATGGATGGGGAAACTGTGATGATGGATATCGAAAAAGGCTCCTATTTCGCGTTGACCGGCAGTGGCAGCTATATCTGGGCCGCGCTCGAAACACCGGTAACGCTAAGTGACATTGTCGCACAAGTGCAGGAGAAGTTCGATACAAGCGGTTTTGGCGGCGTTGAGGAAGCGGTGACGGATTTCGTCGAGGAACTCTTTGCAAATGGGCTGGTGGTGAAGGCAGCCTAGCATACCATGTTCGCAGCGATCATCATGCGTGGGACGCACGATACTCCGCGCGACTATGCTAGCGGGGAAGCGTTGCTAGCCGCCTTGGTGCCATACACTCCAGCTGATGTGTCGGGTGTTTGGCAGGATGACCGCGCGCTTGTTGTTCAAGCAATTCACCACAACACGCCGGAATCATTGCATGAAAAGGCCCCGGAAATCTGCGCCGAAACTGGCCGGGTCATTGCAAGTTGGGTCAGGCTCGATAACCGCGACGAACTGTGCGATGCGCTGAAGCTCGAAAACCGACCGACCCTCACCGATCCCCAGATAATTCTCGCCGCGCATCGCCACTGGGACGCTGACTGTGCCAAGCGGTTGGAGGGGGATTTCAGCTTTGTCATCTACGACCCCATGCGCCGCGAAACCTACTGCGCGCGCGACAGCATGGGGGCCAAACCGCTATTCTATCATTTGACCGAAACCCATTTCGTCGCGGCCACATCTGTGGCGGCGATCCGCGTGATCGAACGGTTAGAATTGACCCCGAACTTGCTTTGGACGGTGCTATTTCTGGTCCATTTGAACTTTGCGCGTGATCAGGCTGCCTATCACGGTGTGATGAAGCTCCCGCCGGCGCATGACATCGCTGTTGGGGTAGAAGGCAAACCTGCTCCTCGGGAATATTTCAGCTTTGATCTAACCGCTCCACATGCGACGCGCCGGGATGATATTTGGGTCGAGCGCTATCGTGAAGCGTTTGAGTATGCTGTCAAAGTGCGGACACGGAGCGCGTTTCTGATTGGGTCGGAAAGCTCGGCCGGGCTGGATTCATCCTCTATTGCGGCAACGTTGGTCGAAATGCTGCCGCATAGCCGCGATGATTTTCACTGTTTTGGCTATTGTATGTTTGAACATGAGCCTGAACTGTTGCTCTCGGTCGCGGCTATGTGCGATTTTCGCCATTCCCATATCCTGATGAAACCCCAAACGTTGCGGACCGATGAGAATTTTCACCGTGCTTTGAAATCGCTCGGTCACCCGCCTGAACATTGGCAAATGATCTGCCACCCATCCTTTTTCGAGCAAAGCCAAAGTCTAGGAATACGAACAATGTTCTCGGGCTATGGTGGCGATGAGGTGGTTACCAGCGATGCCCAACATCTCAATTCTGAATTATGGGATCAGGGGGCCATAGGCCCGCTCATCAACGAACTCCCCGGCTCATACCCGATGCGCCTCGCGCGTTTCGGGAAGTTGTGGGGAAGGGGGCTCCCGAACCCGCAAGCTTGGCTGCGCAGCATCCTTCGGCGAAATTTTGAACTGGGCTGCATCAGGCGGGATGTTTTGGAAGATGACGGCTTTGCCGAGCTAATCGAACAAATGTCGATCCCCGAGACCGAGAGGTTGACGGTCAACGCCTTGGCGGCCAATGACCCTGCCTTCCGATTGGCGCGGTCAACCCGGCTTGAAAGCGGGTCCATATTTGCTGCGACTTATGGCATGGAATATCGATGGCCGATGTATGACCAAGCATTGGTTCAGCAATATTTTGCGACCCCGGCGATCGAAAAGCGCCGCCGGGATATGGGGCGCTACCTTCATCGCCGCGCCATGCAGGGCCGAATTCCCGACCGGATATTGTGGCAGAAAGGCAAGTTCATGGGCCAACATCTGCACGGCACATTCAATTCCAAGGCAGCCGAATGCGCGGCGTTCGGCGATTTACCAAAATTGCTGCAAACCCTGATCGATGAGAAAAAATATGAGCGGCAAACAGAGGCTCTGCTTGGTTACAAAGACGAGCCAAGCGAAGCCCATATCAACAACACCGTGTTTGACTGGCAGCGGCGACAGCTGGCGGCATGGCTTGAATAAGCCGGAGAACACCGGCTTCATGATTGAATGTGTTTTCGCCAGGATACATCGACAAGGATTGACTTTGCATGCTTTTCGGGTGACTTGCTCGGAAGGTCGTAATATTTCTTGTTGAACTCGCCGGAGACTAGCCATGCCAGTTGAAAATAAAGATCAAGTGGGAACCTCGAAGCAGCCTTTTCAAAAGCCGGAGCTAAAGGCTCTGGATGTCAAGGGCACCCAATCGGCGGCCCTGCCAAACCCGACCGAGAGCCCATTTCACTTTGCTAGTTGAATCAAAGCCGGGCATGGTCATCAGTGGTCATGCCCGGCAATTCGCCGCTACAGCGGCCTTGCTCCTTACCCAACCAATTTTGTGCGTCTAGGATAAGCACCTTGCGCGGGGATGGTGTACATCATCCCCGGAGATGGTTGTATATTGCTAAACGGCTGCCCGGTTCCGACGGCCTGCCCGGAAATGCTGCTTCGATACATTGCAACCTCCTGCGCAGGAATGTCGCCTGCAAAAGTCCTGCAGTCAGCATTACCACTGATCAAAGAAAGCATCCGATCAGTGGGTCAGCATGTTCACCAAGCACTGTATCAGGCACTGTCAGACCAAATGCACCATCTGGCGAATGATGAGCAATCGGGCTAGGGCAGGGCATGCCCAGACCGAGGAAGCCAGCCAGCCCGTTTCGTTACTTCAATTCCTCGCCCGAGGTGATCCGACTGGTGGTGATGATGTATGTGCGGTTTCCGTTGTCTTTGCGGAATGTTGAGGATCTGCTGTTCGAACGAGGGATCGATCTGTCCTATGAGACGGTGCGCTTCTGGTGGAACCGGTTCGGGCCGTTGTTTGCAGCCGATATCAACAGGCAGCGTGTATCGAGAATGAAGGGGTTCAAGCACTGGCAATGGCATCTGGATGAGATGTACGTCAAGATCGGCGGCGACCGGTTTGCTTCGCGCATGGCATGGCGGCTAGGGTATAACTCCCAGCGTGTGGCCAGGCGCGACCGGCCTTTTGAAAAGCTGTTTCGGTTGCAGAAAAAGCTGGGTGCTGATGAAGGCTGGGAAGCTGGCTTGCCGCGCCCCAAGGGCATGTGGCATCGCACTTATGAACGGCATTTCAAACGCTATCTGGAACTGGATGAGCAATGCGGCGCGGAAATGATGAGCATGGTGCTGCGGTTGGGCGGGAGGCTTTGAAATAAATTGCGCGCGGAATTTTTGAAGGCCGTAAAAGCCGCGTTTCTAAAGCAATCCGGTCTTCTGCATTCAAGCCTCCCCATGTTGCGTCTGTGTTGCACGGAGACGCGGGGAACGCAAGGAAACTGGCGGAAAAGCGTGGAAAACGACGCGAAAGGGCGGAAATCAAGAGGCGGCCCATTATCGAGCAATCTAAGCGCACAATTCGTTGAAATTTGGCGAAAAACAATGGTAGCGGAGGAGGGACTTGAACCCCCGACCTACGGATTATGATTCCGCCG
>CAZSJE010000009.1:0-21805 GCA_964606835.1 uncultured Sphingorhabdus sp.
TGCGGCTTGGCGTCGCCGATGCCGGCGCGTTTGCCACGCCCGGCCTTGGGGATGGCCGTCCCCGTCACCGGGATATGGGCGGGCTGCAGCGGCTTGTCCTCGCGGTCGAAATGGCCGGTTTCGAGCAGCTGCTTGATCTCGTCGCCCGACAGCGTCTCATATTCGAGCAAGGCCTCGGCGAGTAGGTTCAGCTGCTTGCGATGCTTCTTAAGCAGCGCAGTCGCCTTGGCATGGCCGCCTTCGACCAGCTTGCGGATTTCCGCGTCGATTTTCTTCGCCGTCTCGTCCGACATGGCCGAACGCTGTGAATAGCCATAGCCAAGATAGCCGTCGTTGCGCTCCTCATATTGCAGCGGACCCATTTCCTCGGACATGCCCCATTGCGTCACCATGTCGCGCGCCAACGAGGTCGCGTACTGGATATCGCTCGAAGCACCCGACGAAACCTTGTCATGGCCGAACACAAGTTCCTCCGCCACACGGCCACCCATCGAGACCGCAAGGTTCGCATGCATCTTGTCGCGGTGATAGCTGTAATTGTCGCGTTCGGGCAGGCGCATAACCATCCCCAGCGCGCGACCGCGCGGGATGATTGTTGCTTTGTGGATCGGGTCAGACGCAGGCTCATGGATCGCGACGATAGCGTGACCGGCCTCATGATAGGCGGTCATGGCCTTTTCATCCTCGGTCATCACCATAGAGCGACGCTCGGTGCCCATCATCACCTTGTCCTTGGCGTCCTCAAATTCCTGCTTGGCGACGAGGCGTTTGCCACGACGCGCGGCGAGCAGGGCGGCTTCGTTGACAAGGTTGGCGAGGTCGGCACCCGAAAAGCCGGGCGTGCCGCGCGCGATGATGCGCGGATCGACATCGGGAGCCAGCGGCACCTTGCGCATATGCACTTCCAGAATCTTTACGCGGCCTTCGATGTCGGGGCGTGGCACCACGACCTGCCGGTCGAAACGGCCGGGGCGCAGCAGCGCAGGGTCGAGAACATCGGGCCGGTTGGTCGCAGCAATGATGATGATGCCTTCGTTCGATTCGAAGCCGTCCATTTCGACCAGCAACTGGTTCAGCGTCTGCTCGCGCTCGTCATTCTGGTTGCCAAGGCCCGCCCCACGGCTGCGGCCCACGGCGTCAATTTCGTCGATGAAGACGATGCAGGGCGAGTTCTTTTTCGCCTGATCGAACATGTCGCGCACGCGGCTTGCACCAACGCCCACAAACATCTCAACAAAGTCCGAACCCGAAATGGTGAAGAAGGGAACGCCCGCTTCGCCCGCAATCGCGCGCGCGAGTAAGGTCTTACCCGTACCGGGCGAACCGACCAGCAGAGCGCCCTTGGGGATTTTGCCGCCAAGGCGTGAGAATTTGTGCGGGTCTTTCAGGAATTCGACGATTTCCTGCAATTCCTCACGCGCTTCGTCTATGCCCGCGACGTCGTCAAAAGTCACCCGGCCATGCTTTTCGGTCAGCAGCTTGGCCTTGGACTTGCCAAAGCCCATCGCCCCCGAACCGCCACCTTTCTGCATCTGGCGCAGCACGAAGAAAGCTATGCCCAGGATCAGGAGAAAAGGCAGCGCCTGATAAAGCAGGATCAGCCAGATGCTTGGCTGTTCCGCATTTTTTACGGTTGTTTCGATTTTATTTTCGCGAAGCAATTTCGCCAGTTCGGGGTCGTTGGGCAATGGAACAGTGGCGATTTGTTCGCCGCTTTCCAGTTCGGCGGTGATCCGGTCGGGGGAAGTCACCACTGACTTTATTTCGCCAGCCTCGATTTTATCAAGAAAATCAGAGTAGCTAATACCCTTGGACGCATCGGTGCTGGTGCCGCTGAAGAGCGAAACGACCAGCAGCAAGGCGACCATAATCCCGGTCCAGATCATCAGGTTGCGCGCCAGATTATTGCCTTTGGGTTCGTCGTCATCGTTCATGTCGGTACCATTGCCAGCTTTGGGTTAAATTCTCTTATGCCATGTAGGATAGCAAAGATGAATGGCAACCCGCCATACGGGTTTTTCTGTCCTATTGCCTACGCGGCGGGGCGCGACGAAAATGCCAGTCTTCGCCGCCTTCGCACAGCACATCGCCAAGCGTGAAGCGCTTCCCAAGGGGCAGGTCGGCGAGCGCCCGGTCGATCGCCTCGCCGCGCGGTTCGATGCCGGGTTCGATATGCTCGAGCGCGCGTTTCAGCAGGCGGCGGCGGAGCTCATTGGGCAAATCTGCCGCTGTCAGCCGCGCGGACCCGCCCTCCAACTGCAAAAAACCTGCGGCCAGCGACTTTGCCATCCAATCCAAAGCTTCGGCAGCCTCCGCCAGCGCGGCCCCCGTGCGGACAGCGCGGTGGGGGTCGAACGGATGCGGTGTATTGGCCAGCCATTGGCGCAAGGCAACGCGGTCGAAATCGCTGTCATCGTTGCTGGGATCGCGGACTGGCTCCCAACGGGCATCGGCACAAATGGCCTCCAGCTGTTTCTTGTCGAACGCCAGCAAGGGGCGAAGCACTCGACCATAGCGGGGGCGGATCGAGGCCATACCGTCAATCCCGCTCCCGCGCATCAGCCGCATCAGCAGCGTTTCCAGCTGATCGTCGGCATGGTGCGCTGTCGCAATCCAGCGGCAGCCGGTGGCATCGGCATGGTCGTAGAGCAGCCGGTAGCGGGCGACGCGTGCGCTTGACTGGACGTTGCCGGTGATCGGCTTTGCAGGAGTGAGGATCGAATGCGCAATACCCAATTGCACGCAAATGCCAGCGACAAAGGCTGCCTCATCGGCTGCTTCCAGCCTCAGGCCATGATCGACTGTCGCTGCCCTGATCCGCTTGGGCATGGCGGCAATGCCCAACAACAGCATCGCCAGACTGTCCGGCCCGCCAGAAACGGCCAGCAGAACCGGCGCATCATCGCTGCCGGTCAGTCGTTCGATTGCCTCCGAAAAAGCGGCCAACGCCGCGTCGTCGGGCGGCGTTATTTGCACTTGGCCTTGGTGCGCCCCGCGCTCAGCCGCGCCGCCAGCCTGCCGGTGCCCGTTGCATGTTCGGGATAGGCCTTTACCAGCTGCCCGAATACGTCGCAGGCGTCGCTTGGCTTGTCCATCGCGATAAAGGCCTCGCCCAGGAAATAGAGGCTTTCAGGCGCACGTTCGCCCTTTGCATCTGCCTTGTAATTTTCGTAAAAAATCTTGGCGGCTTGCGACGGACGGCCATCGTCGAGCCAGGCGCGGCCCAACAGGTTGCGCGCCTTGCTTAGCCCCTTGTTGCCGGGGTATTTCTTCACCGTGTCCTCCAGCTGCGCCTGCGCCTCGGGATAGAATTTCGCCTCCCACAGCCGGTAGCCATAATTATAGGCATCGTCGAAGCCATTGCCGGTCGCCGGGCGTTCGATCTTGGCGACGGCGGCTTCGCGGGCCTTGTCCTTGCTGGCGGTGGCGGCAACCGGAGGTTTTGCCGCCGGTTTCGGTGTAGTGGCCTCGGCGGGTTTTGCCGCAGGCGTGGCGGCGACTGTGGGTGCTGGCTCGGTAGCCATTGCCTTCACCTGTGCCTCAAGCGCCTTCAGCCTTGTCTCCATCGCCTTCATGCCATTGCCTTGCTGCTCGACCTGCCCGGTCAGCGTTGCCAGCTGAGCTTCCAGCGCATCGACCCGCGCGATCAGGTCGGTGACTTCAGTGCCGGATGGAGTTTTGACGACAGCCTTGCTTGGGTCTTCGGCCTTTATTTCGGGTTCGAAATATTTGCCTGCGCCGTCGGGGAAGACCTTGCGCTGGACGGCCTTCATTTCCTTTTCCAGCTTGACGACGCGGCCTTCGACATTCCCGTCTTGCGCCGTTCCGGGAACCGCAAGCGCCAGAAGAGCTGCGCCCGCTAGCAGATGTGGCAGTTTCATCGATATTCTCCCGGACCGCATATGCGCTTTTCCATACCGCAGCGATTGCGGCGGATAAAGAGTCTTGCCCGCAAGCAGCGTAAAAAGCTGGTGATTATTGTTTGTCGGACGTTTCCGGAGCAGCAACTTCTTGCGCAGGCCTGGCCAGCAATGCCGCCGCACTGACGCCTACGTCCGAAATCGTCCGGTCGCGTTCGCCGAGCGGAGCCACCGCCTGACCGCCAACGGTGACCTGCAACGACTGCGGCCGTCCGGTAACGATCATCGGATTGTTCGCGTCGGCCGGAACCGTGTAGCTGTCGCCAGCCTTCATCTCATTCTCATACAACCGCTTATTGTCTGCATCGTAGATCTTCATCCAGACGGTGTCAGTCGCCGATATCACCACTGCCCCGCCAGTCGGTGCGGCGGCGGGCGCTGCGCTGGCCTTTGCCGCAGCTGGCGCTTTTTCTGCGACGACTTCGGCAGGCGCATCGGGGGCAAAGGCCATGCTCCGCCAGGTGAGGTAACCGATAAGCCCCAGCAGCGCGATCCCCGCGGCAGTCCATGCGAGCCAGCGTGGCGGCACTCGAGCGGGATCGGCAGCCTGGTATTCGGGTGTTGCAGGCACGAAACCGGCATGCCCCCCCTGCGCCAGCTCGCTCCGCAGTTCAGCGGAGAGCGCAGCGGCATCCAGCCCAACGAACCGCGCATAGCTTTTGGCAAAACCGATCGAATAGGTGCTGCCGGGAAGTGCACCGAAATCGGATGTTTCCAGTGCTTCCAGATGCCGCATCGGAATGCGAGTCTGGGCCGCGACTTCGTTCAATGTCAAACCGCGTTCGGTGCGCGCAGCCTTTAACTGCTCGCCAACCGTCTGAAAGCGGAATTCGGCATTCTCCACCGTTTCAGGCCCGGCGCCTTCCTCGTCCATGCATTCTCCAAACGACCCATTTTGTAAAATGGCCTCTCCCGGGCCGGGGCGGAGAATGACTATCAGCCCCGGAAAGTCAAGGCGAATAGCGGCTTGTTACACCGATTTACGTAACGTCAAATCTCGACGCCTTGCGCCTGCGCCCATTCGCCAAGCGCAGTGCGGATGCTCTTGGGCGGGCTGGCGAGCAACTTTTCCATTTCATTGGCAATCGATTGGGCGTCAAGCGAACAGACCATCGCCTTCAATGCGCCGACTGCCGCTGGAGTAATCGAAAGCCGCTCCAGACCGATACCGATCAGCGCCAGCCCCTCCAGCGTGCGGCCACCCATTTCGCCGCACACTGCGAGGTCGACCTTATGCTCCTTGCAGGCAATGGCCACGCGGCGGATAAAACGCAGGATTGCCGGGCTGAGCCAGTCATAACGTTCGGCAAGGCGCGGGTCGGCGCGGTCGGCAGCAAAGAGGAATTGCGTCAGGTCATTGGTGCCAATCGACAGGAAATCGAGTTTAGGCAGCAAGATATCAAGCGTTTCGGCAAGTGCCGGAACCTCCAGCATCGCACCATAGCGAATACGGCTTGGCAACTGTTTCTTGCGTCCGGCAAGGAACGCAAGCTGCGCTTCGAACAATTCCTTCGCCTCATCGAACTCCCAAGGTTCAGACACCATCGGGAACATCACGTTCAACTGCCGCCCTGCCGATGCCTCCAGCAGAGCGCGTGCCTGTGCCTTCATCAGCCCGTCATGGTCGAGCGCCAGCCGCAACGCGCGCCAGCCCAATGCAGGATTTTCCTCCTCCGACCCGTTGTCTTTCAAATAGGGCAGGGCCTTGTCTCCGCCCACGTCAAGTGTGCGGAAAATGACCGGCTTGTTGCCCGCCGCATCGAGCACGTCGCGGTAGAAACGCGTCTGGCGCTCGCGCTGTGGCAAGGTTGCAGAGATCAGGAACTGGAACTCGGTGCGGAACAGTCCGATCCCGTCCGCGCCGGTCAGCGCAATCGCCGAAACATCGTCGCGCAAACCAGCATTGACCATCAGATTGATCCGCTTGCCGTCCTTGGTCACGGGTTCGACATCGCGCAACGCCGCATAGCGGGCCTTCTTCTTCTGCCCCTCCGCCAAATCGGCGGAGAAAGCCTCCTGCACCGCAGGCGACGGACGGACAATGACGCTTTTCTCATCGACGTTCAGCAGCAGCATGTCACCTTCGCTGATCGTCCGCCTGATGGCGTTGACCCGGCCGAGCACCGGAATACCCATCGCGCGCGCGACTATGGTAACATGCGCGGTCAGCGACCCTTCGCCAAGCAGCACGCCGCGCAGTCGCCGTTTGTCATATTCCAGAAGCTCGGCTGGCCCCAAATTGCGCGCGACCAGAATCGAGTCCTGCTTCAGCCCCATCTGAGCCGCCGTTCCCATCTGTCCGGAGACAATACGCAGCAGCCGGTTCGACAGGTCCTCCAGGTCGTGCATCCGGTCCTGCAGCAGCGGGTCATCAATCTGCCGCATCCGCATCCGCGTGCGTTGCTGCACCCGCTCTATCGCAGCTTCCGCGGTCAGGCCGCTATCGATGGCCTCGTTGATCCGCCTCGACCAGCCCTCGTCATAGGCGAACATTTTATAGGTCTGGATGATCTCGTCATGCTCACCGCCGCCGCCGAATTCGGCCTGTGCCGACATGCGGTCAATCTGTTCGCGCATCCTATCGAACGCTGAATAGACCCGCGCGCGCTCTGCCTCGATATCCTCGGCCACCGTATGTTCGATGCGGATGTTGGGCTGGTGAAAAATCGCTACGCCGGCTGCCATGCCAGCGACCAGCGGCAGGCCATGCAGCACTGCCGTGCCGGTCTTGGCGCTGCCGAGCGACGTCTGCTCGTCGATCAGGCCGGCATTGGCGATCAGCTCCGACAGCACCATGGCCGTGGTCTGCAACGCTTCGATCTCGACTTCTTCGTACCGTCGCGGGTCGGCATGCTGCACCGCAAGCACCCCAACGGCGGCGCCAGCACGGACGATGGGGACTCCGGCAAAGCTATGAAAGCGTTCCTCGCCAGTTTCGGGCATGTAGCGGAAGGCAGGGTGTGCAGCGGCTTCATCAAGGTTCAATGTCTCGACCTGTTCGGCAATGGTGCCAACCAGCCCCTCACCAAATGCCAATTTGGTGACGTGAACCGCATCCTGATTGAGGCCGCGCGTTGCGAACAATTCCAGCACGCCATCGCGCAGCAGGTAGATTGAGCACACCTCGCTCGTCAGCGCCTCACCAATGATGTTGACGACATGGTTGAGCTTCGCCTGCACGGCGGAACTGGCCGCCATCACATCGTGCAGGCCAGTCAATATGTTACGTGCGGAGCGGGCAGCGGATACCATGGAATGAGCGCTAGCAGAAGCGTAGGGTGGGGGCAATTCAGCGGGGCGCTGTTTCTTTGGCAAGCTGCAAACGGATGTAAACGAAAACTTGACCGAGCTGCGGGGGCGCCGCATTGTCTGCGATGGACGGTTATTTTTTCCAAACATGAGCCCACGGGGCACATGGCGTCCGCACCAATAGGGGGGTCCCGACCATGGAAGAGGATTTCATCGGAAAATTGATCAAAAATGCCCTGACGTCCGCAGCGAGCGCGGCGGGGTCCAAGGCCGGAGCAGCGGTTGCCGCCTATGTGCTCGATCTGATCGGCATGAGCAGTTACACGCTAGACGACGTGATGGATGAACTCGACAATATCGAGACCCAGATGGCGGCCACTGACAAGCGGATTTCGGAGCTGATGGACCAGGTCAAATGGACCAATGCCACCGACAGCTTCGATCTGATCTACGCTACCGTCAATACCCACAACACAAACATCCAGGCCGAGCTGGCGATTACTGATCAAGCCAAGCGTGAGGCCGGAGTTAAGAATTACGTGCTTACCGCGCATCCGGCCATCGATACGCTGGATGTCTATCTCACTTTGATCCATGATCGGATGATGGGTACTGGCGGCGGCCTGACCGGCACCTACACCGATCCTCTTGTCCGCACATTTATAGATACTCATTGGGCGGAAATTACCGATCCCGATCCTGCAGTCGTCCGCGGCCATATCATGGGGGTTTATACCAAGGTCGCCCAGTTCCAGCGTCTGGCCTATAGCCTGTTGGTCGCGTATCGAACGGCGACCGGCGATGCTACGCTTGCGGCGCTGCACCGACAGCAGGCGGAATCGCGGTTGAACGATCAGTTTAAGGAAACCGTCAAGCAGTTGCCCGATTTTCTCGCACTTGACGACATGGCCTCGCCAGCGCTGAAGATGAAGTCAATTTTATTAAGGGTAGAACCAAGCTGGCTAGATGTATCTGGCACTGTTGTTGCGTCCAATGCGCCTTTTCCGGTGCGATGGTGGCAGCTGGCCAGGCTTGCCGACGGCAAGCATTATCGGTTGGAATGTGTTGAGATTGCAGGCGGTGCGATCAGCTATTGTGCTGAAAACATAGCGCAAGTGACCGTCGATTCCGAGGACTTTGGCCCTCCTAACCATCCTATCACCAAATATGTTTACGCGACCGCCCACCAGCTTATGCCTGGCTCTGATCCTGCGGCAGCAATCGCCTTTCTGGTGCATCCGACCGAGGATGTTAACAAACTTGCATTGTCGGTGGATGATGGGCGCTATCTGCAATTTGTTGACCGGGGCCTTGCCGGACAGCTCCTTGAGCTTGCCGCTGGTGCACCGAGCGCCACCAATGGGTACGCTACGATTGAAAGCCCCGCCAAACTACCCGCTGCGGTGCCGCCCGAACTAAGTGCCTGGTCGGCCGCGTTTTCAGCCAAGCCGAAAGGGGAAGGGCGCTTCGTACCGGGTTTTCGCGTGCGATACCGTGTGGTGCATTTGAACCGATTCGGTGAGAGCGACAAAAGCGACTGGCTTGTCGCCCCGGCAACGTGCCAACCAGACGCCAATGGTTATTTCAATGGTGAGAACGATACTTATTACTTTCCGCAGATAAAAATGGTTGCCGATCCCAATGGCCTGACCGAAGGCTACCGGTTGTACCGCCAGTTTGAAGGCGGCGCGGAAGAGGAAGTGACCAAATATACCGTCACCGGCGATCCGCAAGGTGGCGGGCCTGTGATATGGGATGATTTCACGCCTTGAACGGAACTTGATCCAAGCCGCTGGTTTCAAACGGAGCGATACGGGCTGCCGGACGAATAGCAATTTAGGCGCGCATGTGACGCCAGCGTGCATGAAGCCGACTGCCGGGAAACGCCTACAGACGCCCCTATTTCGAGCTGAATTTAGACGGACACCGCATTCTGCAGCATCATGTCCTTCAGGGCCAGCTTCTGTTTTTTGATGCGGTGGATCAGGTCGTCGTCGGGGTGCGGTCGGTTGTTTTCAATGTCCAGCTGGGCTTCCAGTTCGGCATGTTTTGTCTGCAATGCAGCCATATGACCTTCGTTCACCGCGATCTCCTTTTTTGCTTGGATTTGAAGAACGATCCTTTTCCGTAACGCCGACTCATGACGGCGAGTGGTAAGTAAATCATGAAAGGGCAGTCTTGTCTTCGTCAAAATGGACCATTTCGGCAGACCGCCATTTGTTTGTGGCGAGCCGCATCGCCGGTCGCTAAAGCGGGCTGCGGCAACGATCGGGAGAGGAACGACGATGAACGACGACGGCATCAGGCAGCAGCTTGAAATGCTGAAGGTCGAACATCGCGATCTCGATGCTTCCATTTCTGCGTTGCAGGCCCAGGCCGTGGCCGACCAGCTGCAAATTGCCCGGCTGAAACGGAAGAAACTGGCGCTGAAGGACCGGATTCGTTTGCTGGAAGACCAGCTGGTGCCCGATATCATCGCGTAACCGCTTTCCCCGCTGCCGTATCAGGCTGGCACAGCAAGCCAAAGCGGTGGATAAATCGGGTTAACAAGGCTGACTCGCGCAGCTTGGATCGTGCATAGAATGGAGATGCGCGAATCTGCCCCCGAAATCACCTCAAAGCTGGTCGATGGCCTGTACACAGAGGCCATGGTGCTGGCCGACGAAGCGCGGTCCTATTTCGACAGCGACCGTACGCGGGCCATCGCGCCTGCGGAAATTGCCGTCGCTTTTTCGTGCGAGTCATTGAAGGTCACGACGCGGCTGATGCATGTCATTGCATGGCTGCTCAACCAGAAGGCGCTGCGCGCAGGCGAACTGGGCGCTGACAGCATGGAGGCGCTGGGCTATGCGCCCGCAACCGACACGATCTGGATCGACGAACTTCCGGAGGAAGCCCGCTCGCTGATCCTGGCGAGCGAAGACCTCTATTACCGTGTTCAGCGGGTTAGCGAAAATGTCTTGAACGAAGCTGAAGTCGTGCCGGAGCCGCTGGCGATGATTGAACGGATCCGGGCGGCCTTTTAAGCTTCATTGCACCAGCTTTAGCTTTGTGCGGTTGCGCGAAAGCCACTCGACTTTGTCATCATCCTGGAAATCAACCTGCTTCAATGCCACAAGACCGTCGCCGTCCCGGGTCGTTGTAATGCGCAATATCGCCGGTCGGCCGTCATCCTTGGCCAGCGCTTCTTCGACCATCGTCCAATGTGTCGTATCGGCGGCACCGGTTTCGATGCGAACCGAATAGGTATAAATGTCTGGCGTTTTCCCTTTGCGGAATGATCCGACACTCACCGTTCCGGCGCGCGCATCGAGCAGCTCTACTGAGGTGATGCGCACATTGCCAATTTTGGGACCATCGTCGAAGTCGGACTTGCGGATCATGGTCGCGCCGTCGCCCTGATCTTCGATCTGGGTCTTGACCGGAATACCGAACCATTCGTTGGCGGTGTAATCGAGATATTCCAGACTGCCTTCCCAGTTTCCGGCAAGTGAGGCGCGGGCCGCGTTTACGTCTATGGCCGGTTGGCCAAGGGCGGGGGTGGCGGCAAAGGCGGCAATGATGAGAGCGTTGTAGATACGCATGTTAGGGTTCCTTTCTGTTTGGGATTAGCCGCTTTTCAGTTGGGCGACGGCTCGATCCATAACGCGGTCGATGCCAGCGGCGACATCCTGTGCGGTCAGCGTGACGGCGATGTCGGGCTTCAACCCTGCATCGGGAGGTGTTGGCCCGTCGGGGAAATAGCCAATCAGCGGGACGTCGAATTCGAACCCGCTTTCTGGCAGTCGCGCGAAGAAGAATGCGCCGCCATTTATGCCGCGCTGGTTTCCTCCAGTGGTTTCGCCGATCAGCGTGCCGAGGCCGGTTGCCTTTGCCAGCGATGCGAACTGGAAGGTCGCGCTGCTATTCTGGGCGCTGGTCAGGACAGCGATCGGCACATCGATTCGTGGGCCTTTGGCCGGAATTACCGTTTCAGCCATCGGGCCCTTTTGCAGGAAGAAACGGTCGTTATAGCGTTCAACATCGGCGGACCAGTCCCGGAAAGACGGATCCCAGGTATCGAGATAGCGGTTCAGATGCTCCGGCACCTTGGCATAGCGAACAAGGCGCCGCACCTTCGGCTTCACGATGTCCTTGCCAGCCAACCGGGAAAGAATGACATCGCCGACATCGTCGCCTCCTTCATTCTCCCGGATATCCAGGATCAGGCCTTTTGTACCTTTCAGGCTGTCGAGTCGGTCATTCAGCCAAGGCTGCCAGGCCCATTTGCTGTTATACATCGCCCAGCCGTCCATCTTGAGCACCGCAATGCCATCCTCGCGCATTGTCCAGTCCCAAACCGGCTGGTCGCTGCGTATGTCGGGCGCTTTGATAAAGGCCTGCCGCTGCTTCAGCGTGATGGGCGCGAGGTCGACTCTGCTATCAGACACTGCTCCGGGTTGCCGGACGGTGAGCCGGTGAACGCCTCCCTTGGGAGGACCGTAGACCAGCCCGTAAAAGACATCGAACGTCTCAAGTTCGTCGGCACCGGTGGCAGATAGCAGCGCCCTTCGCTTTCCATCATTATTCCCATCGGCACGAACATAGGGCATCAGCCGCGCGATAATGCTCTTTGCATGCACGCCGTTCACTGTTTTGACGATGCTGCCGCGGACCAGTTTTCCTGTGCCGCTCTGGTCTTCGAGCACCACCATTTGCTCGCCGATCCATTTAAAACCAAAGGGCAGACGGGTCGGCGTATCAGGATCGAATAGCGCCTTTCTGATCTCCGCTTTCTGGTTGAAAAAATTGGGGTAGCTGTGGCCGCATTTGATCGTGCTCAGGAAGCGGGCAAACGACAGGTAGCGCTGGTCCGAGGCGTCGGTTTCTGCCCAACTCTTTTCGAGCGCCTTCAGCCCGGCATCAATCCCCATCGGGCTTTGGTAGCGGTAGAGGCCGGGATGCAATGTGGTCAGGATTTCCCTGACCAGCGCTATGTCGCCGCTTGCTTTCGGAGCGATGCTCGCAGCACGCACAATGGCTGGAAAGGCAAAGGCGGCGGTGGTGGCGGCTCCGGCGGCGGTCAGGAAATGGCGGCGGTTCATCGTTCTGGTCTCCGGCGTTTCGATGCCGAATTGATGGCGGAGGGCCAAGGCCAAGTCGCCTCAAATGCCGAATTATTGCGGCATTTATGATTTGAGACGTTTGCGATATTGCGATGGTGCCATCCCAAGGCTGGCCGCGAAGGCGCGATTGAAGCTGGCCTTTGAGCTGAACCCGGCCTCCAGCGCCAAGTCGAGCAGGTCGTCGCCACGGCCATCGTCGAGCATTGCCGCCACCCTGCGAGAACGCAGATCGTTGACGAAAGCGGAAAAGTTGACTCCCAGCCCTTCGTTGATGGCGCGACTGAGATGGCCGGTATTGGTTCCAAGGCGACGGGCAAGTAGCGGCAGCGACAGTTCGGGGTCCTGATCCCACCCTTTCTCGCGCACCCGTGTCGCCCAGCTTTCACCGAGCGCCTTCCAGTTTTTTGGGGGCGGCAGCGTATCGGCTGCGGGAGCAAGGTCAGCGAGCGGGGGGAAGGGCAGGGCCGCATGCCGCCACGCCTCAATCCCCAAATAGAGCGCGAAGAGGGCAATGGCGATGTATAGCCCCATCAGGCCTTTATACCCAAGCGGCGACATCAGGTCCCAGAACAGATATAGCGTCCAGATGATGAACAATGTCCCAAGCGCAGCCAGCGCACCGGCCAACCAGCGCGCGGCGTAGCGGTGGTCGTCAGATCGGGCGGTGGCGAGTGTGGTCCGATACTCGCTGAGCAGGCGCGCGGATTTGAGGCCGTAGACGATCAGTGCAATCATCAGCGCAATGCTCACCACCGCGCTGAAGGCGAAAGAGCTCGCATCGGCCCACTGCTCCTTCAATGACATAGGCAGCAAGAAACTGCTGCCCAGAAAGGCGAATTGCAACATCGCGGGGAGAAGATGCCGCCATGCTCCCGCAGGCAGCGTCCCATGAACCAGCGCATGAATATACAGCCAGAACAGCGGCGGGACCGCGAGGGTGATCTGGAACGGCGCAAAGGTCAGCCAGCGCCATTTGTCATAGAAGCCGGCAAAGCCGATCATCCACGGCGTAATGATGCCGGCAAGGACGATCAGCAGCAGCGACATCGTCCGGTTGGCCGCGCGATTCTGCAAGGTCCGCGACAATGCGAGCGCTAGCAGCAGCAATTGGACGAACGCCACGCTAAGGACTGCAGTGCGCCAGCCGAAACTCAGTCCTTCTAACAGCTCCGTCAGATTATTCGGCCTTCTCTCTGCTTAGTCGGCTCATCAATATCGCCGCGCGCTTTGCCTGCCGCTTTATGCTGTCGAGGCTTACAGTCTCGCCCGGTGCGTGATCGCCACGGCTGGCGGTGCCGAGCCCGACCAGCCCGTCGACATCGTTCGCCACAAAGCTGATATCGCCCGCCCCGCGCTTTAGCGGATCGAGCGCGGCCATTTCGGGCAGGCCCAGATCGCGGTTGATGCTGTTCAGCTTGCCGAGCAACGCCTTGTTGCCTTCGGTCGGAGCCATCGCCGGATATCCCCCTCTCTCAAAGGTCAGTTCCGCCCCGGTGAGCGGTGCATGGTCGGCGACGATGGCAAGCATTTTTGCCTTCACCCGCGCCGTCTGTTCCTCCGAAAGCGTTCGGAAATCGCCGCGCGCAATTGCAGTGCCGGGGATGATATTGGTCTTGCCCTTGGCGGTGGCGCGGATGCCGTCAGAATCCAGCTCGGCCTCCTGCCCCCCGGTGATCAGTCCGACATTAAAGGTCAGGTTCGGCTCGGGCAGCTCGGTGCGGAAGCGTGTGATGATTCGCGCCAGTTCGTTGATCGCGCCATCACCATATTCGCTATTGAAGATCAACGAACTGTGTCCGGTCTTTCCCGTCGCCACCAGTTTCCAGCTGTTCGAGGAACGGCGGGCGATCGAGCCCATATCCTTGCCGCCGTCGATGAACAGCCCCTCAAAATCGAGTGCAACATCGGCGCGTTTTCCCGCCGCGATCAACGGCGCGCGGGTGACCTCAATCGGATCGCCGGAGTCTTCCTCATCGCCGGTCATGTGGATTTCGATATTGGCGTCTTTCAGCGTGCCTGCCGCTTGCATTGCGCGCAATGCTGCGACGATCACGGTCATCCCGCCCTTGTCATCGCCCGCACCGGGACCTTCTGCCTCATCGATCCCGTTCGCTTGCTTGCGCACGAATTTCTGGAAGGGGCTGTCGGGTTCGAACACCGTATCGAGATGGGCAATCAGCAACAGGCGTTTGGTGCCTTTCTTGCCAGTCTTGGTCGCGACCAGATGGCCCGCACGGCCCGCCTTGGCCATGTCCTGCCATTCGACCTTAAACCCCAACGGCTCCAGCTCGGCGCGCATCATTTCGGACACTGCCTTGACGCCCGCAAAGTTCATGGTCCCCGAATTCTGGTTGACCATCTTTTCGAGCAAAGCGACCGAGCGCTCATATTCGGCATCGACCGTCGCGGCCATTTTTGCCTCGGCTTTGCTTAGCTGTGCCGAGGCAGGCGCGGAGAAGGCAAGTGCCAACCCCGCGCCCAGAACACCAACCAAATGTTTCATCAGGCAGGCAGTCCGCTGATTGCCTTGATTTCCATAAAGTCCTTCAGCCCGAACAACCCAGCCTCACGGCCATTGCCGGATTGCTTGTACCCGCCGAATGGTGCGCCGGGTGCAGGACCCCAGCTGTTGATTGCCACCATCCCTGCGCGCAGTTTCGGTGCGACGTCGGCGGCTTTGGCGGGATCGCCGCTGATCACGGCAGAAAGGCCATATTCGGTGTCGTTGGCAATCTCCACGCCCTGTTCCAGGGAGTCGTAAGCCATGATCGTTGCCACTGGGCCGAACACTTCCTCCTTGGCAATCCGCATGTCGGGGGTCACGCCAGAGAAGACCGTAGGCTTGATATAATAGCCGCGGTTGAGATCGGCAGGACGATCTGTGCCGCCCGTTTCCAGCTTCGCGCCCTCGTCGATCGCAGACTGGATCAGGCCCTGGATCTTCTCATATTGCGCCTTGTTGACCACCGGGCCGATATGCGTGCCCTCGATCAGCGGATCGCCAACCTTGGTGCCGTTGAACATCGCGGTGACGAAACCGGCAGCTTCGGCTTCCCGCTCCTTGGGCACTAGGATGCGCGTCGGCGCGATGCAGCTTTGTCCTGTGTTGATCAGCACGCCTTGCACGGTGGGCGGCAGAACTTCTTCGAATTTCGCATCGGGAAGGACGAGGTTCGGCGACTTGCCGCCCAGTTCCTGATGCACGCGCTTGACGGTTGGCGCGGCGGCAATTGCCACCTGAACCCCGGCGCGGGTCGAACCAGTGAAGCTGACCATGTCGATCCCCGGATGCGCGGAGATGGCAGCCCCCACCGTCGGGCCGTCGCCTTGGACCAGGTTGAAAACACCCGCGGGAACGCCCGCTGCATGCATGACTTCGGCAAAAATCGCGGCGTTGCCGGGGCATTCTTCGCTTGGTTTCAGCACCATTGTGTTGCCCGCCGCGATGCAAGGAGCAACCTTTAGCGCGATCTGGTTCAGCGGCCAGTTCCAAGGCGTGATCATACCGACTACCCCGATCGGTTCATAGACAACCGTGTTCTTGCCATGCTGTTCGGTAAAGCTGAAATTTTCCAGCGCCGGAACGGTACCCAGAAAGCCGCCGAGGCCGGCAGGCGCCTGCGCCATCGTCGCAAAGCTGACCGGCGCGCCCATTTCGGCGGCCATCGATCTTGCGAAATCGGGAATGCGTTTTTTATACTCCTCAACGATGCGGCCCATCAGCGCGAGCCGCTCCTCCCGGCTGGTCTGGCTAAAGCTTTTGAATGCTGCCCGCGCCGCTGCGACCGCTGCGTCGACATCGGCCTGCGTGCCCAATGTGATTTCGGTGCAGGGTTCTTCGGTCGAAGGGCTGATCACTTCGTGCCGTTTGCCGCCGATGCTGTCGACCCATTGTCCGTTGATATAATGCTTCAGATAGCTGTCCACGATGTCTCTCCTCTTGGGGGCGGCGAGTCGGGGGTAACCCGCGCTTGGGTTTTGATTTGAGACTTTTTGCGCCAAGGTCAACAGCGGCGTCCACTCTTGGCACCTGTCGCAATCTGGCACAGCCGCCCGGCAACCTTGCGTTAACCCTCTTTGCAGGTCGCCAATATGCCTAACAAAAGGTTAACACCCCGACCAACAACAAGAAGGGGTCGGGAAAATGCAACGCAGACTGGTTCTAACAAGCGAAGGCGCAGGCCATTATATGCGGCGGATGCTGCCGCCTGAGGCGCTGATGATCGAGGAAGAGATCATTGAAGCGGCAAAGCGCAAATGGTGGCAGAACGACGACACGCATTTGTTCATGATCAGCTTCGGAGCGTTCTTCACGGTGTTCTACACCTTTATAGCCTAATCCGTGGCTTGTTGCAGCGTCCGCGCGATCCAGCCGGAAACGAGGCAGGCAAAGGCAACGTAGAGCAGCGTCCCCTCGATTGTCGCGCCGATCCCGATCAGCGCGCCGAGCGAGAGCGACGCAAACACCATGAAGCCTGAATTGATGATGTTGTTCACTGCGATGGTGCGGGCGGTTTCAGTCTTGGCAACGGTTACGGTCAGATAGGCATAGAGCGGGACCACGAACATCCCGCCGAAAATGGCGATCCCAAGCAGCGCAAACATCACGAAATCGGCAAGCGGGTAGGTGATGAACGTGCGGAAGTCATAAAGCGGGCCTGTCGACACACCCCAGCTTTCAACAGCGTACCATAGCATCAGCACGAACACGCTCATGATGATCGCGGCAATCGGCGAGTAGCGCGCCGACACCGTGCCTTTAAGCAGCCGGTTAACCGCAACCGAGCCGATGGCGATGCCTATCGAGAAGATCGCAAGAAACGCCGTGGCCACGCTTTCGTCGGCGTGTAGCGCATTTTTGACCAGCGGCGGGAACTGCGCAGCTAGCAATGCCCCGATCGACCAGAAAAAACTGATGCAGATGATGGCCAGGCGAATGCGCCGCTCCCGCATCACATCGCGGCTCAGCCGCCAGGATGCGGTGAAGATGTTGAGATCGATTTTCAGGTCGCGAGCGGCGGCTTCGGCTGGTGCAGGAGGGACCATTCCGCCCGCAATTCGCCCGATAATGGCCACACCGATGACCGCAGCCGCCATCGTCCAACTCGGCACGCTACCGTCACGCACCAGTTGCTGGCCCCAACCGCCGCAAATCGTGCCAAGCAATATCGCAATATAGGTGCCTGCCTCGACCAGCCCGGTGCCGCCCAGCACATCGTCTTCAGACAAATGCTGTGGCAGGATCGCATATTTTATAGGGCCGAAGAAGGTTGAATGCACGCCCATGGCAAAAAGCGCAGCCAGCATCAGCGGCACATTGTGCAGCAATAGCCCCGCCGCTCCGAACAGCATGATGATGATCTCGGCCGTCTTGATGATGCGGATCAGACCGGCCTTGTCCTGACTGTCCGCCAACTGTCCCGAAATCGCCGAAAGCAGGAAGAACGGCAGGATGAAGAGGCCCTGTGCGACGGTGCTGAATTGCGCCTCGCGCGTCGGATCGTCGTAAATCGAATAGATGACGAGCATCACCATCGCGGTGCGGAACAGGTTGTCGTTGAAAGCGCCAAGGAACTGGGTGACGAACAGCGGCAGGAAATGCCGCTTTTTCAGCAGTGACGTTGTGGTCTGCATGGTTGGCCTTGAAATCCCCCTCGATCTGGACGCCGCCGTAGCGGCACTGGCTGGGCGGGCAAAGCGCTTTTGTTGTGGGCAAGGCAAAAGGGACGATGATTTTGTTCACGACAGGCGCTAGAGGGCGTTCATGCTCAGCCTGCCCAACATCTTGACGTTGTCACGGATATTCGCAGTGCCGATACTGGTATTCCTGCTGTGGCCCAGCCTGAAACCCGGCGGGCACCAGCCGGCACCGATCGATTACTGGCTCGCCTTCGCACTCTACTGCCTGATGGGCATCACCGATTATTTCGATGGTTATGTGGCGCGGACGCAGGGGACGGTGTCGAAACTCGGCGTATTCCTCGATCCCATCGCGGACAAGATTATGATAGCCGCAGTGATCCTGTTGCTGGTGTTCACCCGCGATGTGGACGGCTGGCATGTCATCGCCGCGCTGATCATCTTGCTGCGCGAAATCATCGTGTCGGGCCTGCGCGAATTCCTCGCCGATTTGCGGGTGTCGATGCCGGTGTCGCAACTGGCGAAGTGGAAAACGGCCGCGCAGCTGGTCGCCTTTGGCGGTCTGATTCTCGCTGGCGCATTGCCTGATTTTGTGCTGCTCAAGCAGGCTGCTTTGGCGCTGCTGTGGATCGCCGCAATCCTGACGCTGATCACCGGATGGGATTATCTGCGCGTTGGCATCAAGCATATGGATTGACCTCAGTGCGCATAGTCTATTTTGCACGGGTGCGAGAGGCGATCGGTTTCGATCAGGAGGAGCGCGAGGTGCCTGCGGGAACCACGATAGCCGCTCTGGTCGAACATATGGCTGGGCAGGGCGACGCGTATGCGCGCGCCTTTGCCGACCCCGGCAAGCTCCGTTTTGCGCTTGACCAGCATATGGCGCGCCCCGAAGCGATGCTCGATGGTGTGGGCGAACTGGCAATTTTCCCACCGGTCACTGGCGGATGATCAACGTTCGCGTCCAGACCGCGCGATTCGATGTTGTGGCCGTACTGGCCTCGATGGAAGGCGACGGTGTTGGTGCCGTCGCGAGCTTTACCGGCATTGTGCGCGGTGACGATGGCGTAACCGCAATTGAGCTGGAACATTATCCCGCGATGACCGAAGCCAGCCTGACCGCGCTGGCGGAAGAGGCACAACGCCGCTGGCCGCTGGCAGGCTGCACCATCATCCACCGGGTAGGGCGGATGGCGGTCGGCGAGCCGATCGTGCTGGTTGTCGCTGCCTCTGGCCACCGCGCGGCAGCGCTTGAGGCCTGCGCTTTCCTGATCGACCGGCTCAAAACCGAAGCGCCCTTCTGGAAAAAGGAATATCGCGGGTCGGACGGAGAATGGGTCGAGGCCAAAGCGAGTGACACCGACCGCGCGAGCAACTGGAGTTGAATGATGCTGTTTTATGATGCCCCCAACCCTGCTCCCAACCCCCGGCGGGTGCGGATATATCTGGCAGAAAAGGGACTGAACATTCCGACGAAACAGCTTTCTATTATCCAAGGCGAGCATAAGACCCCCGAATTTACCGCCAAATATCCGCAAGGGCAGTTGCCCGTGCTCGAACTCGACGATGGCCGGATCATCGGGGAGAGCGTCGCCATCTGCCGCTATTTCGAGGCGTTGCACCCTAAGCCGCCTTTGTTCGGCAGTGACGCGCTGTCCATCGCCGAAACCGATATGTGGATCAGGCGCGTCGAGTTTTTGTTGATGAACCCGGTGGCGCATGTCTGGATGCACACCCACCCCTTCACCGCGCGCGTGGTTGTCCCGCAATATGCCGATTTCGGCGAGAGCAACCGGCCCAAGGCCCTGGCGGCGATGCAGCGGCTGGATAATGTGCTGAAGGACAGGGCATTTGTCGCGGGGGACGCATTTTCGATGGCCGATATTGTGTTGCTGACCACAATAGACTTTGCGGCGTTCATCGGCCTGCCACTGCCCGAAGATGCCAATGCGCTGAGCGGCTGGCATGAGCGCGTTTCGGCGCGGCCCAGTGCCGCTGCCTAAGCTGGATAAAGTTCCCGCATCGCCTCTGCCAATAATTCAAACTCCGGATGGCGTGGGTTGTTGGTGCGCCAGACCAGCGCGATCTCGCGTGTCGCCTGCGGGGCATCCAATGGTCGGGCCTGCACCTCGGTGCCATCGAGCAGTCCGGCCCTAACTGCCATTTCGGGGATCAAGGTCTGCCCCAGCCCATTGTCGACCATCAGGATCAGCGTGTGCAGCGACGTGCCCAGCATTGTGGCGGATGCACGCAGTTCGGGCCGGTTGCAGGCGGCGAGGGCATGGTCCTTTAAGCAATGGCCATCAACCAAGAGAAGCAGGCGGCCCTCGTCTACCTCTTCGGGCGTGACCGTGGCAGGCGGATTAGCAGGTTCGCCTTTGGGAAAAGCAACATAGAAACGGTCGTCGAACAAATGGGCGTGCTCGATATCTCCTGCGGCAAAAGGCAGCGCCATCAGCACGCAGTCTACCTGCCCCTTGTGCAGCGCCTCGACCGCCGCAGCACTAGTTTCCTCACGCAAATAGAGTTTGAGATCAGGATATTTTTTGCGGAGCTGCGGCAACAGTTTTGGCAGCAGGAAAGGGGCGATGGTCGGGATCACGCTCATCCGCAGCTCATCGGCCAGTGGCGTTCCGGCGGCACGGGCCATGTCGGCCAGTTCCTCCGCTTCGCGCAATATCCGGTGCGCCTTGGCGACCAGTTTCTTGCCCAGTGGGGTGAAGCGCACCACACGCCGCGTCCGCTCTACAAGCGTCAGGCCGAGCAGCGATTCAAGCTCGCGGATGCCTGCGGACAGCGTCGATTGGGTGACGTAACAGGCATCGGCAGCCTTACCGAAATGGCCATGTTCTTCCAGCGCGACCAGATATTGCAGCTGTTTCAGCGTGGGGAGATAGGTGCTCAACGGCGCGCTCCTTCGATCAATAACCCCAAATTAATCGGATGAAGCGATATTTACCATCAATATCGTTGCACCCTGCAACCAAAATGCTGGCCAAAGCGAATTTGCCATTGTAACTTTTTACCTGCGACCCAAATTGGAGAGATAATTGTCCAAAAGGGAAGCGGTCGCGGCAGGAGATTTGAGGCCAATGTTCAACAATTTGGTCGAATATCTGGACTCGATCAAGGCGCGCGATCCCGCGCCGCGCTCGCGCTGGGAGATATTGCTGTACCCCGGCGTCTGGGCGCTTGGCATGCATCGCATGGCGCATTGGCTGTTTCGCGGCGAAATGTATTTCCTGGCGCGCTTTGTGAACCATCTGGCTCGTCTCCTCACTGGCATCGACATTCATCCCGGCGCAAAAATTGGCCGCTATTTCTTCATCGATCACGGCTTTGTCGTAATCGGCGAGACTGCCGAGATCGGCGACAACGTCACCATCTACCAAGGCGCGACACTGGGCGGTACCAACCCCACTGGCGGGGTCGGCGGAAAGCGCCACCCGACAATTGGTGACAATGTGATTATCAGCCTGGGTGCGGCCATCCTCGGCCCGATTTTTGTGGGCAACAATTCACGCATTGGGGCCAACGCTGTAGTCACCAAGGACGTGCCGGAGGGGGCGACGATGGTAGGCATCCCGGCAAAGCAGACGCTGGTCGAGGTAAAGCCCGAGACGCAGAATTTCGTCCCCTATGGCACGCCCTGCACCGAGCGCTTTGACCCGGCGACGCAGAAGCTGGAAATCCTGCAATGCGAGATGGAGACGCTGCAAAAACGGCTCGCTGTGCTGCTTGAAGAACGCGATGCTGCGGCTGCGGCGAAAAGTGCAGGCCGGAAAAAGGGTGCGCGGAAGTCGGCTTGAGCGCAGTCATTACGCCCTTTCCACTTAATGCGCGCTTGCCAGCCCAAGTGGGCTTCGACCGCGCCGAACTCACCCGAATATT
>CAZSJE010000009.1:21905-27385 GCA_964606835.1 uncultured Sphingorhabdus sp.
ATGCGCGCTTGCCAGCCCAAGTGGGCTTCGACCGCGCCGAACTCACCCGAATATTGGACCTCTATGGCCGTATGGTCGCGGCGGGAAAATGGCGCGATTATGCGATCGACTTGGGCCGTGACATGGCCGTCTTCTCGGCCTTCAGGCGAACCGCCGAGCGCCCCGAATACCGTATCGTCAAAGACCCCGCACTCCGCAACCGCCAAGGCATGTGGGCGCTGATCGGCGAAGGTGGCGCGGTGCTCAAACGCGGGGCTGAGCTGGGGCCCGTGCTTGCGCCGGTGGAGCGGAAGTTATTGAAGCTGGTCGACGGGTAGCCCCCAATCGGCGCTGATCGGCGCTTTGTCGAAAAGCCCGCTTTCTCCCGCAGCAACCGTTTGTCTTTCCGGCACGCCAAGCTATGTCACAGCGCACGATATTCCAATGCTGTGGGAGCAAATCACATGATCCGCAAACTGACCCTTGCCCTGGCCTTGTCCAGCACCGCGCTGTCGGGCGCTGCGATCGCGCAGACTAAGCCCGCGCCAGTCGCCGACCTCGTCAGGAAGGTCGATATTCCCTACGAGCAGTTCACTCTGCCCAATGGTCTGACTGTGCTGGTCAACGAGGACCGGAAGGCGCCGATTGTCGCGGTTTCGATCTGGTATGGCGTCGGGTCGAAGCATGAGCCCAAGGGTCAGACCGGTTTTGCGCATCTGTTTGAGCATATCATGTTCAATGGCAGCGAAAATGCGCCGGGCGACTATTTCCAATATACCAAGCAGATCGGGGCGACCGACCTGAACGGGACGACCTGGCTCGACCGCACCAATTATTTCCAGACGGTGCCGACCAGCGCGCTCGAATCGGCGCTGTTCCTGGAAAGCGACCGCATGGGGCATTTGCTCGGTGGGTTGACCGAGGAAGCGGTCAAGAACCAGATCGGCGTGGTCTCCAACGAAAAGCGCCAAGGCGACAACCAACCCTTTGGCCTTGTCGGCTATGCGCAGTCGCAAAACCTGTTCCCCGTCGGCCACCCTTATCATCACAGCACCATAGGCAGCCTGGAGGATCTGGCGGCGGCCGACATTGAGGATTTCCGGAAATGGTTCCGCGACTATTATGGGCCGAACAACGCCGTGCTGGTGCTGGCAGGCGACATCAATGCCGCAACCGCCAAGCCGCTGGTTGCAAAATGGTTCGGCGATATTGCCCGTGGCCCCGATGTGCCCCCGGTCAATGCGCCGATCCCGACGCTGGAAGCGCCGAAGACAGTGCGGATGAAGGACAAGGTGCCGGTTACCCGCATCTATCGCCACTGGGTGGTACCGGGTCTGGCCGATCCCGATTTCACCGCACTGCGCGCCGGGGCCTCGGTACTGGGCGGATTGGCAAGCTCGCGGCTCGACAATATATTGGTGCGCCAGGAGCAAAGCGCGGTGGGCGTGACCTCTTTCGTCCTGCCCTTTGTGCATGGCAGCCTTTTCTGGCTGAGCGTAGATGTGAAACCGGGCGGTGATGCCGTAGCCGTGGGCAAGCGACTTGATGAGCTGATGGCCGATTTCATCAAGACCGGCCCGACCGCCGACGAAGTGCAACGCGTGGCTTCTAGCGAAGCGGCGCAGCGGATTGACGGGCTCGAACAGGTCGGCGGCTTTGACGGCAAGGCGACTGCGCTTGCCGAGGGGCAGCTTTATGTCGGCAACCCGGCCTATTACAAAACCGAGCTGGAGCGGCTCGCCGCGCTGAAGCCCGAAACCATTACCGCTGCCATGCAGAAGTGGCTGACACGGCCTGTGCTGGAAATCATCGTCGAACCGGGCGAGCGCGAAGCCTATCAGGAAGTGCCGGGTGGTGCCGGTGCGGCGCGGACCGGTGTCCTGTCCTCGCCTGCCTTTTACAGCCCGCCCGGAAGCGAGCATGACCATGGGGGAATGACGGCATTCCAGGGTGTCGACCGCAGCAAAATGCCTGCACCCGGTGCCACGCCCAATGTCGATTTCCCGACCGTTGAAACGGGTACGCTGAAGAATGGCATCAAGGTCTATTTTGCCAAGCGCAATGCCGTGCCGTCGGTGCGCGTCGCCATGAGTTTCGATGCGGGCTTTGCTGCCGATCCCGTCGACAAGCGCGGGCTGGCATCGATGGTGAACACGCTGCTGATGGAAGGCACGACGACGCTGAACTCGACGCAACTGGCGGAGACTGAAGAACGGCTGGGCGCGGACGTGAACGTCTTTTCGACGCAGGATCGCACGGTCGCCAGCCTGCGCGCGGTCAAGCCCAATCTGAAAGCGTCGCTCGCCTTGCTGGCCGATGTGGTCAAGAATCCGGCCTTTGCCGAAAAGGAAATCGAGCGCGTCCGGGTTCAGCAATTGACGCGCATTCAGGGTGAAATCGCGCAGCCACAGGGCGTCGCTTCGCGCAAATTGCCCGCGATCATCTACGGTCCGGCTCATCCCTATGGCGGGCCGCAATCGGGCAGTGGCAATCCGGAATCGGTTCAGGCATTGACTCGCGCCGACCTGACGGCGTTTCATGGTGCATGGTTGCATCCGGCAAAGGCGGAAATTTTCGTAGTCGGCGATACCTCGCTGAAGGAAATCACCACATTGCTCGATGCCGAATTCGGCAAATGGAAGCCGGCGACGAAGGCGGCGCCGGCCAAGGCATTCAATGTTGCCTTGCCCGAACAGGCAGGCCGCATCGTGCTGGTCGACCGTCCCAATTCGCCTCAGTCGATGATCATGGGCGGGCAGGTTTTGAATGCGAAGGGGAGCGATGACCTGTTCGTCTTCCGCGCGGCCAATGACGTCTTTGGCGGCGATTTCACCGCGCGGCTGAACATGGATCTGCGCGAGCAAAAGGGCTGGTCCTATGGCAGCTATTCGCAGCTTCCCGGCCGCGTCGACCGCATGCCCTTTGGCATTGCCGCCCCGGTTCAGACCAACCAGACTGGGCCTTCGCTCGCTGCGATCCTGGGTCATTTGAAGGATATGACCGGCGACAAGGGTGCAACGCAGGCGGAACGCGACTTAACGGTCAATGGCAATATCCTGGAGCTTCCCGGCAGCTATGAGCAATCGAGCGCGGTATTGGCGCAAATGCAGAACGACCGGCTGAACAACAGGCCTTTCGATTATGTCGAAACGCTGGCCGACCGTTATCGCAAGCTGACCCCCGAAGAGATGAATGCCGCGTTCAAGGCGAAGGTGAACCCAAGCAAGTTCACATGGCTGGTCGTCGGCGATGCGGCCAAGGTGAAACCGCAACTCGAAGCGCTGGGATTGCCGATTGAAATGGCCAGCGAAGCTGCTACCACCGTTGCTAACACTGATGTTACCAAGGTCAGTGCAACACAGCCCACCAAAGAGAGGAAAGCAAATATGTCAGCAGTAGATGGCGATTGGGATGTCCTGGTCAAAAGCCCGATGGGCGACCAGAAATCGGTGTTGACGGTCAACAGCGACGGCGGAAGCTTCACTGGCCGGATGGCTGGCGGCATGGGCACAATGGACATCACGGGCGGTACCGTTGAGGGCAACACGCTGAAATGGAAAATGAGCATCACTGTGCCGATGCCACTGACGCTCGATGCCACTGCCACCGTCGATGGCGATACTATCACCGGCGATGTCGACACCGGCGCATTCGGAAAGATGCCGCTGAGCGGAACGCGCAAGCAGTAACGCATGGCGGGACGCCTGTCCCGCTCCAGCACAAGACAAAAGGCCGCTTGCCCGATGGGTGAGCGGCCTTGTCGTATCCGCCAAGCCTGCCTATGAATGACTGGACTCACAGAAAGACCAAATGTCATGAGCCAGTTAGCTTCTCCCGGCCAGCTTCGCATGTCCCTCTTGCGATGGGCGTTGTTTGTGGTTCCGACGGTCATGGTGCTCGGTTCGCTATCCGGGCTGATGTCGGGTTCGGGCAGCGGCAATGCCTGGTATCAGGAACTGGTGAAGCCCGACTGGCAGCCGCCGGGCTGGGCTTTCGGCGTGGTGTGGCCCACTCTTTATTTTATGACCGGGCTTGCTTTTGCGATCATCCTGAATGCGCGCGGCGCGCCGCAGCGCGGGCTGGCCATCGGGCTGTTCCTTGCGCAGTTCCTGGTAAACCTCGCTTGGTCGCCGCTGTTTTTCGGCCAGCACCAGGTGACCACTGCCTTTTACGTCATACTCCTGATGTTCGTGTTGGCAGTTGCAACCACGGTCATATTCGGTCGCATTCGCAAGCTGGCCGCTTGGTTGATGGTGCCCTATCTCGCGTGGCTTAGCTTTGCGGCAATGCTCAATTACACCATCGACCAATTGAACCCATATGCGGAACGCCTATATGTTCCGGCAGCCACCGGCAACATTGGAAGCTGAACCATGCAGAGCGAAAAGCATATCTTCGACGATATCTCCAAATTCCTGAACGGCGTCGCCGGAACGGTTGCCGGCATGGGGCGCGAGGCGCAGGAAGCGTTCAAGGAACGCAACCGCGAATGGATGGGCGGCATCGATTTTGTCAGCCGTGAAGAGTTTGAAGCGGTGAAGCAAATGGCCGCAACCGCGCGTGCCGAGGCTGAGGAACTGAAAGCGCGCGTTGCAGCGCTGGAGGGTAAGGCTCCGGCAAAGCCCGCTGCAAAGCGCAAGGTTTCTGCCAAGGTTCGCCCGCACAAATAATGGCAGCTTCCACCCTTATCCACAAACCGCCCACAGACTTGTTCGGCTAACCGGCCCAAGCGGCTTGCGCGCGATTCCGCGCGGGTGCATTGAGCACGTACAGGACAGGTGAGGCCGGATGCACGACCAGGACGAAGAATTTGCCGAGCTGGAGCGCGACGAGACCGCGCCGCTCGACATGCTGTCCGCCCTGTTCGAAGCGCGCGGCTGGAACCATGAAGTCATTAGCGACGAGGAAGTCACTGCCGAGTTCAAGGGCAGCTGGACCAGCTATCAGCTTCGCGCCATCTGGCGTGAAGAGGACAATGCGCTGCAATTACTAGTCTTTCCAGATGTTACTGCGCCTTCGGACAAGCATGAAGCGATCTACAAGGCGCTGGGCCTGATCAACGAGCAGCTATGGCTCGGCCATTTCGACCTGTGGTCGCAAAATGGCATCATCCTGTTCCGCCATGGCAGCCTGTTGCCGCCCAATGGCCTGCTGGGTGTGGACCAAGCGCAGACAATTATCGACGTCGCGCTCGACGAATGCGAACGCTTTTACCCGGTGTTCCAGTTCATCATCTGGGGGGGGAAAAGCCCTGAGGATGCGATGTCCGCCGCGCTCATTGAAACGCTCGGCGAGGCTTGATCCTCCCTGGAACGGGGAGGGGGACCACGCGAAGCATGGTAGAGGGGCACGACTCTAGTCGCGCTCCAATCAAAGCTCAGGAGAACTGACACGCGCCCCTCCACCAGCCTGCGGCTGGTCCCCTCCCTCGGTGAGGGAGGATTATCCCCGCTTCAGCAAATAGTGCAGCGTGGCCATGGCCATCGGCTTGGCGGGATCGT
>CAZSJE010000010.1:0-11093 GCA_964606835.1 uncultured Sphingorhabdus sp.
GCGGACAGATGCCGGAGTGGTCGAACGGGGCGGTCTCGAAAACCGTTGTGCTAGTAATAGTACCCAGGGTTCGAATCCCTGTCTGTCCGCCATTTTAATCGTTCGGTTAAATTTGCTTGCGCTATCGCAAAGCTTTGATCAAATGCCGTGATGGCCCACGAAACCCGCATTCCTGTCATCATCGGCGTCGGCCAGTTTAACGACCGCGAATGTGTGCATGACTCGCTCGGCCTGATGGTGGAGGCGCTCAAAATAGCAGAAGCCGATGCGGGCGGTGGCTGGATTGCGCAACTGGACAGCATTGCGGTGATTGCGCAGATCAGCTTTGGCAAATTCGGTAATTGCGCGCAGCATCTTGTGGACCATTTCGGCATAGCGCCAAAGCATGTCGAACAGACGCCGTACCCCACTGGTGAAAGCCCGACGCAGTTGCTCAACGAGGCAGCCAATCGAATTGGGGCGGGCGAAATCGGCATTGCCGCGATTGTCGGTGGTGAGGCGCTGCGGACTGCGGCGCAGCGCGCGGCCGCACAGCGGACGGATGGTTCCAAGCCCAATGTCTTTGCCGATGCGGCCAAGGCAAGTCGGCCAGCGCAAACCGCCGTTGCCGGTTCGATCGAGCATCTAGCGCAATATGGCCTGGTGATCCCGACCGATGTCTATCCGCTTTACGAAAATGCCACGCGCGCCGCTTGGGGGCAGACGCTGGACGAGGCGCAGGCGGAGTCAGGGCAGATCTGGGCGGGGATGTCGCGTGTTGCCGCTTGCAATCCGAATGCTTGGCTTCAGGCGGAAATGGCTCCGGAAGCGATTACTGCGCCCGATGCCGACAACCGTCCTATCGCATTTCCATATCAAAAGCGCATGGTAGCGAATTCCAGCGTCAATCAGGGCGCGGCCTTCATTGTCACAAGCCTGGCCCACGCTCGTGCGGCGGGGATTGCAGAAGACCGCATCATCTATGTCGGTATGGGAGCAGCCGCACACACGCCGCACAATCTGCTGAAGCGCGACCAATATGCCTCGTCTGCTGCCATCGACGTGACGCTGGAACGGGCGCTGGAGAGGAACGGCCTGACCACCGCGGACCTGACCGATGTCGAACTCTACTCCTGCTTTCCCTGCATCCCGAAAATGGCGCGACGTGCAATTGGCTGGCCGGTGGAGCGGCCGATAACGGCCTTTGGTGGGTTGACTTTCGGCGGTGGTCCGGTGGGTAATTATATGAGCCATGCGGTCGCCTCGATGGTCGACAAGCTGCGCCACGATGGCGGGACCGCGTTACTCTTTGCCAATGGCGGCTACGCAACGCACAATCATGCGATTGTGATTTCCAGTGAGCCGATGCCCGACGCGGTCTTCCCGCATGAATTCGACTGTAATGCCGAAGCCAAGGAGCGGCGGGGGGAGGTGCCCGATGTAGACGGTGAATATGTCGGCCCCGCGACCATTGAAACCTATACCGTTTTCTACAAACGCGATGGCTCGCCGCGCGTCGGCACGGTGATTGCGCGGACACCGGCAGGCAATCGCCTGCTTGCGACCGTACCTGCGAGCGACGAAGCGATGATCGCATTCCTGACCGACAGCAAGGTCGAACCGGTGGGCTCAAAGGGACAGGTGGTAGCAGGCGACAATGGCCTGATGCGCTGGGTGGACGATTAGGGCTTGCCAATACTGGGCATCAGAAGAATTAAGGTCTTCTCTCCGCTGCGCGGTAATATGTTACAGGAGGACTAGGATAATGTTCAGTCATGTCATGGTTGGCACGAACGACGCTAAGGCGTCCAAAGCCTTTTACGATGCAACATTCGAGGCGATTGGCGGAAAACCGGGGATTCAAGACGATAAGGGGCGGGTGATCTATATGAACAATGGCGGATTGTTCATGGTAACTCCGCCTATCAACGGCGAGCCGGCCACCCATGCCAATGGCGGAACAATTGGTCTTTCGATGGCCTCGCCCGAGCAAGCCGATGCTTGGCATGCGGCCGGCCTTGCAGCTGGCGGCACCGCGATCGAAGATCCGCCGGGCTGGCGCGAAGGCGCGTTTGGCAAGCTTTATTTGGCCTATCTACGCGATCCTTCGGGGAACAAGCTCTGCGCACTGCACCGCGGGTAATGGGGGCATGAAACGCAGCAATGGATTGCAGTTTGCAAAATTTACCGGAATTTACCGGTAAATTTTTGTAAATATAACAATTGGTAAATGCTCTGATTTGATACAGCGCCTTCTAGTCCCGGATTTTTTGCGTTGACCGTGGAATATTTCTGCTATGCCCACGGTAACTGGTTGGGGTGGCCAGTAACATTGCTTCGCAAGAGGGCGAGATGGCTATCCACACCCGCGCGTTGAGTGACGCGCTCAATATGATCAGAAGGCCTGCCAGCCAATTCGGCGCTGGCGACCAGTTGGGCGTGCCTATCGTCGGTCGGCGTTTCAACGAAATCATTGTCCGTCATGACAAGCAGGACCAGATTTTCTGGTGCTTCATGAACCAGACCGGTCGCCCCAGCTATACCTACAGCCTTGGGGCGGAAGTGCAGGAGGTCCAGGACTGGATCGCCGACAATTATGCCTTTGCCGCCAATGGCGGGCCGGACGATCTGCGCTATTTTGTCTGTGGATCGAAAACGCCGGGGATCTACAATCTTGGAGGTGACCTTCGGCATTTTGCCGAAAACATCCGCAACGGCGATCTTGCAGCAATGCGCAAATATGCCGAAACCTGTGTGCGTATGCAGCATGCCAATACCAATGCGTTCGGCGCGCCCATCATCACCTTTGCATTGGTGCAGGGCGATGCGCTGGGTGGTGGGTTCGAGCATGCGCTGGCGTTTGACGTGCTGGTCGCGGAACGTAGCGCGCGGCTTGGGCTTCCAGAGATTGTTTTCAACCTGTTTCCAGGGATGGGCGCATATAGCTTTCTGGTGCGGCGAGTAGGTCGCAAGCTGGCCGAGCAGTTCATCCTCGAAGGCAAGCTGTACTGTGCAGAAGAGCTTCATGACATGGGCATTGTCGACATATTGGTCGACGATGGGCAGGGCGAAGCGGCAATTGTCGACTATTGCGCAAAGAACCGGCAGCGTTTCGCCGCGGAGCGTGCGGTCTATCTTGCGCGGCGTGCCTCCAATCCGGTCGAACTGGACGAACTGTTGCGGATTACCAACATCTGGGCCGAAACCGCAATGACGCTGACTGAAGCCGATGTGCGTAAAATGGAACGGCTTGCCGATGCGCAGGAACGCAGGATCAACCGAAGCTTGCAGCAGGTCCGCTGACGTTGACGGACGGCGCGTCCAATGCGGCGCGTACCTTGTCGAGTTCGGAGACAACGACTTGAAAATGCTGACCGGCGTTGGTGTTGAACTCACCCTCGGTGATCTTTTCCAGCTGAGCGCACAGCGATGCCATCACCTTCGCGCCGATATTGTTCAAACAGCTTTTTAGCGCATGGGCAGCGAAGCGAAACCTCTCCACGTCGCGGGTCGCTACGGCTTCTTCGAGAGCCTGCATGCTTTCGCCTACATCCAGCAGAAAGCTCTCGATCATCTCGTCGACGAAACTCTGGTCGCCTATCGAATGCAGATAGGCCATATGGTCCTGATCGATCACCGAAACCGTTGCCGCAGACCTGTGCCCAGCCATAGGAACGACCGTGGCGAAGGGGTCGTCGGTCGGGGATGGCAAGGCAGGGGTTGCGCGGCTGTCGCCACAGCATTTGTCGATGGTTGCAAGCAGCAGCGGCGCATTGACCGGCTTTGTCAGGCGGAGGTCCATTCCGGCACCCAGGCAGCGTTCCTCGGTCTCCAGCGTCGCATCCGCAGTGACACCTACGATGGGGATATGGCAGCGCCCACCTTCGATCTGCCGCCACATTTTGCAGGCATCAATTCCGTTCATACGCGGCATGTTGACGTCCAGAAGGACAATATCGAACCCACCTTTTTCCAAAGCATCGAGTGTTTCGTCGCCGTCGCAGACCATGGTGACTTCATGGCCCGCAGCCTCTAGAATCGCGCCCAGAATATGGCGGTTTGTGCGATTGTCGTCGGCGACCAGGACCTTGCGTGCCGCGTATTCGACGGCAGCCTTTGGTCGGTTTTCAATCTCCGCCATCGAAGGTGCGAATGAGCAACCGATGCGGATCGCGCTGCGGACTTCGTCGAACTGCGGCGATGCAGGGATGATCGTGGCAAAGGCCGCGCGCAATTCGACATCGCCAATATCGATGTCGGCTTCTTTGGCCACGAGTACCGGTACCACGCGCGCATCTGCGAACATTTTCCAAAGCGGGTCGCCTGGATCGAAATGGGTAACCAGACCGTCGTCGATAATAACGAGCCGGTACTCTTCGAGTTTCACTTGCCCAAGCGCGTCGCGCAGCGACAGTCCGTCGTTGGCCGCTATGTTGTGGACGTGATAATTGCCGGCCGCCTGCGCCTTGGCAAGCAGCGTTGGTTCGAATTGACCCAGCGCCAACAGTTTAACCGCAGGCTCCAGCGCCGGATCCGGCTCAATCTGGGCATTTTCGATTTCGATGCGTTCCACCGGCACGGTTACGACAAATTCGGTCCCACACCCCAGCTCGCTGCGCACGGCTATCGAGCCACCGATCTGGTCGAGAAGCTGTCGGCAAATGGCCAGGCCAAGGCCCGTTCCGCCGAAGCGGTTCAGCACCGTTTCATCCGCTTGCTGGAAGGGTTCGAAAATCCTTTTCTGAGCTTCGACGGCAATTCCGATTCCAGTGTCCGCTACAATCAGAGTCAAGGCCGTACGGTCACCTTCTTTCGACAATTCGCCCGAAATGGTCACCGAACCCGACTCGGTGAATTTGATGGCGTTACCGACCAGATTGAGCAGGATATTGCGGACAACATCGCTCGGCGCCTTGACCAGCGTGTCGCTTAGCGGCGCAGCGTGCAGCTGTAATGCCAACCCCTTGTCATCGGCCCTCACTTTCATGATGTCGCGAATTTCGGCCATAAGCTCGGTGGGCTTTAAGGGCTTTGATTGCACCAGCGTCGAACCGCTGTCGTTGCGAGCGATTTGAATCAGTTGATCGATCAGCAACAGCAGATGCTCACCGGCCTTCACACTGGCATCGATCATATCGTGCTGGCTTTTCGGCATTTCCATCTGTTTCAAATGGTTGCCATAGCCAATGATTGCATTGAGCGGCGTGCGCAACTCATGGCTGACGCTCGCAAGGAAATAGCTTTTGGCGCGGTTAGCAGTTTCCGCCTGTTCCTTGGCTCGAGACAATTTGCGGATCAGGGTCGAGCAATAGGCGGGAATGACGATCAGGCCCAGGATCAGACTGCAACCCAATGTAAGCTTATCTTGCCAATAATCGGTAACCAGCACCGGAATTGTGAAGCCGATCGTCCCGATAATGGAGGCCACTGCCAGCCATTTCAGCCCCAGCCTGAAACCGTTGCCCAAAACCATCCACAAAAAAATCGGGTAGAGGAATGACGTTTCCGCCGGCGATTGGATCATCATGATCGTTGCCATGCTGGTGTCGGCGAATATGCTGATAAAATAATAGACCTGCTTTTTCAAAAGGCCCGAACGCACCGCGAAATAGAACGCCAAATGGGCAAGCAAATAGATCGAAAATGCATAGGAAACAAATGCTTCTGCATGCAGCAGGACGCTCGCCGCCCAGGCTGTGAGGCCCAGAAACAGCCGATTTCGGACCATCTCCCATTCATGATTCGCGTGTTTTGCCTCGGATCGGGCAGCGCTGGCGGAGGTGGCCATTTTTGTCATAGCGAACGCCCTGACTCTATGCCGGGGCTCGTCGTAAACAGTGCCCGCATCTGGGCATTGGTCAGTGGACGACCGAACAAATAGCCCTGCAATTCGTCGCAGCCGGCGGCACGCAGCAATGATTGTTGCGCTTCGGTCTCGACGCCTTCGGCAACCACGCGCATGCCGAGAGCATGGGCAAGATGTGCTATCGTTGAAATGATTGCGCGATCGGCGGTTGAATGCTCGATCCGTGCCACAAAGGTCTGATCGATTTTCAGCTTTTTCGCCGGGATGTCGCGCAGATATTGCAAAGATGAATAGCCAGTGCCGAAATCGTCTATGGACAGATCGATCCCGCGTTCGCGCAACCGACCGAGTTGGGCTTGCAATTCGGCGCTTTGGTCCAGAAGCAATTCCTCGGTGATCTCAATCGTTAGCATGCCAGGAACGATGCCATGCTGCTCCACTTTGGAAACGATCTCATTGCACATTGACGGTGATTGAAATTGTCGGGGCGAGACGTTCACAGCGATCTGCGGCAAGGCGATGCCTTCGCGCGCATAGTTCGAAATTTCGCGGCATACCGCCTCAATGACCCAAAGCCCGATCCGGTTGATCAAGCCTGAATCATTGGCGACACGGATAAATTCGCTCGGCATTAACCGACCGCGGACCGGATGATCCCAGCGAAGCAGCGCTTCGAGGCTGCAATAGTCGCCGGTCATCGCATCGACGATCGGTTGATACTCAAGCACGAAGCCGTCACTATCAAGTGCCGCTCGCAAATCGGCTTCTACCTCGGCATTTTGCTGTGCGATCTGATTCAGCTCTGGCGAAAAGAAGCGGTAGCCGTTGCGACCACGCGATTTGGCATCGTACATGGCAAGATCGGCGAGCCGTAGCAATTCATCGGGTGTGGCTGCGTCGTCGGGAATCATGGCAATACCAATGCTCGCCCCGATCATTTGTTCCGAATTGTCAAGACGGTAAGGGCTGCCGATCTGGGTCAATAGGTGCTGGGCGTGGGCGCGCACGTCTTCCAGTCCGTTTTTGTCGCGCAAGATGATGGCAAATTCATCGCCACCGATCCGTGCAGCAAAGCAGCTTTGGTCGAGGCTGGTGCTCAGCCGTTCAGCAACGGAACGAAGCAGCATATCGCCTGCCTGATGTCCGCGCGTATCGTTAATGACCTTGAATCGGTCGAGATCGACCAGAAGCAGAGCTGCCTTTTTGCCGCTGGCCTCGCAGCCCTGGATAGTTTCGCGGATATTTTCCGAGAGCAGCGCGCGGTTGGGCAGGCCAGTCAACAGATCGTGCAGAGCCAAATGGGCACGATGTTCTTCGGCAAATTTGCGCGCGGTGATGTCGACGGCCGAAGTCAATACCCCGATAACTTGCCCATCCATGTTGCGCAGCGGCGACTTGTTGCAGTGAAAGGTCAGCGAAACGCCGTCGCTGACATAGACTTCCTCATAATTGGCTATCGAGCTGCCGGTTTCGACGATCACCATGTTCCGCCGCCGCTCGCGCTCGGCCAAAGCAGCGGGCAAAATTGTATAGCAGGACTTCCCAACCAGCAGATCGGGTTCCTGCTGCAATATTGCCGCCTGGTAATTGTTCATGAAGAGAAATTTGCCGTTGCGATCGGTGGCATTGATGAGGATCGGCGTCGTGTCGATAATCTGTTCAAGCATCGATTTGGCAATGGGCGAAGCGCGATTGTCGGGATCCTGCGGAAAAGGCATGGAAGCGTGATTTTCCAGTTCCTTGCATTTCCGGTGTTGGCTGATCAGCAGGCTGGCGCGCTCACGAAACTCACTGTCCGTAACCGGGCTTTGCAAAAAGTCGGTGGCTCCTGCATCGAGCGCGGTAATTCGGCATTCGCGGTCCTGCCGGGCGGTAATGACGATTGCCGGTGCGCCGCCGCCGCCGCTGCGCTCGCGCAACCGGCGGATGAACTCTGCGCCGTTCATTTCGGGCATGCGGTAATCGACGATCAGCAGGTCGGCTGGTTCGGTTTCAAGCCACACCAGCGCCTCCAAGGCGCTTTGAAAGCATTTGGAACTATAGTCTGGACCCATCATGGCCACGAACTGCGCATAGATACGCAGATTGGTGGCCCTGTCGTCGACAATGACAATGCGCGCGTGCATTGCCTCGCGTTAATCTGTTAACCTCAAGGATTGGTTAACCGCAGAGGCTTGCAAGGTAAGTATTTGTAAACGAAAACTGGTCGGGGAAAGAGGATTCGAACCTCCGGCCCCTGCCTCCCGAAGACAGTGCTCTACCAGGCTGAGCTATTCCCCGACCGATGCGGACACGGGCGCATGGCCCGCTAGGCAGGCGGTGCCTATAGAAGCGGGCTTTGCGGCTTTCAAGCGCAAAGATGGCGTTACTGCGACATTGCGATTGGGTCGAGAGACGCATAGCGTGCACCAAATGGATTCGGGGACAATAATTGACGTCATGACGCATTATGAGCAGCAATATCTTGACCTGATGCGGCGCGTTTGGCGCGACGGGACGGAACAACGCGACAGGACGGGGGTGGGCACCAAAGCACTGTTCGGGGCGCAAATGCGGTTTTCACTGGCGGACAATGCCATTCCGCTGCTCACCACCAAACGCATTTTCTGGAAGACTGCGGCACGCGAGATGCTGTGGTTCCTGACCGGCGACACCAATATCCGGTCGCTGTTGAAACAGAAGGTGCGGATCTGGACCGATTGGCCGCTGGATCGTTATCGGCGCGAAACCGGTTCGCCGATTTCGCAGGAGGATTTCGAACAGCGCATAATCGATGACAAAGCCTTTGCCGCGCAATGGGGCGATCTGGGGCCGGTCTATGGCGCGCAATGGGTAAACTGGCCGCGTTTCGAGGATGCGGGGCAGGGGCTTTATCGCCGCGCCGAGAAGGGCATCAACCAGATCGAATTGCTGGTCGAGAGCCTGAAAAACAATCCCGGTTCGCGGAGGCACATATTCGAAGGGTGGAACGTGGCCGAGCTGGACAAGATGGCCTTGCCGCCGTGCCACAAAACCTATCAGTTTCACGTCGCCGATGGCGTTTTGAGTGGGCTGCTGTTCCAGCGAAGCTGCGATCTGGGGCTTGGTTTCGGCTTCAACGTGTTTTCCGCAGCGATGCTGATCCGGATGCTGGCGCAGCAATGCGGTTACAAGCCCGGCGAGCTGATCTGGCAGGGTGGTGACGTCCATCTCTACCTGAACCATGCCGAACTTGTGGAGGAGCAGCTAGCCCGAACACCCTCCGGCGCGCCCAAGCTGCATTTGCTGCGCAAACCCGACAGCATTTTCGGTTATGAGATTGAGGATTTTGAGGTGCTAGACTATGCCCCGCAGGCGCATATCAGCGCTCCGGTTGCGGTATAGGTAAGGACTATTGACCTAAAAGGGTTGTTGAAATTATATAACAAGAGCGGACAATAATCACATGTGATTCGCGGGTGGTCTTTCGGGGCCGGAGAGGAAGCGATGTCGGAAACAAAGTCCAATCTTGCGCCTTTGCGCCTGCATGTGCCTGAACCCAAGTTCCGGCCAGGCGACGAAGCAGATTTCAGCGACATTTCGGTTCCTCCGGTCGATGCAATCGCGCGGCCCGATGAGGCTTCCAAACCTGCCGATTTGCAGGATTTCGCCTATGGTCTGGTGCGCGTGCTCGACGATGACGGGCAGGCGAAGGGGAGCTGGAACCCGGGCCTCGATGCCGACCAGCTTCGCCTGATGCTCCGCAACATGATGCTGGTGCGCGCCTTTGACGACCGGATGTTCCGCGCGCAGCGACAGGGCAAGACCAGTTTCTACATGAAGTCGACGGGGGAGGAGGCGACTTCGGTTGCCACCACCATGGCGCTGGCGAGCGACGACATGACCTTTCCGAGCTATCGCCAGCAGGGCATTTTGATCACGCGCGGTTACCCGCTGCTCAAGATGATGAACCAGATCTATTCGAACCGCGCCGACCATCTGAAAGGCCGCCAGCTGCCGATCATGTATTCGGCGCCCAGCCACAGTTTCTTCAGCGTGTCGGGCAATCTGGCGACGCAATATCCGCAGGCAGTTGGCTGGGCCATGGCAAGCGCTTCGCGCGGCGACACGCGGATTTCGGCAGTGTGGTGCGGGGAAGGGTCGACGGCGGAAGGTGACTTCCACAGCGCGATGACCTTTGCCGCTGTTTATAACGCGCCGGTGATCATGCAAGTTGTTAATAATCAATGGGCTATTTCCTCATTTTCAGGAATTGCTGGAGGTGAACGGACGACCTTTGCAGCGCGTGGCGTGGGCTATGGCATTGCTTCGCTGCGGGTCGATGGCAACGATCCGCTGGCCGTTTATGCCGCGATGCGCTGGGCAGCCGACCGGGCGCGCACCAACAATGGCCCGACCTTCATCGAATACTTCACCTACCGCGCTGAGGGGCATTCGACCTCCGACGATCCGGGCGCGTACCGCGCCGCGAAAGAGTTCGAGAAATGGCCGCTGGGTGACCCCGTCGATCGACTGAAAAAGCACCTCATCCTGCTCGATGAATGGAGCGATGACCAGCATATAGCGCAAGCAGACGAGCTGGCTGACCTGGTGAAGGCCACGCAGAAAGAGGCGGAGGCGAATGGCATTTTAGGCCACGGCCTGCACCAGCCGTTCGATACCATGTTTGAGGATGTGTTCGAACATCTTCCCTGGCACCTGAAGGAACAGTCGGCGCAAATGCATGAGGAGCAGGAAGCAAAATTCGGTTCGGGATGGGAGCCGAGCTGATGGCCACCATGAACATGATCGAAGCGATCAACAACGCGCTCGACATAATGCTGGGGCGCGATCCTGATGTCGTTCTGATGGGCGAGGATATCGGCTATTTCGGCGGCGTTTTCCGCGCGACGGCGGGCTTGCAGGCGAAGCACGGCAAGACGCGGGTGTTCGATACGCCGATCAGCGAGTGCGGTATCATCGGCGCGGGCGTTGGCATGGCCGCCTATGGTCTGCGCCCGGTACCCGAAATCCAGTTCGCCGACTATATCTATCCCGGCCTCGACCAGCTGGTGAGCGAAGCGGCACGCATGCGCTATCGCTCGGCGAACGACTATATCTGCCCGATGACGGTGCGTTCGCCCTTCGGTGGAGGCATTTTTGGCGGACAGACGCACAGCCAGTCACCCGAAAGCCTGTTCACGCATGTGTGCGGGATCAAAACGGTTATCCCTTCCAACCCCTATGATGCGAAGGGCCTGCTGATCGCTGCTATTGAGGATAATGATCCCGTCATCTTCTTCGAGCCCAAGCGCATCTATAACGGCCCGTTCAGCGGCTATTATGACCG